>PWMU01000126.1 GCA_003558065.1 Opitutia bacterium | reverse complement strand
TATCCACACATCCACAGCCATCCTTCATCAAATCATAGGCGGAAGGCTCTTCCTCGGCAGCGCCGTTCTTCCCGGCCAGATCCCGCTCCAGCGATTGGCGCAAAAGAGCCGATTTCGAAACGCCCAAGCGTTTCGCGCGCTTCTCCAGGCGCACGGCCAGCTCGTCGGGCAACTTGACGGTCATCGTCTTCATAGTGATCAAGGTAATACGGTATGCAACCAAAGGCAATACCAAAACCGTACTTATTTCCGGGTCTACCCTGTTTCCGGAACGTCCGGAGGATCGACGGCCTCGAAGCAGCCGAACGCTTCGAAATCCTTCACATTGCGAGTGTAGAAACGTTTCACTCCCGCGGCCTTCAGCGTGACCGCGAGAACGGCGTCGAATAGGAGCAGGCCCTTTCGCTCGACGTTCTGTTCGAGGAGGCGGGTCAATTCCTTCCATTGCCGCGTCTCGTAGGCCGCACACCGGGCATGGCTTCGGTTGCGCAGTTCCTCAACGACTTCCAGTGCGGTCTTCGGATCAAGAGGCGACCGGAATATTTTGGGATTGCGCAGGGCGCGATAGAGTTCGAACAATACCTGGTCCGCCAATACCCATCCTTCGGGCTCGTTGAACAGGCGGCGGTACAATGCAAACGCGCTGTCGTGCCCGGGAGCTTCCTCGTCGAGAGCGGAGATAAGCACATTGGTGTCCAGGCTGTTCATTCCGATTCGGACTCCCGGTCATAGATCGCCTCCTTTTGCCGGCGCGGATCGCGGACGCGCAAGCCGAGCCGGAACGTTCTCGGGACGGGCGGGCGCTCCCGCGGAGGCGGATCGTCCGGCAGACTCTCCAGCCAGGTCTCCGTCGCCCGCCGGATCACCTCGCTCATCGGCCGGTCCTCCCATTCCGCCCGGCGCCGCAAGCGCCCCATCAGGGGCTCGGGGAGCAATACCTGGATTTTCTTCATACTTCCATACTAAGCATGGAGCCATGGAAAGTCAACCTCTGCACTTTCCACGAGTCGCAGCATTCACCATTGATTTAGTCCGTATTTTGAACTAATTTTCAGAGCTATGGCGGAAACCATCAATATTCACGCGGCGAAGACGCAGCTCAGCAAGCTGCTCAAGCGGGTGGCGCAGGGGGAGGAGTTCATCATCGCCAACCACGGGAAACCGGTGGCCCGGTTGAGTCCCGAGGTCTCCCGGAAGCGCACACCGGGCCGGTTCGCCGACGCGACGTCGATTCCCGACGAGGTGTTCTTTGAACCGTTGGACGATGAAGAACAGGCGCTTTGGGAAAAACCGGTTGCGACGGATGAATGAAATGCCTCCTCGATACTCACGCGGCGGTCTGGTGGTGGTGCATGCCGATGCGCCTGAGCCGCAAAGTTCGCCGCCTGATGGAAAACACGGAAAATCAGATATTCTTCAGCGCGGTTTCCGCCTACGAGATCAGCTATAAACACCGCCTGGGACGATTATCCCTCCCCTCCCCTTTGATCCGGGATCTCGCGGCCAACGCCCGCGAAGAGGGCTGGCTTCTGCTTCCGTTCGGCGTGGAGGCCGCCCAAAGGGCGGGAGCACTGGATAACGACCCCCGCGATCCGTTCGACCGGTTGCTGGCCGCGCAGGCCGAATCCGAAAAACTCCCCTTGATCACGGGTGACCCGGTTTTTGACTCCTTCGCAATCGAAACCATCTGGAAATGATTTGATCGTCACTCGGGAAGCGATTTCGATGGTCCCATGGCGGCGAAAGGAGACCGCAAGAGAAAGATTTCGGCCAATATGAATCCCGACCTGTTCGAGAACGTCGTCCTTCAGGACGAAGCCTATATCGAGCGCCTGAAAAAACATTACTTGATGTTTCGATCAGGCGTACGGAAACGGAAATCCAGCCGCGCCCTGCCTCAGATCGGTTATTCTCGCGCGATTCAGGGAACCGAGAAGCGGCTCTCTCTGCCTGACGCCGAAAAGGGTCGATCACATAACAAACAATCCACGTAGATCCCACCCGAATGAAATAGCCTCCCCGTCGCCAAGTTTTGGGATTTCTTCGTAGCGAGGGGGTTTATCCCCCGATTCTCCGGGTCCCCGGATCTCCCGGGATAAACCCGGTCGCCACAACCACGGGATAGCCGCTGTTTTTGAAAAACTTGATGACGGAGAGTATAGCCGCTCGACAACATTCCATATTTATGCCATATTTATTTCCATGAAGACGACCGTGGAATTGCCGGACGAGCTTTACCGGGAGGCGAAAACCCGGGCGGCGGCGCAGAAGCGCAGAATCCGCGAGCTGATTGCGGAGGGAATCGAGAAGGTTTTGGCGGAGTCGTCGCATGGTGGCGCGACTAAAGCGTCGGCCCAGGTCGCCGACTCGACGGCTTCGTCCGAAGACTGTCTCCGCGCCCTCGACGCCATTCGTTTCAACGCTCCGGCCGCGAACGATCGCATCGAATCCTTGGTCGCCGAAGCACGGGAGTCGCGGCGTGGGGGCTGGAACCGTGAGGATCTCCGGCCGTGAGGGTTCTTCATCTCGACACCAACGCCCTCATCTACCTGCTGGACCCGGACGGGCCCGTCTTCGCGAAAACCCGGGCACGATGCCAACAAGGCGTACTGCCGGCCACGAGCGCCGTCGCCTGGCACGAATTCGTGCGAGGTCCTCTCAAGACGGACGAACTCCTTCTGGTGGAACGTGTTGTGGGTGGACGGATTCACCCTCTCGATCGTTCGATCGCCGAAACCGCCGCCCGCCTTTTCAATGCCACCGGGCGTCGCCGCGCATCCACTGCGGATTGCCTCATCGCCGCCGCCGCGATGGAGAAAGGAGCCGAACTCATCACCGCCAACCTCGAAGACTTCACACCCTTCGTTCCCATGGGCCTCAATCTCGTCCAACTCTGAACAAAAAAGGGCATCCGGCCCGGCCCAAGGATT
>PWMU01000058.1 GCA_003558065.1 Opitutia bacterium | reverse complement strand
GCCGATTACCTGACCCTGACCTTCACCCGTCCCAATGCCGTGAGTGATGTCGAGTACGCGGTCGAAGCCGGCGGCGATCCGGGCGACTGGCCGGATTCCGCGGTCCCGGTCGATGGGTTGACGACCGATAACGGCGATGGCACGACGACGTACACGTACCGCGACCTCCAGCCGATCGAAGATTCCGACCGTCGATTCCTTCGTCTGTCGGTGGAGTGGTCGGAATGATTCTCATAAAAGCGGCCCGCCGGATTTTTTCGGCGGGCCGCTTTTTTTGGGCAAATAACGGAACGGTAAATTTCTAAAAGAACGAAACCGAGAACCCAAAAACAGAAAGTGTGGAAGATGAAAGATAGATTGATTCGTTATTCGCGAGGGTGGGTCGCGGGACTGGTGACCGTCGGCCTCGCCGCCGGTCAGGTTGCGGCCCACGACCTCTATTGGACGGAAGAGGAAGTGATCATGGCCTCGGACATCGACGGTGAAAACGTCACCGAAGTTTTCGACGGCACCGGCATGGGGGGCTACGCGGTCGATATCCTCGTGACCGACGACCACCTCTATTGGACCGATCATGCCGACAGCGGCACCGAGGGCGGCATCTGGCGCGCCAATCTCGACGGGAGTGATGCCGAGCTGTTTGTCGAAAACGACGGCTCGTTCTCGGCGCCGCACTACCTGGTGCTCTCCGAGGTGCACGGAAAGATCTACTTCTCCTGCTACAGCAACGGGTTGTTGCAGGCGGACCTCGATACCGGGGGCAACGTGGAGGTCTTGTTTGATGACTTTCCCGGAAGCGCGGCGTACACCGGTGTGGCGCTTCGGGGAGAGAACGACGAGGAGCTGGTCTGGATAACCGCGAGCGGCAATGCCATCTATCGCACGCAGCTTCCATCGGGCAACACGCCGCAGGGCGACGTGATTGTGGATGTTTCGGGTGCCGGGGAAACCTACGGACTGGCGTATAATCCGGAGATCGATGCGGTGTTCTTTACGAACTTTGGCAGCGGAACCCTCCATCGCCTCGATTTCGACACCGAGGAAGCCACGCTTTTGAGAGAAGGGCTCGTGGAGGCTCTTGGGATTCAGTTCAGTCCCTCTTACAGTCATCTCCTGATAGCCGAAAGGGACACGGGCGTTTCCGCCTACCAGTTGGATAACTTCGGCTACGAGTTGATCGCCGAGGCTTCGGATGCCCATTTCGGCGTCGCGGTAACGGCCGACCCGGCCGACCTGCCCGACGGTCCCGGACCGCCTCAGCCGCCGAAAGACGGCGACATGTTTTTCCAGGCTAATTTCGAGGATGACGAGGTGGGCGAAGCTCCCCGAAGTCTGGGACAGGGCGGAGTGTGGACCGCGGTTGAAGAAGGCAGCCACGGCCCGATCGAAGTCGTCCAGGACACCGACGACGAATTTGGTTACGGAAGCGAAAACCAGTTCGTCCGTTTCGAAAATGTGCGCGGAGGATCCCTCGACTTTTCTCTCCCACCCGAGGTCGAGGTGGCCACTTTGAGTTTCGATCTGATCGACCGCCCTTTGACCGAGGATAAGGTCGATGAGGGCGATCCCGAGCGGGGCGGTCTGTTCCTCTTTCAGGATGGGGCACGTATTCACCAGTATTCCATGGTGAATGGTACGATCCGCGGACAGAGCGCCGCCTATCCCGCGCCGGACCAAAGGGTTCGCAAGGATCTGGTGGTGAATAATTCCCTGGAAGCGGTCACCTACGAACATCCCGTGACCGAAGAAGAACACACCGTTGCGGCCGAGAGTATCGATCTCTGGGTGGACGGGATGCTGACGCTGGCGGACTACACCTACACACGGGAGGATGACGTGGAAGGCGAGATCGAGCTGCTTCGGGTCGGGTCCCTGTTCAGCACGGACACCTACAGCATGGACCTGGATAATATCACTCTGTTCAAAGGCGCTTATCCGTTCGAACCCATCGTGGAAGGTTTCGAACCGGAGATTCCTCAAATTCCCTACGCCGAGGAGCCCGAGCTGGTGATGCACGATGATTTCAATCACGCGGATCCCGGCGAACTGACCCCCGAAAATGCGGACGATTACGAAGGACCGTTTGAGGTCAGTTTCCACAGCAATGCCGCGGGGACGGTTCGCATCGATACCGACGACGACAATCTGTTTGGGCGGGGAACGGACAACCGGATCCTTCACCTCGACGAAGCGTTCGGCTTCAACTTCAGCAGCGCCGACGATGAGTTCGAATCGGGCGTCATGACCGTTGCCTTTGACATGCATCATGAAGGCGATCTGGTGGAGGATGAAACGAACAGCGTCCTGGCCCGGTTTTTTCATGGAGGAGTGGGCACCGGTCAGGCGCATCGCTTCCAGTTCGTCGACGAGGATATCGATGGGGGCAGCTACCGGTTGATTGGCATCAGTCGCGATTTTCATGGGGGATATACGCAGCGGTTTGCCATGATTACGAATACGACCACGGAGACTATCGAATATGATTCCCCCAACGGGACGCAGGAGCTGCCGGCGGGAGAGAGCGTGGTCTGGGTGAACGGCTACCGGTTCGACGACCCGTATATCTATGCTCAGGATTCGGAGATCGGGGCGATTCGTTCGTTTCGGTTTCAAACCTTCAGCAGCCAGGTCTGGAACGCTTATTTCGACAATTTCCGTATCTGGGAGGGCGCGATCGTGCCGGACGCGGACGTGCCGCCTCGCGATGTCGAGCCCGACCCGCGCGACCTGCTCGTGTATGAAGGATTCGACTACGATGCCGGAACGCTCTTGACCAACGATGGCGGGACCGGCTGGGCCGAGGGTTATGAACAGTTCCGGGATTCCGACAGCGCCGAGGTGACCAGTCCCGGGCTGGAATTCGGGGAGTTGCCGGTGACCGGCAACAAAGTGACCTCGGCGGCCGGGGACCGTAACTTCCGCACGATCGCGACCGAT
>PWMU01000113.1 GCA_003558065.1 Opitutia bacterium | reverse complement strand
TGCCGGGCATCTTCCGGGAAAAGTTGCGGATCCCTTCCACATACGGCGGATTGTGGGCGGGCGCGATCCGGTTGCAGGCCTCCATGGCTGCCAGTACCTCGTCGTCAACCCGGACGCACCCGGTCCTCTCCCTGGCCATAATCGTTTTGAAAGCCACCGCCGAGGGGGCTTCGCCGCTCGCGAGAACGCCCGCCCCGCGAAGGTCCTTCAAACACTCGCCGATCGCCCCGGCATAGTCGGTTACCCGCTCGAATCCGCCGCGATGGAGCACGACGGTCTCCTCTCCTTTGAATTCGAAGAGGCGGTACTTCAGCGAAGTCGATCCGAGGTTGGCGACGAGGATTTTCATTCTACCCAAGCCAGCTGCCGAGACCAGCGAGGTCCTGGTGGGGACGCGGGATCACCTGGACGCTGATCACTTTGCCGATCTGTGAGGCCGAGGAGGCGGCGGCGTCGGTGGCGGCCTTGACCGCCGCGACGTCTCCGCGGAAGAAGGCGGTGATGTAGCCGCTGCCGATCTTTTCCCACCCCACGAGGGTGACGTCGGCCGCCTTGAGGGCGGCGTCGCTGCCTTCGAGAAGGGCGCAGAGGCCCTGAACTTCGATCATTCCTAATGCTTGCTGTGCCATGGTCGTATTGAAAAGGTTACGGATTTATTTCATGAAGACCTTCAAGAGGTCTTCGTGCGGTCGTGCGATGACGTGCGAGCTGACCAGTTCGCCGACGCGCGAGGCGGCGGACGATCCGGCGTCTACGGCCGCTTTGACGCTGCCGACGTCCCCGCGGACCAGGACGGTGATGAATCCGCCGCCGATCTGCACGGTTTTGACGAGGCTGACGTTTGCGGCTTTGACCATGGCGTCACTGGCTTCAACGCTGCCGGTGTACCCTTTGGTTTCCACCATTCCTAATGCTTCATTCATGGTTTTTATTTGGTTCGTGGGTTGAGTGAGAGATCAGCTGGATAACTCGCAGGGAGTTTCGGATTTGAGGTTGCAGGCATTGGCCTCGTCGGTGTCGATGTGAACCTCCAGTTTCACGCTTTCATCGACCCGCACCAGGACTTCATCGAACGTGACCGCGCACGGCCCGCCGACCTTGAGTTTCATCATTGCCTTGTCTTGAACGCCGTAGGCCGCTGCATCGTCGGGGTGCATGTGGACGTGGCGCCTGGCGCGGATCACGCCGATCGGCATTTCCAGAAACCCGGATGGCCCCATCAGCATGCAGCCGGGAGTTCCCTCGATATCGCCCGAAAGCCGCAGCGGCACATCGAACCCGAGGGCTACGGAGTCGGTGTAGGCCAGTTCAACCTGATTGATGCTGCGGCAGGGCCCGAGGATACGGAGATTGGAGATAACGCGGCTGCGGGGCCCGATCAGAGTGACCGTCTCCTTTGCCGCAAACTGGCCTTCCTGGTAAAGCCACTTGTGCACCTGAAGCTGGTGGTCCTTGCCGAAAAGAAGCTCCACCGCGTCCTGGGTGAGGTGGCAGTGACGGGCGCTCACGTTGACCACGAGGGGATTCGGGGCCGTGGCGGCTGCCGGTACGGGCTTCCCGAGGCGCCTGTAAACGGCCTGACGGACGAAGTGCTCGATGACCGCGCGATCGGGCGGTGGTGACGCAGGGTTTTGCATAGGTTCCGGTGAATTCTTTTGACGCGATAGTGCTGAAAATATGAAATGAGAGTCAATGAAAAACTTCAAAAGTGAATAAAAATCTTTCAATATTTTCCAAACTCTATCAAATTAACTCCTGCGGCCACGGAAGGGGCGAGCTGTAGCGTGTTTCCGGAATAGTCGCATTTTGGATCAACAAGACATAGCCTAACCACGATGCAAACAGAAGAGCGCCAGGCGCGATTGGAAGAGTATTTGCGGCGAGTGGAGTTCGCCTCGCTGGAGGAGCTGGCCGAACACGTCGACATCTCGGTTTCAACGGTTCGCCGTGATCTCACCGCGCTGGAGGAGGGCGGGACAATTCGCCGGACACACGGCGGGGCGCGCATTGTCCAGCCCAAGAGCGACGAGTTTGTATTCCGCAGGCGCGACACGCGCGAGGTGGAAGAGAAGGAAGCGATCGGCCGGACCTGCGCCGAGATGGTTCGTCCGGACCAGAGTGTTATTCTGGACGCGGGGACGACAGTCTACCATGTGGCATCCCGCCTGGGTGAGAAAAAGCCGCACATCCTCACCAACTCGCTTCCCGTCGCGAACCTGTTTGCGTCGTCGAGCCTGGTGGAGGTCGTGCTCTCCGGCGGGGTTCTGTATCCGCGCCTCGGGGTCCTGGTTGGGCCGCTGACAGTCGGAGCGTTTTCGGAGATGCATGCGGACGTGGCGATCATGGGCGGCAGCGGGATCACCGAAGAGGGGATTTATAATAGTCACGCGCTGTTGATCGATATTCAGAAGGCTATGATCCGTGCCGCGCGCAAAGTGGTGTTTTGCCTGGACCACACCAAGTTCGGCCGCAAGTCGATGTCGTTTGTCTGCGGCCTCGGCTCGATTGACTGCGTCGTTACGGACGAAAAGGCGCCGGAAGACCTGGTCGAGGTGCTCCGCCGGCAGGGTATTGAAGTGATCCGGGCGGAGAGCGGCGCCCCGAAAGCGGCCTCGCTGTAAGAGGCAACGGCGTTGCCAGCAGCTTCGAAAATCCTTGCGGGCTTGCCCCTGCAGGAGCGGCTTTACAGACAGCCTCAGAATCACTCGGAGAAACACGAAAACGGTCGTGAATCGCGGGTGTTTCTCAGTCGGACGGAAACTCGGTGGTCATGACGTCTTCGACGGTCAGGTCGCCTTCGATGGCCCCGATCTCCGCCATTTGCTCGAGAAGCTCCTCGATCCGGGATTCGTCCAACTTGCCGATGGCTTCATCGCGCTCCGGTTGGCCCGTGACGAATTTCCCATCCCGCATGATTTGGACCGCATACTCAATGAAGTCGGGGCTCATCTCGGCATTGCGCT
>PWMU01000150.1 GCA_003558065.1 Opitutia bacterium | reverse complement strand
TATGTCTTCTCCTCGATCCGTTCGCGGTAACGATGATAGAGAAAGCCGATGCCGAGCAGCACCGCGCCGAGCACCGCGAAGGTGACGATGCGGTAAAAGGTGTCCTGAACGTCGTGCAGGAATAAACGGGCCACGCAGAGCCCGAGTCCGCCGAGTGCGACTATGCGGAACGGCTTGACCTTGAAGAAGAGTCCGGCGACGAACAACAGAACGGCGCTGCCGCCCCAGAGGGCGGTGGCGTAGGCTGTCAACTGGAAGACCGGAAGGATCGCCCCGAGGTAGATCAAGGCGAGCGAGGTGCAACCCGCAAGGTTCCAGGCGAAAGATTTTTGCCGGTCATTCATCCCGGGGACTCGAGGGATTATGATCAGTGCGGCGCCGAGGGCCGCCGTGCCGGGGAGGGCCGCCAGGAGAATAAAGGCGAGCGCGGGTGAGAACTCCGGTGAGAATCCCGAAACCTGGAATTCCAGGAATTGCCGGTACGCCGCGGCGTGCGAGAAAGCGATGACCAGGACCGATAGAGTTCCCAGTGAAACGGAAGGCCGCCCGCGGCAGGCGGCCGCCATTGCCAGCGCGCCGAGGGCCAGAACCAATGGGGCCGCATCGGGCATGACCGTTTCGTGGACCGCTAACAGGAAAGCGCCGACCGCCAGCAGTCCGCCCGCGGCATCCGAAACTTCCTTTTGAGCCCCCGCCCCGGCGAGAGTGGTCCGGATCGGGCGAAACCCGCCGGTCAGGAACGCCAGGTATCCGGCGGCCAATGACGCCGCTACCCACAGCGAAACGGGAGAGCTGTCCGCCGGCCAGGACCCGAGGGCGAGAAGCAATCCAGAAAAGAAGGGGAGTGCGGAGAGAAGAACGAGCAGGCCCAGCCGGAGAATGAGCGCCGTTCCCAGGGCCGCCCAGGCGCTGAGGACGGTGGAAAGGAAGAATAAAGATTCCGGGACGGTGCGAAACAGGATCAGCGCCCCTGTCAGGAGCCAGACCGCGTGAAGGGCCGTTTCGCCGCCGGCTTTCCCGCTGTTCCGGCTCGTCAGCCAGGCGGCAACGGCCGCCGCGCCTCCCAATCCGGCGGCCATGAGCGCGATACCGGCGGCGAGGGTTTCGAGAGTTGTCGCATCGCCGGGCCACCCGAACAGGAAAACGGCCTGGGCGTAGATGAAGCTGATGCCCGAGGCCGCAAACCACCGGTGTTTCCGCGCGGCAAGGAATTCCATTGCGCCCAGTGCGCCGGCGGCGGCCAAACTGCAGATAACGGCGCCGGTCGGCTCAAAGAACACCTGGGCGTAGGCGATCACCGCGATTCCCGTGGCGAACTGCGCCGGGAGCGCCAGGGCGAGGCCGAGATTCCGTTCACCGGCGTTCCCGGGTATAAAGCGCCGCCGAACGGCCAGGATCCCGCCGAGGGCGACCAGGAAAAGCGCGGCCAGGAGGGCGTTCAGTTCCGACCGGGCGCCCGTGGCCAAAACGTCGCTCAGGAAGAGCCCGGTTGCGAGTCCGATAGCAGCGTAGAAAACAAGCTCAAGGGCGGGCTCGCGGCGAGCTTTCAGGACCGCGAGAATGCACGCCGCCTGCGCGAGTATGCCGAGCCATCGAACCTCGCCGGCAAAATACGCGACGAGGAACAGCGCCGCCAGGGCGCTTCCTTTCACAAAAAAGCCGGTTGCCGGAGGTGCTTCGGTTTTCCTTCGCCGGAATTCCTCCGAAACTCCCAGAAGCAGGATCGCGAACAGCAGGTAAAACGTGTCAATAGATTCCGGATACAGGATCCGGGTAAAGAGCCATCCGAGTGCCAGGGCGGCGGTACTGTTGGTGTAATGATACAGCGGACAGGCGACTCCCGAATACCCCCGCCCGCCGCGCGCGGCGAGGGACTCGGCCAGAAAGAAAAAAACAAAGCCGGCCGCTATCGCGCTCAAACCGACGCGCAAAGAAGCCTCCCCTTCGCCGGGTATCCAGATAAGTATGACGGTCAACCCGATAATGATCCATCCGCCGCCTAGGGCGACGCCCAGCGGTCGCCGCCATTCGCGCCGAAGAAGAAGCGCGGCGGCGCCGGCGGCGAGGGTGGCGGCCCCCAACAGCGCAAAATCGGTCAGATCCCCGGCAAAGGCGAAACCGCACGAAACGTAACCCAGAAGGAGCGCCATCACGGCGATGCTTTCGCGCTGTTTCCACAGACTTGCCGCAAGCACGATCACTACCGCGACCGTTTGCAGCAGGGCGCCCATCGTGGCGGTGTCGGCAATTTGAACCGGCGCGATGGCGTAGGCGGCGAAGGCGCAGAAATAGACCAGGGCGAGCCCGCCCGCGAACACGACACGACCGAACGCCGCGATGCCGTCGGCTTTCCGTTCCAGCCAGGCGCCCAGCCCGGAAACCCCGCAGGCTGTGCCGAAAAGAGCGAGCCAGCGCAGCCACGGCGGGGTGTCCTGGGAAACGTAGACGCCGAAGAACACCGCGGAGATGACCGCCATGGCCGCCCCGAGGCGCGTGGTCCACCAGGCGCCGAGGCCCGCTTCGCTGCGTTCCCCGACGCCCGGGGGGAGGAAACGAGCCCGCCGGAGCAGGGTGGAGAGCGCGACGGGAGCGAATGCGCCGGGGCTTTCCTCCTCCGCGTCCGGGAGTGACGTTTCGGAGACGGGCGGCGGGAGGGTCTCCGTTTCGCCGGAGCGCACCGGTTTCGTTTCGGCCTTTCCTCGGGACCGGGGGGAGGCCGCTAAGGGGTGACTGGTTTCCCTGGGCTCGTCTCGCTTTGAGTGGCCTGTCCCGGGAGCCGGAGCTTGCGCGGGGCCGGGTTCGGTCCGCATGCCGGGGGCCTTGCCGGTCCCGGAGTCACTCCGGAGGGCGGCAACCGCCTCCCGCAGGCGTTGCACTTCCCGCTTCAGGTCATCCAATTGACCCGAAAGCAGGGCGTTCCTGTTCCCGGCTTTGATCGCCAGAACCAGCGCGGTAATGGCGATTACAGGGATAGCCAGGAGGGCCAGTACAAGCCAGGTAATAAGTACGTCCATCGCAGAGTCTCCGAAGCGGCGACCGTTCCGCATTCTTCAGCATACGGGCCGGGTATCGAGAACATTCGTTGGGAGAACTTCGGTCCGGTTCTCCCTGTCCTCACGGACAGGCCTACGAGGGATCCGGAAAGAAGGGATTTGATTGATGTCGGCCGGTGCCGAAAGCGGGGCGTGGTCTTCGGCGTTTACATACCGCGCCGCCGGTCTAGGGTAAACGTGTGTCTGGAGTACGCAGTCTGATCGGTAACGCGGAAAGTTTCATGCCATACGATTCACCCGTACCGGCCGGGGTGGCTTTGCTCTGAGCCCCCGAAATTCATCGAATTAGTGTCGATAAGTGTTGATGGGTGGTTAAGTGTTTGAGCTCACCGGTTTTGTCGATCCGATGGCTGTTATCCGAAATTATTCCGACGAGGACTTTCCGAGCCTGTTGCGCCTCTGGAACAGGTGCCTGTCCTACGATGCTTTGACCGCCGACCGGTTCCGGCGGCGCGTCCTGCTCGATCCGAATTTCGATCCGGAAGGATTGCTGCTGGCGTTCGAGGAATCGCCGGCGGCGCCGGTCGGATTCGTTCTTTGCCTGGTCCTGCGGGTACCCATTGAAAAGACCGGCTTGATGGAGCATCGGGGATTCATTACCGCGTTCGGGGTTGCTCCCGAACAGCGACGAAAGGGGCTCGGCCGCCGGCTTTTTGAAGCGGCCGAAGGTTTTTTTCGAAAGCGGAATCGAAAGGAAATCGCGATCGCGCCGTATCCGCCGGGGTATTTCATTCCGGGCGTGGATCCGGATCGGCATGAGGGGGCGATTCCGTTTCTTGAGCAACAAGGCTACGTTGCGGTTTCCGAGGCGATTGCGATGGACGCGTTGATCGCCGGACTGGATTTTGAAGCTCTTTTGAGGAAGAAAGAAGAGGATCTGAGGAGCGAAGGAATCGTCGTGGGTCCCCTGGAAGCAGCCCGTACGAGCGGGTTCCTGGCGTTTCTCAAGGAACACATGCCGGGCGACTGGATCGAGGATGCGCGGCGCCACCTGCATGCGATCGCCGCCGGGAACGCGCCGGAGCATTCGGTGTATGTTGCTTGGGTCGGGGACGAAATCGGCGCCTACTGCAAGTTCGAAGGGGAGCACTTCGGGCCCTTCGGCGTTGCCGAAACACACCAGGGCCGCGGGATCGGGCATGTGCTGCTCGGTCGCACCCTCGAACAGATGCGCCGCGAGGGGCTTCACGCCGCGTACGTTCTCTGGACCGGCGAGCGCGCGGCAAAGGGCGTGTACGGACGGCTCGGGTTTTCCGAGACCCGGCGGTTTATACTCATGAAAAGGGAGTTGTGAGCGACGGTCCCGTCATCGGTCCCGACGGAATTACCCGGCACCACGGAGCGGCGATCCGGGGCCGCCGGGACCGCCGCGAACTCGCCCTCGTTTTTACCGGTGGGGATTTCGGCGAGGGGTGTGGGGAGATACTGGATACACTGGATAGGTACGATGTCGGGGCTTCGTTCTTTCTCACCGGGGATTTTCTGAGGAATCGGGATAACGAAGGCGGGATCCGCCGGATGGTTGCCTCGGGGCATTGCGTGGGACCGCATTCGGACCGCCACCTCCTGTATTGCGGGTGGGAGGCGGAGCGGCCCCTGCTGATCGACCGGAAGACGTTCGTGGACGATCTGGAGGCGAATCTTGCCGAACTGGAGCGTTTTGGCGTCGAATGTTCGGGTGTCCGGTTGTGGATCCCTCCGTACGAATGGCACAACGAAACGGTGGCCGGCTGGGCGAAGGAGATCGGGTTTCCCCTGTTTAATTTCACGCCGGGCACGCTTTCGCACGCCGACTACACTGAAGAGGCGGCGAGGAACTTCCGGTCGTCGGAAACGATCTGGCGGAGTATTCTGACCTGCGCCGGCGAAGACCCGGACGGGTTGAACGGATTTCTCCTTTTGATGCACCTTGGTGCCGGACCCGGCCGGAACGACAAGTTCTGGACCCGGTTGCCGGAGCTTTTGGCCTTTCTGGGAATCAAGGGTTATGCGGCGCGCACGGTACCGGAACTGCTCGAGGGAACATGAGCTTGGTGGGAGACATCGTTCGGATTCTGGCGTGGTGGTTTTTTATTGAAATCGCCGGGATGGTCGGACGCGTTGCGGTCAGGATAGTCACACTTAACCGGGTCAAGTGGCATCCCGATGACCCGATGGAAGAGCTGCTGTCGGCGATTGTCGGCGTGGCGGTTTTTATCGGTATCGGATTGCTGGTGGCTTTCTGGTTAGGCTCCGACGGGTAGGGGGAGAAACTGTGAACGGGAAACGGATTATAGCAGCTCCCGTATCCAGAAAACCAGGGTCTTTTCGGTCTCTTCGCGATCGTCGAGATCACGCCAGGGGAAGCGTGCTTGCAGGTCGGGTTGCTTGCGGTAACCCCGGCGTTTCCAGAAGGGATCAAGCGGGCGGTAGTGGTCCGCCGGGCGCTCCACTGCGCAGAAAGCGGTATGGGTGAACCGTCCGAGCTTTCGGGCGTGGGCTTCGCGTTCGTCGAAAAGTCGCAAATCCTGTGGCGAGTTTACATCGGGAGGGCCGCAGGGCGGCTGGACGGAAAGGTTTTTGGGCGGAATCAAGGGACTAAAGGGAATGGCACGGATAAGCGGGTAGATCGATGGAAGAATGGGTACCGCAGGCACAACGGACACACCTCACCGCTTTAGCGAGCGGTTCTTCCCCTCTCCAGAGGGTAATCCCTGAAAAGTCCCCTCTGGAGAGGGGGGACCATGCGCCAGCATGGTGGGGTGTGTCGACGAACCGGCCTGAATCTCACACTCTCCATAATCCCAATCTTTCCGATCAAGCTCGCTAAGCGCCAATTCGGACTAGAGGGCTCCGTTGCCTGGCGACTTGACCAATTTAGACGGATTCTTGCGTCCACAGGGAAATGCATGAAGAGTCTCCGGGGTTGCGGCTGAATGACTGAGCGGCCGTTGCTGTAATTTGAATCGATGATGCATGTGTTTTCTTTCAATCGAATCCGCCGGAGTGCTTTGAGTGCGGTGATCGGCTTTCCGTTTTTCCTCAGCGGGTGCGGGGAGGCTCCCGAGAGTGACGATGCCCAGGAAGAGGCGGGAACTCCCGTTGCGGCAGTCGAGCTGGTGCGGCGGGACCTGTCACGCCAGTTGTCGACTTCCGCCACGGTGGAGCCGAAATCGCGAATTCGACTTGCCGCACGGACTTCGGGGACCCTGGAGGCCGTCCGTGTTGAAGAGGGTGACCGTGTCGAAGCGGGGGAACTTCTGGCTCAGCTGGATTTGTCGCAGGAGAAGGCGGAGCTCGCCCGTGCCGAGGCACAGAAGGAACAGGCGGAGCAGGAGTACCGGCGGACGGACCGGCTTCTCTCGAACGAACTGGTGAGCCCTTCGGAGTACGAGCGGCAGCGCACGAACCTGCGGGTGGCCGAAAGCGAGCGCCTCCTCTGGGAATCCCGGGTGGCTTTTGGACGGATCACGGCGCCGCGCGACGCCGTCGTTACCGCGCGTTACATCGAGCCGGGGGAAGCGGTGGAGGCCCAGGAAACGTTGTTTGAATTGACCGCGATGGATGAATTGGTCCTCCGGCTGGGCGTGTCCGAGCTGGACGTGACCCACCTCGAGCGCGGCCAAACGGTTCCGGTGCGGCTCGACGCGCGGCCGGACCTGGAAATGGAAGGGGTGATCCGACGGATCTTTCCCCAGGCCGAGAGCAGCAGTCGCCTGATCACCGTCGAAGTGGCTTTGCCTCGGGACGCCACGGATAACGGCGTGCTGCCGGGCTTCCTGGCACGGGTGCGCATGCCGATCGATGAGCGTCCGGATGTGATTGCGGTGCCGCCGTCGGCTATCGGGGAGGACGGGGATGAGCATTACGTCTACGTGATCGATGACGACCGGCTGCATCGCCGCACAATCGAACGCGGGGCGACCCGGGGACAGTGGACCGAGGTTTCGGCAGGTCTGGAAGAGGGAGAGATCGTTCTGGCAACCAATCCGATCGATATGAATGACGGCGATCGCGTCCGAATCGTCGGGTGGCGGGGTTAAGTAACGACGATGAGTGCGGCAAATAACGATAGGACCCGACGCGGGCTGGCCAATATCAGTATTCTTCATCCGATCGGCACGCTGGCGATCGCGTCGGTGGTTTTTGTGGTTGGTTTGTTCTTTTTCGAGCGGTTGCCCATCGATTTGCTGCCCGACGTCGAGCGGCCGCAGATTCGTGTTACCGCCAATTATCCCGGCACGGCTCCCGAGATCATGGAGGAACAGGTCACGCGCGTGCTGGAGCAGAATCTGGCGGCCACCGAGAACCTGATCGACATCGACAGCCGGGCGTCCCAGGGGCGCACCAACGTCAACCTGCACTTCGACTACGGGACCAATATCGACCTCGCCCTTCAGGACGCCTCGCGTCACCTGGAGCTCGCCCGCACCCAGCTTCCCGGCGATATTGAATCCCTCCGGCTGTACAAATTCGATCCGGCGCAGGATCCGATCTGGCAGGCGGGGTTCCGGTCGAGTATACGCACGGAGGTCGAAGTGCGCGACTGGGTGGAGAACCAGCTCACCCCTCAGTTGGTGGCGATACACGGGGTCTCCGGGGTCGAGGCGGCCGGAGGGTTGCGGCGCGAAATGGAGGTCGTGGTCGATCAGGAACGCCTGCGTTCCTACGGCCTGGGATTCCAGGAGGTGATCCAGACGCTGCGGGCCGAGAACGTCGATATCGCCGCGGGCTGGATGACTTCGGACACGTTCGATGTCATGGCGACAACGGACGGGATGTTCGGCTCCGAAGAGGAGATTCAGAATGTCCTCCTTTCCCTCCCGGGAAACGCCGATCACCGGATTCGCCTTTCGGAAGTGGCCGAGGTGCGCGACGGATTTCGGGATCAGCGGCTGCACGTGCGTTTCGACGGGAATCCGGCCGCCCAGGTTTCGGTTTTCAAACTCCCGCAGGCCAACACGGTGGAAGTGGTCGACGCGGTCAACCGCACGCTCGAACGGCTCGAACGTTCCGGCTTTATACCTGACGATATCGACTACCAGGCCATAGGCGACCCCGCGTTCTTCATTCGCGGCGCGATCTCCAGCGTCGGTACGGCCGCGATTCTGGGCGGCGTGCTCGCCATGAGCATGGTTTTTCTGTTTCTGGGAAGTCTGCGCAAGAGTTTTGTCATCGGTCTCTCCCTGCCGATAGCGATCATGGCGACGTTCGCTTTGATGGGGCTGGGGGATTTGACACTCAATATTATCAGTCTCGGAGGACTGGCCCTGGGTGTCGGGCTGTTGCTGGACAACGCGATCGTGATGCTGGAAAACATCTACCGTCATCGCGAGCAGTTGAATGAATCACCCGAGGAGGCCGCGCATCTCGGTGCCCGTGAGGTCAGTTCCGCCATTATCGCGGGGACGATGACCAACCTGGCGGCTGTGGTGCCGTTTTTGCTCATTACCGGGATGGCGGCGTTGATTTTCCGCGAGTTGATTCTGACTCTTTCGTTCGCCATCATCGCGACCCTCGCCGCCGCGTTGACGCTGGTTCCTATGCTGGCCGCGTTGTTGGGTCATTTGCGGTTTGAAA
The DNA here is from genome assembly GCA_003558065.1 of Opitutia bacterium. Taxonomy (GTDB): domain Bacteria; phylum Verrucomicrobiota; class Verrucomicrobiia; order Opitutales; family T3Sed10-336; genus PXDC01. The sequence goes on along the minus strand of PWMU01000150.1, from coordinate 3,134 downwards.
CCGGAATCGCACGATCGGCGCCGCTTCGGGCATTCAACTGGGTTGTGAGCGGACTTCGCAAATACTACCGGCGTTCGCTTCCGAAGATTTTGCGTTTTCGGTGGGTCGTGCTCTTCCTGGCGCTCTTGGCCCTGGGTGGGGGCGGCTACCTTTATACGCAACTGGGCAACGAATTTCTTCCCGAGGTGGATGACGGCAATGTCAGCGTGCGCATGGTTCTCCCGCCCGGTACGCCCCCGCACGAAACCAACGCCGCGGCGCGGCAGATCGAAGAGGCCGTCCAGGAAATGGAGCATGTCGAGTCCCTGTTTACGTTTGTCGGCGGTCACCTCGGCGGCGGGGTGGTCAATGAACGTCCCGGTACTTCGAACATCCGGATCCAATTGACTTCCGCCGAGCGGCGGCCCGGCATGCCCGCCGGCCGATGGGTCACCGAGGCCCAGGAAATTCTGGACGGCCTGGATCTGCCCGGGGCGCGTATCAGCGTAAGGCCGCCGAGTATTCCGGGACTCCATTTCGGCGGCGGCGCGGATCTTTCCATCAGCATCATAGGCGAGGACCTGGGAGAACTGCACGCCATGGGCAGCGAAGTGATTTCGCGTATCGAAGGTATCAACGGTTTGGAAGGGGTCGAGATCGGCCGGGAGGACCAGAGTCCCATTATGCGAATCCAGGTCGATCGGGACCGGGCGGCGGACCTCGGGCTCCGTGTTTCCGAGGTCGGCCAGGCGGTGCGCGATGCCGTTGACGGCGCGGTGCCGACCCGGTACCGGACCGCCAACCGGCAGTACGATGTCCGCGTTCGGCTCCCGCATGAAGCAACCGGCGATTCCGAGACGCTGGGACGGATGTTGCTGTCGCGGGACAACGGCCGTCCGATTCTGCTCAGAGACGTCGCGTCCTTCGAACTGGGCGAGGGGCCGGCCCACATCGTTCGCGAAAACCAGAACCGGGCCGTCCAGGTCAACGGCGACATCAATACCGCGGTTGCCGATGTAGGAACCATTATGAACCAGGTTCAAGACCGCCTGGCCGGCTTCGAACTGCCGGATCAGTACAGCATGATCTACGGGGGACAGTGGGAAACCATCGAGGAAACCAACCAGGAACTCACCATAGTCATCGCACTGTCCATCTTTCTTGTATTCGTGGTTCTGGCAGTCCAGTACGAGCGCTTGAGCAACCCCTTGATCATCCTGGCGACGGCGCCGCTGGCGCTCGTCGGCGTCAGCCTGATCCTCTGGCTGACGGGAACTCCCGTATCCGCTCCCGTTATGATCGGAGTCATCCTTCTGGTGGGCATCGTGGTCAACAATGCGATCCTGCTGGTGGAATACATTGAAATCGGAAGGCGCGAACACAATCTGTCGCCGGCTCATGCCATTGTCGAAGCCGGGGCCATTCGTCTTCGCCCTATCCTCATGACCACCTCCACCACCGTGCTGGGAATGACGCCCCTGGCCATCGGGCTCGGGACGGGCGCCGAGATCATGCGCCCGTTGGCACTGTCGGTGGTCGGCGGGCTTTTCGTATCCATGTTTTTGACACTTTTCGTTATTCCATGCCTTTACCTGGTGGTCAGTGCGTTCGCCGAACGTATCAAGACCTTGCTGACCGGCCGTGCCGCGTAACAGGGTGCTTTGATTTGGTATTCGAGTCGGGGTGACTGGGCCCTGTTGTCGCGGGAATAGTAAAACGTCGCATTCCAGAGGATTTACACGAAAAAAGTAGCCTGGATGGATCAACCGGGAGATACCGGAATCTTTTGCAGCCAAGGTCCGATTCGCGGAGGATCCCGATCGAGGAAAGGGAAGGAACAAGAAAGGCAATTTCAGTGGCTCAAGAGTTTTCACGCGCACGTATTCCCGTCATTCGTCCTACTGCAGTCCGGGCTGCGGTTCTGGTGATCCTTGGTGCCTGCCTTCTCAGTTTCGCGCCCGTGTTTGTCCGCCTGGCCGAAGTTCCGCCCACCACGGCCGGCTTTTACCGGATGCTGTTCGGTGCGCTCACCCTTGCCGGCATTCTGCTGATGCGGCCGGCCCTTCGGGCAGGTTGGCGGTCCGACTGGGGGGCATCCGTCTTGATAGCTGCGATATTCGCGGTCGATATCTGGTTCTGGCACCGATCGATTCACTACATCGGACCCGGGCTCGCGACGCTTCTCGCCAACTTTCAGGTCTTCATTCTCACACTGATCGGGGTATTCTTCTTGCGGGAGCGTGTCGGTTGGCGGTTTGGCACCGGGTTGGGATGTGCCACCGCGGGGCTTTGGCTGCTGTTTGGCCGGGAATGGGCCGTACTTCCACCCGATTTCCGGCTGGGGGTTGTTTTCGGATTACTGACCGCGGTCGCCTATGCGCTTTACATTCTCAGTCTCCGGGGCTTTCAGATTCGTCGCGGAGACATTCGAACCGAGGCACGTCTGGTCCAGGTCACGGTTCTGTGCGGACTGATGCTGGGTGGACTCAATCTTTTGGAAGGTAACGATTTTACAATTCCCAATTTGGAATCGCTCGTTTGGCTCGTTGCTCTGGGGGGACTTTGCCAAGTGGGGGGCTGGATCTGCATCACCCGCGGCATGCCGGTCCTTCCGGCGGCCGTGGTGGGGCTGTTCCTGCTTATTCAACCTTCCGGCTCGATGGTATTGGACGTCCTGTTCTTCGGCCTGCGCCTTTCCCCGCTGGAGACCGCCGGTGCGGTCCTGGCCCTGGTGGGGATTTACTTCGGATTTCGTTCGGTGGCGCGACGTGCGCCGCGCGAGCCGGTTTGATTGGGTGTTTTGCGGTGACAGGGAATGGAGTTGTTGCCGAGCGACCGGGTGACGGGATTGAGATCGCTGGAATCGAGCCGGCTCATGATGCGAGTTTCGGCGCAACAAGAGACATTCCAATTGTCCCACACTTTCTCTGGTAGCTTCGCGAACGAATTCATCGGCATCCCGCGGCAGGGAACCGGCAAGGGCAAACGCCTCCCGGTATTGTTCGGCCGGATTGTCCGCTGCACTGGTAACGGCCGTTCCCGTGACGAAAACGACGTACACACAGAGATATCGGATAAGGGCGGTTTTGGAGAGCATAAGAAAGGAGGCAGGGAATTATACTCTCCGTCATCAAGTTTTTCGAAAACAGCGGATA
>PWMU01000012.1 GCA_003558065.1 Opitutia bacterium | reverse complement strand
GTGCCCTCGATTTCCTGCTCGAGTACGATTTTGTCGACTCCGGGAACGTCGGGATTAATCCCGACGTTCCCGGAGTCGACAAAATCGTACTCGAGCAGGAAATCGAGGGCACGTTGCAGATCCCAGACCATCTTTCCCGAGGTCAGTCTCCACTCGGGCCAGCGCTCGTCGAAGAACTGCTCGCGATAAGCCTCCATCAGGCGCCGGCCGCTGCGTTCGTTTTCGACGACGCGGCGCGCGCCGTAGGCGGCGCGATCGGGGGCGAAAACGACGAATCCGCGCCGCACCAGTTCCAAGGCGTACATCCGCTGCCCGCGATGTTCGGCTTCCTGTTCGTCGGCGGGCGGTTCGCGAAAATTGCCAATGACCGAATCCTTCCCCAGGGCGTGCGTCGGATGGGGGCACAAGGCCAGAGGCACCGGATTTTCCGCGTTGGGCAGGGGCTTGGGCAGCAGCAAATAAGCCTCGCCGTGTTCGCCCTCCTCGACCAGGTAGCGCAGCGTCCGGCGAACATGATCCCCCATGTCCCGTTCTTCGACCACTTCGACTTCGGGCGGCACGATGTCTTCGGGACCGGGACCCGGCCCAAAATACTCCATCAGCCCCTCCACCACCTCGGCGCGGTCGCTGGGCGGGGCCGTCAGCCACTCTCCGGAATCCTCCGCCCGGATGGGCACGGCCCAAACAAGGACGATCAATGTCACTAAAAACCCCGCCAAAGGGACGTTCGGTGCGGTGGAAATAAATCGGGACAACGGCATAAGGCAGGGCTTTCGGAAAACGGGGATTGAGTTGGTTCGCAAAGATCAATCCGGACCGGACTGTTGGTTCAACTCGTAGCTGTAGAGACGCAGCCGTCCGCCCCCGATAAAGTACAAACGGTCATCTTGAATAACGATGCCCGAGTTAATCGGCGTGCCGGGCCGGGCGACTTCGCGGTGCTCGAACGTTTCGGGATCAATCCGGGCGATCGCGTCGCGAAACAGCACGTAGAGGTTACCGCCGGGACCGAGGGCCATGCTCCTGGGCGCCTGTCCCCCTGTCAGCCCGCCGTATTCGGTCACCTCTTCGTCATGAACAAACTCGCCGCTCGCGGGATCGAAGACGAAAAAACGGTTCCCGGTCGCCAGTCCAAATACCAGCCCGTCCCCGGCAACGATCAGGTCCCGGATGGAGCCCGGTGCCGGGTCCGGTTTCCACGTGCCGACCACTTTACGGGTATCCCAGTCGAGACGGTAGATCAAGGCCTCGCTCGCCCCGGAGGTACCCGCCGTTGCGGCGGCCGTGGTGCTGCCGACGATCAGGTCGCCGCCCGGCAACGCGGCCAGGGCCATGACTCCCTGGTCGGGAATCAAGTCTTCGGGCAGCAGGGCCGTGGTCTTTTCGTCCTCGATGTCGACGATCAGCAGCCCGCCGCCGATCTCCACCCGTGCCGGGTTGCCGCCCATGACCACATGCCTGCCATCGGGATGGGCCAGCATCGCATAGGGCCGCCCGACCATGTCGGGATCCCCGCGAAAGCCGTAACTTCCCTCCTGAACACTTCTCCATCGTATCCTGGTTTTCTCCTCGTCGCGAAACAGATTCGAGGGATCGAATTCATAAATGGAGCCCTGGCTGTATTTTCCTCCGTAAATTTTTCCATTCTGGAGCACAAGCTGATTGAGGTGGCCACCGCCTACCCGCCAATCGTCCATTTCTCCCGTATCGGGCTGCAAACGCCAGAGGTGGCAAGGATTCCCGGTCGCGCCGTAAATGTTCCCGTCCGGCCCCGCCACCATCGAGTAAACGGGCACCCCCGGACTGTCGTAATCGAAACGAATCTCCCGGGGTTCTTCGGCGTCCGTATCCAGAATCGTGATCGTCCGTCTGACCAAATCGATCCCCATCAAACGGGAACCGTCCGGAAACCTGTTGCCCTCCGCGGTCCTCGGACGGGTGTAGCGTTCCCGGCTCGAGGAGGCGGCCGCCGGTTCGTCGACCGGCGTCGCTTCACCCCCCGAAAGCCGGTGCCAGCTCCATCCCGGCGCGTTGCCGTACACGTGTCCGTCGGCGCCCAGACGCACCTCTCCCGCCCCGCTTTCGCGTTCGTCCTCCGGCACATAGGCGCGGGTTTCGCCGCTTGCAGGATGGTACCCCAGCACCTGGGCCAGTTTCTGGCCGATACCCATGTAAACCCAGCCTTCGCCGTCGGTCACCATCGGCCGCAAATACTGATTCCAGTCCTCTTCGACCAGGCGCCCGTGATCGGTGAAGTCTTCGGTTGCCGGATCATACGACACCAGGTTTCCGCTGGGGAAAATTCCCGCGTAGACGATCCCGTTCTCATCGACGGTGTTTCCCAGCCCGAGGCTCCGCCCCGAGGGCAGGCGCCCGACACGGCGCACCTCGCGCGCCGGCACGTCGATCTCCATCAACCACGCCCCCATGGTATCATAAACCTTGTTTTCATCAGTCAACAAAGGCGGCCAGCCCCCGCCGCCGTTGATCCCGGGATGAATCTGTTCGGTCTCCCCGGTTTCGGCATCGATAAAAAGGTAGTAGCCTTGCCCGCCCGCCCACAGTTTCATGAATACAAGACGGCTGCCTTCGGCGTCCACCGTGGCAAAGGCGCTGCCCCCAAAGGTTTCCTGCCCAGTGGGAGCGGCGGGACCGTGATCTTCAAAGCCTGCGGGAAGCCGGTCGGCGACCGACGGAATCGCGGCAAAAACGAGCGTCGCGGTGAGTAGGATTCGTATTCCGGAAGATTTCATGTTTTTCATCGATTTGAATGGGCATTCGTCTTATTCATTCGCAGCAGGCCGGATGAGCACCTCGTCGAGGTCGTACCATTGCCCCTCCCTCACCGCATCCTGCGGCGAGCTGAGAAAATACAATCCCTCCAACACCTGAAGGTCCGGATAAACCCCGCGTACCTTCCGTACATCGAAGTCCAGTTCATGCCACTCGGCATCGTCATGCAGAACGTGGTCCGCGACCGACGAGAGGTCCGACTCCCCTGCGGGAGTGAGCGCCACCAGCAATGGCGCCCGTCCGAAAGGCTTCAACGACAACGCCACCGGCGTTCCCTCGCTGACCCGATAGCGCACAAAGACCTCCGGGTAGAGGTCGATGTCCCAACCATCCGGATGAACACGTGCCGGCAGGCCGCCGCGGTCCTCGGGCGCGAACACGTGCCGGAAGTTGGTGCCCGGGCCGGGCGGCTCGTAGCCCTCGGGCATGTACGCGGAACTGCCGGCATGGCGCACGCCGCCCTCGACGATGTCTACAAAAGCCGCAGGTCCCGGATACCCGTAACTCTTCCACAGCCACCAAGCCGTGTCGTCGTCGGGGTCCCACGTGGAGTGAATCAGCGGAGCGGACGGATCGGTTGGCTCGGCCACCCACACGTAACCGGGTCCATAATGTGTCCGGCCCTCGGTGTCGACCACTTGCACGCGGATCGCGTAGTCGTGCTCCTCATCGTAGCGGTGCGTGATCTCGCCGCCCTCCGCCACACTCCCGTCGCCCAGCCACCAGCGGATACGCTCGGGCCGAGCGTCACCGTGGATTACGGCGCGCATGGTTACCTCCTCGCCCGGACGCACCTCGAACGGCTCAACGACCACCTGCACCCCCACGCGCCCGTCACCGCCATTTTCGTAGACGCCCATATCGGGCGCCTCGCCCGACCAGGGCAAACTTACCGGGTCGCCCTCACTCCACCTTACCTCCCGGTCGAGCAGCAGCGTGTTAGCGTCATGATCGACCTCGACCACCCGTGCCCTCCGGTCCGGAGCGCCCACGGCGATCAGGTCGCCCTTCTCGCCCTCAATGCCAAAACCGTCGTAGAAGGGCGCAGCGTCTTCGACCGCAAGCCGCGCGCTCTCACCGGCGCCTACCGCGCGTGTTAGCGGCACGCCCGCATCCCTCAGCGGGCTGTCCTCGCGCAGCGCGTGGTCGTAGGTCTCCGCGTCGACAAAGCCGGGATCCGCGTCCATGTTGCCTTCATAGCGCGCTCCGTGCTCCGCCTGCACGGCTGCCTCTTGCAGCGCCTCGACCGTGAACGAGTCACCATAGTCATGCACCAGGGGCAAACCCCGCTGCGTACCGGCGAACGCGTTGCGCACCATGCGGACTTGTCCAGGGCTCCCGCCTCTGAGCTGTATCTGGCGTTCCATGCCATGCGGGTCGTTCCGGCTGAAGATGTTGTTGGCGAAGACGAGATCTCTTGTCTGCTCCTGTGAACTGCGGACGGCGATGCCGTAATGGCCGTTGTCGTCGAAGACGTTGTTGTAAAGGCGTATTCTATCGAGCCAGACGTCGCGGAACGGATACAGGTGAATCGGCCCGTGAGGGTTGCGGAAAACCCTGTTGAAGCGAAAGATTCCATGCGTGGTGGCGAACTTCGCGTTCGCGCTCCCCGAGCGGCCGCTGTTGAAGGCATGGGTTACGATGTTGTGCTCGAAGAGCACGTTGTGGGTGCCAAAGTGCTCGAAGTTGCGCCCCCACGCGGCGTGGAAAACATTGCCTCGCATCACGACGTAGCTTGTGGCGTTGTCCGGCCTGAGCTGGAGAGGGGAGTGTCCGGCGCGACTGATGACGTTCCCCTCGAAGAGTATGCGCGTGCAACGGACAATGCGGAACATGTTGACGCCGCCCAACTGCTTTTGAAAGACGCTGTTAAGCAGACGTATGTCTTCGGAGTCCTCGATCTGGGCCGCCAGGCCGGCGGTGGAGTTTTCCATTCGGCAATCCTCCACCGTTACCTGTGAACAGTTGCGCATCGTGAGCCAGCCCACGCCGGAGATCTCCGGCTCCACGTGCAGGCCCTCCAGGCTGATATGCTTCAGATCCTCCAAGACGATCGCTCGGTCGCCGCCCGGCCCGGTGAGTGTCGCGCCCATGCGCGGTTCGGCGCGGAAGACGATAGGAGCGTCGGCGGTGCCGCTGTCGACCGGGCGCAACCGCCCCGGGTACCTGCCCGGAAGCAGCACGATCGTATCCCCGGCCCGCGCGGTCGCCGACGCCTTCTCCAGGCTCTCCCACGGCGCCTCGCGGGTGCCTGCGTTGCTGTCGTCGCCATCCGGTGCCAAATAGTAATGACCCGCCTTGGCCGGACCGAGGGTCACGAGCATCGTCACTGCGACCAGAGTTACCACACGCCAATAAATCTTCATGATTCTTTCCCACATCGGACTCGAATATTCCGGACGACTGCGGCATCCCTTGAAACGGCAACCCCACGGGACCTCTTACCGGCGAAACGATGCGCTCCCGATAAAAATTCATTCTTTGGCTGCCGAGCCACCGGAAGCGAGCTTAAATCTGATTCGAGTTTTTCGAAATGTGCCGCCGATATGCAGCTTACGTTTCTCCCGGCAGGCACGGGACTTCGCTCGATGTCCGGCAGAATCGTGAATTCTGCACGCAGCCCACGGCGAGCCGGGATTTCGTCCCGGTGCGCGCGCCTCAAGATGCGTGCGCTACTTCGGGCTCGAGGCTACGCCCGGCTAGTCCAACGTCACCTCCAGCCGCATGAAACGCCTGTTTGCCTGATCGATCGGCTGGGAGTCCCGCCAGAGTTCGGTAACGGTTCCGTTTCCGTTCTCGGTCACCGAAACCTGAACCGCCTGCACGGTCCACTCGGGCAGCTCCGCGGCTGCGGTAACCTCGTAAGTCAAATCCACGCGATCGACCGGACGGTCGAAGGTCAGCGTCAGGAACGCGTCGGTTTCGTCGTCGACTTCGAGGGATTGGATCGCTGTGGCCGGCAAGCCTTCGAGGGAAGCCACGCGCGGATTCAAGCCGAGGGCATATTTAACCAGGTTGGCGACTCCGTCACCGCTGAAATCGGCCAGTGGGCCGCTGATTTCCTCGTCACCCAGTTCGTCGTCGGTGAAGTGTTCGTCGCGCCAGGCCGCGAACGTCGCTTCGGGCGCAACCTCAGCCAAGGGCTCGACTACAAAATCATCGAGATAAAAGACCTGTGTTCGCGAACTCGAAGTGTTGAACTCGAAGCCGGTAATCCCGCCACGGCGGTTATTGCTTGCCGAGAAGCCTTCACCTTCAAGCTCCCCATTGACCCAGATATCCAGCGTCCCCGGTTGAACTGTCCGACCATTAGCATAAGTAAAGGGTTCATGGCCGTTGTTGACGACGAGCTCCAATTCGTTGAGCACTCCGCGCTCATAAGTCACCGAAGCATCCCCGCCGAACTCGGCGATTTTATTACCATCCTCGCCGAAATTCAAAACCTGGGCACGGTTACCGGTCGAACGGGGACCCGCATAGAGCATCAGCCACGCATGTTCGTCAAATTCGTCATCGGGCTGAAAAAAGTTGAAGCGTATACTCGCCACCTCGGCGAAAAAGGTTTCTTCGGTCAAAAGGCGTTGGGATATGCCATCCATATCTTTTCGGTATTCGAGAATCTGATTGTCGGTTCCTTTCCCGAAGAGGTCGTCATCGTCCGGGAGCACCAGGATACTGCCCGCACCGGGGCCGGTTCGGACATCGTTCCACGGTTCGCCCGGCTCGGCGCCGACGGTATGCCCCTCGAAATCATCTTCAAGTGCGATCTGGATCTGAACGTCTTCCGCCGGAATGGGCTCGATTATGAAATCGTCGGCGAAAAACACCTGGCGCCGCCCACCCGAGGTATTGAACTCGAAGCTGGTTATGGCTCCCAATCGGTTATTCTGCGATGAAAAGCCTTCCTCTTCGAGTTCCCCGTTGATCCAGATATCCGTAGAGCCCGGGAATAGCACCTGGTCATCCTCGCCGTATTCGATGGGTGAAGTCGTGTTGTTGACGATCAATTCGACGTCGTTGACCACGCCGCGCTCATAGGTCGCGGAAGTTCCGATCGTGTCGCCGTCGGCACCGAAATTGATGACCTGGGCACGGTTGCCGGTGGAGCGCGATCCCGCATGAAGAATAATCCAACTGTGATCGTTGAATTCGTCGTCGGGCTGGTAAAAACTGAACCGGATGCTCGCCACCTCCGCCGAAAAGGCCTCCTCGGCAATAAGTGCCTGGTTTGAAGGCTCATCAGGATCGGTTCCATCCTTCCGGTACTCGAGGATCTGGTTATCCGGGCCCTTGCCGAAAAGGTCGTCCTCGTCCTGAAGCACCAGGACACTTCCGGAGAAAGGTCCGTCCACAACCTGCGTCCACGGCTCGCCCGGCGCTTCGCCCACCGTGTGTCCTTCGAAATCGTCTTCCAGGCCAAGTCGAAACGCTTCCACGTCCAATGATTCAATGACGATCTCATCCAGGTAAAAGACCTGCTTCCGGGAGCCCGATGTGTTGAACTCGAAAGTGGAAATGGGACCTCTTTGATTATTATGCGCGGAGAAAGCCTCCTCGGCCAATTCCCCGTTGATCCAGATATCCGTCTCACCCCCGTCCAGGATCTGCCCGTCGCCGTAAACAATCGGTCCGGCACCGTTATTCACGATCAGTTCCAGTTCATTCACCGTTCCGCGCTCATAGGTCGCCGAAGTTCCGATCGTATCACCCTCGGCGCCGAAGTCGATGACCTGGGCGCGGTTGCCGGTGGAACGGGATCCCGCATACAGGATGATCCAGCTGTGCTCGTCGAACTCGTCCTCAGGTTGATAAAAACTGAATCGGATACTCGCGACTTCGGCGGAAAAACTTTCCTCGGTGACCAGATTCTGGGCCGACGGCAGGTCGTCATGAGTTTGATCCTTGCGATACTCCAATATCCGGTTGTCGGTCCCTTTCCCAAAAAGATCGTCCTCGTCCTGGAGCACCAGAATACTCCCCGAATTAGGACCATCTCCCACCTCCGTCCACGGCTCGCCGGGCGCTTCGCCGGCCGTATGGTTTTCGAAGTCATCCGAAAAAACCACCTCCGACGCAAATCCGGTCGCACTTCCTGCAAGACTCAGCAACGGGATTGTCACACACGGCAATAAAGCACGCAAAAGGGTGGCCTTAGCAAACGGTTTCGTATTCAGAAAAAACGGTTTCATTCTCTTTTTTGGTTCCAGGTTTGAGTAACGTTAGCGATTAGAGTCAAAGTACCAAGCGGCGTCTCGTTTCGAAAATTTCCGCCACCTCCATACACCCCGTCGTGCTGAATCGAACGATCGATCGTGCTGCCCCGGGATAAAAAAACGTTCGAACCGGACAAAGATGGTTTCCGTTGACACTCACAGTCTTCTCGAAGACCGGCGCCGAAGGACGAAGACCGCCCCCAGAGCGACGACTCCAAAAACCGCACCGACCGCGCGGGGCTCCGGAACAATCACCATGTCATCAATGAAAAAGGCTTGTTGCCGGCTACTCGAGGTGTTGAATTCGAAGGTGGTTATAGCGCCTCGCTGGTTGTTTTGCGCCGAGAAGCCCTCCTCCGCCAGTACTTCGTTGATCCAAATATCGACCGTTCCCGGTTCAACGGTTTGTCCGTTCGAATAACTGAACGGATCATTACTGTTATTGACGATCAACTCCAATTGATTGACCACCCCGCGGTCATAGATCGCCGAGCTTCCGATCGTGTCGCCGTCGGCCCCGAAATTCATTACCTGGGCGCGGTTGCCGGTGGAGCGGGATCCCGCATACAGGATGATCCAACTGTGCTCGTCGAACTCATCCTCAGGCTGAAAGAAATTGAAGCGGATCCTCGCCACTTCGGCGGAAAAGGTTTCCTCGGTAACCAGATTCTGGGCAATGTCCGTGCCGTCTTTGCGGTATTCGAGGATCTGATTGGTCGTTCCTTTGCCGAAGAGGTCATTTTCGTCCTGAATCACGGTGACACTCCCTGAGCCGGGGCCGTCGCTAACCGCAGTCCACGGAGCACCGGGAGCCTCACCGGGCGTATGACCTTCAAAATCATCCTGAAAGGTCACGATGGCCGAATATCCGGTTGCTTTTCCTCCGAAGCAGAGTAAGGAGATCGTCACACTCGACAACAGAGCGCGCCACAATAATTTATTTCGAAACGGTTTTCTATTGTTGGGAAGCGGGTTCATTTTTCTTTCCTTGGTTCAGGGTTACAGTAATCAATCTAATCAATATCCGGCACGGCTCTGGCCGTTAAGCCCTCGTCGAAATAACTTCCAAATCCCAGAATCGCCAGCCGCTTCGGCCCGACCGCCTCCACATGCCCGTCGGCGAAAGCCATATTGGCACGGTTGTTGTGGCGCGTGTGAACTCCGTCGGCATGGGAAGCCCAAATGCCGGTGATCCGCATCCGTTGACGCTCTGTCGCGGCAGCATGCGAATCGACGAGGAGAAAATAGTGACTTGGGTCCCGGATCAGGTTCAGGTTAAGCCGGTAGCGCGTATTGCCCTCCCCTGAAACCGACTCTCCTGCATCTCCAATCATATTCAACCCATAGGTACTCCAGGAATGGTAATAATCGGGCGGGTGCGACGGACAACGCACCACTTCGGCGGCGACTTCGTTGTCGAGGTATCCCCAATCGATCAACCGCTGGCTCCAGTTCAGCCCATCGGATCCCGCTCCCCCCTGGTGCGTGAAGAGACGACCCTCATCATCGTTCATCATCAACAGTATAGCGGTTGCCGATTGCCGGAGATTACTTTGACATTGGGCCGTCCGGGCGCTCTCGCGAACCGATCGCAGCACTGGAATCAGAATCGCCGCCAGAATCCCGATAATGGCAATAACCGTCAGAAGCTCGATCAGAGTAAATCCGCAACGGCGACCGTACAAGCCATACGAAACAGGAGTTCGTGCTGACACAGGACCAAAACCTTTTCTCAAATGCATTTCATTCATCATCTTCAAACTTGGATGCCGAACTTCTTTTCAGGGCAGTTTCTGAACTGTTGTGGAGGAAATTAAACATCATTGCCGAGCCGCGCAATTGCTATCACGGTGATCGAGCCTAAAAACTGGATATACTTTTCTTGACCGGACAGGCGAACCTGTCGAAGCTTTGCGAACACTTCGATGCGACCTTTCCTCTATCACCGCCTTACCCGGGCACTTTTGGCCGAACTGGCCAGCGGCACCTACGGAGAAGGTGAGCGTTTCCTTTCCAAGCGGAAGATCTGCCGTCTCTGGAACGTGTCGGAACCCACCGCCAAGACCGCGATCCGCCACCTCCTGGAGAACGGCCTGATTGCCGCAAAACCCCGAAGCGGTTACCTCCTTGGCCCGGATTTCCAGCAGAAGGCCCTGCTTCTCCTACACACCTCGCCCGGCACTTCCCTTCCCCCGCCTTCGACCTGGACAGACAAACGGCGCAAAATTCTCCAGCCGGATTCCTCCGCCAGCCGCTTTCGGATCGGGCTCATCCTGGACCAGGGCAAAAGCGGTCCCGGTCCCCTCCGGCCGGACCGTTCCGATTTCGCGGCGCTGGAGGCCTCAAGGGCGTTCTTTCAGGAGGCGACGACACACGAGTGCGAAGTCCTCTACTTTTATCAGAACGGGAAGAAGGACAACGAGGAGTTCATTGCCTCGGAAGTTCGTCGCAAGCAGCTCGATGCGGTCGTCTTTTTTCGCCGGTTTCGGGTCCAACTGTTGCGTCCGTTCATCGAACGCCTGCTCAAGCAGACGTTGCCGGTTTTGACGGTTTTCGACGACTGCGAGCATTCGGCGGTATCCTCGATTAATTTCAACAACATAGGCGCCGGTTATGACGCGGCCCGCATACTCCTGGAGAAGGGACACCGCTCCCTGGCCGCCCTGATGCCGCCGCGGCGTATCGACAACTGCGAACAGCGCCTGGAAGGAGTGCGGCTCGGCCTCAGGGAATTCGATCCGGCGGGCGAGGCTTCCCTCTCGGTCGTTCAGTTTCGCCGAACCGAGCGGGCCTGCCTGCAGCTTCACGACTTCCTTACTGAAAGCGGAACCCGTCCCACCGCGCTCTTCGCTCCGGCGGTGAGCAACTACATCAATTTCAAAAGAACCCTTGCCGCGGCCGGCCGGAGGATTCCGCGCAGGCTCGAAGTCATCGGCTGCGGCAGTCCGACACTGATTGACAAACGCGAAGCGAACCTCGAACTCATGGCCCTGGATTTTTCCGCGGCCGGGCGCACGGCCTTTCACCATATCAAGAATATCCTTACAGGTATTCCGACGGACAAGGCGGTCATTCTGCCCACCGTTTATATGCCGAAAGCCACGGAGCGGGTTGCGGGTTGAGTCCAGGGGTCACAGGGCAGTCCCGCCCCGGACGCCTTGGAAGGGATTCCACGATCTATTCTTTCCGATTGACGTTTTCTCCTGTTTTACGCAAAATTGAACCAACTTTTGGCAATGGGGGCGCAAGTTCTCCGAGCCCCGAGCCGTTTACTTTTCAAATAAAACCAACCCAGATCCACGAAAGGAGCTAGACCGCCATGAAAAAGCATGTCTCGATCATTGCCGCCGCGTCGCTACTGACCCTGACTGTCCCGGGAATCGCCGGGATGGCCGAGTTGCCGTATCACGGCGAGGGCCATATCATGTTGAATGCCGACGATCTTGACTGGGGGCCGATCGGCTCCATGGCGCCGCCAGCGCAAATGGCAATCGTCGAAGGCGATCTGAGCGAGGAAACTCCCTTCACCTTCCGTCTCAAGCTTCCCGACGGCTACGAAATTCTGCCCCACATTCACCCGGCTTACGAGCGGGTTACGGTCATTTCCGGTACGCTGCATTTCGCCCACGGAGAAGAATTCGACCGGGAGGAAACGATGGCGCTGAAGCCGGGCGGAGTCGCCATCATGCCACCGGGTGATCCCATGTTCGGCTATGCCGAGGGGGAAGTGATCATGCAGCTCCATGGCACCGGCCCCTGGGGCATCGAATACATCAATCCCGAAGACGATCCCCGAAATTAGAGAGGCGTTGAATCGGGAACGAGGGTCTCATTCTCGGCCGCGTTCGGGAGAACGGAACGCAGCTGGAATCCAGGATCGGTAGCGGGGATGTTCAGGCGTAATCGGCAGCGAGACGTCCCCGCCGGTTTCGCCTGAATAATAAAGAGCGGTCACGAGCTCCAGGGCCTCTCGGGCATCCGCCAGGCTCACCGGTGGCTCTCCCTCTCCCTGAATGGCATCGTACAATCGATAAAATTGCCCCGCGAAGGATTCGGGTGCGGGTACGAAATCCTTCAACGCCTCCTCAATCTCCTGCTGCTTCCCGGGAGTGTCCCCTGTGAAAGTCCACGGATCTTTCGAATTTGTGTAGGGAGCGTTGTTGCTCTCGGCACTCATTCCGGAAAAGCAGAACCGGTGACGTGTGATTTCAGAGGATGAACCGAGGGTTACCGAGAGGGTGGCCAGGCTGCCGTTCCGCATTTCGAGGGAAGCTGAGGCGCAGTCTTCGACCTCGATCGGATTGACGCGCGTGGCGGTGCGACAAAAAACCCGCTTGGCCGGTCCCAGAATGTAATACAGCATGTCATGCGCGTGAATCGCGTGCCCGAGGACCGCCCCGCCGAGTTCCGTGCTCCAGTTGCCGCGCCACGGTACCTCGTAATACTTACTGCGCCGGCGCCAGGCCGTTTCCACCGTCGACACCAGAGCCTCGCCCGTCACCCCGGCCGCGCGCAGGCGTTTTAATTTCTGCAAGCCGTGACCAAAACGGTACTGAAAAATCGGAATAATCCGGCGGCCCGATCCGCGTTCCACCTCCGCCAGGAGGTCGGCCTCCTCGAGCGAAGCGACCAGCGGTTTCTCGCAGATAACGTGCTTGCCGGCATGCAAAACTTCTTGAATCTGCTCAAAGTGAAGATGCGGAGGGGTGCAGAGATCGATCACCTCGATATCGGGCCGCTTACAGAGTTCGCCGACGCTGGAGCAAACCTCCGGAACCTCCGACGCCGCCGCCAGACTCTTTGCCTTCTCCTGGTCGAGATCGCAAATCACTTTCAAGGCAAACCGTTCGGGAAGTTCAAGATAGGCTTTGACATGGGCCCGGCCGATACCGCATCCCACCACCGCTACTGAGATTGGCTTTTTCATAGTTTACTCCCTTACTCCTCCGGCGGTCCCAGACGGTGCGGCCAGCGGTAGCGATAATGCATTAGCATCTGCGGGTATCCAAAGGCAAAGTTGTCAATGTTCTCCAGAAGAAGACGCTCGCGGAGCTCGGCGGCCCGGAAGGCGCGTGCGAGGACCTCGTCCCTGGCGCCTCGATCCTCGCGCAGATCGTTCATGGCTTCTATCATAGCGAGTTGCGGTTCAATCAAAGAGAATCCGGTACGCAAAAAAGCGAGTCGTTCCCTATATTTCGCCGGCCCTTCGGCGACGGCGGCTTCGGCCTGTTGCAGGTAATGCTCCGCCAATTCTTCGGCACTGTGCCGGGCATCGTCACGTTCCCAGAGGTAGTTACCCCAGGCGTGGTCGGCCATGGTTCTTCCGAGGGTCGGCGCGAGCTTGAGTTCGCGGTACGCATGCGGCAGGCCCGAGTAAAAGTGCCAGGACGCGTCTTCCCAGTCATTATGGGTTTCGTCCACTTTGTAATAAAGCTGCTCGAAAACCGAAAAGTAGGCATCGACGTGCGGGGCCGCGTCTTCCCCGAACGCCCGCCGGTAAAAATCATCCAGGATCTCGTCGGCCGACAGGGTCGGATTCCAGACGAGTTGGGTCATCACGTAAAACTGGGGTGCCTGATTCGCCCAATGATGGTGCACGCTGTCGAGCTCGAAACCGACGATGTTGTTTTCGGCCAATGTGTTCCAAACATCGCTGTGCCGGTGCATGTACACATACGGCAAACCGGCGTTCCGCTTGAGGGAGTTCGGCCGCCAGACCATCGCCGTGGCTCCCTTTTCAACCCATTCGCGCCAGGTATTGACGTGGCTGGTCATCCGTTCGCGAGGGTTGTCACCCACCCATCGGGTGCGGATTCCCACATAGCCGGGTATAATGTTGGCCGCCAGCTTCCGGGAGTGCGGCGCCGGTTCGTAGGCGCAGTAGGCCCACACCCCGATATTGACTTCCCGATCGGGGAAACGCTCTTTCAGGCCTCGGGCGAGATGGTTCCAAAACCGCACGTAGCGATCCGTTAGCGCGTAATGGTCCTCCTCGTGGTCGCGCCACTCCAAAGGGCGCGGCAACATCGGTCCCTCCGGCGAATCCCACGCCTTGCAATCGTCACACACGCAGTACCCTCTCCAGCCGTAGTCGTTGGGAGAGGCGCTGAGCGTCGTGGCTTCCGGATTGGCATTGAAATATTCCTCCGCATCGCTCAACCACTGCTCGGCGACTTCCGGGTTGGATACGCACAACTTGACCCGGCCCATACTGGGATAGGGCTCCTCCTGTTCGCTCGCGCGCAGGCCGTCCGGCTGAAGCGCGAACCACTCCGGATGGTCGGCGGCAAAGCGGCCGTACCAATCCCCGAAGGCATGGCCGGCCTGGTAACGCAGGCTGCCCAGCATCGCCCGGTCGAAATACCCTCCGTCCACCCAGGCACGGTGAGCTCCGACCCGTTGAAGATTGAACCAGCGCTGGGCTTTCCGGTCCTTTTCCTGCATCAAATTCTCCATCCCTTCGTATCCACCGGCATATTCTTCCAACAAGTCGACTTTATTCGGGGCCTGGCGCCGCTCCTCCTCTCTCAATACCGCATTCCAGCGATGACCAAAGTTCACCGCACGCAGATTGCGGTGGCGCAGCGGCGGATGGTAACGGAATTCAAAGGGCTCGAAGGCGATGCTTTCAGCCTCCAAAATATCGGTTCCGCCCTCGCCAGGCCAAACCCAACGCACGCCGAGCCTCTCCTGCAAAAAAGTCAGCGCCGACAGCAGGGTCCCGGCATGGACCGGATCGCCGGCGTGCGTTTCGTCGCGCCCGACCAGCGCGAGTTCGTTCGCGCGTGCGACCATCACAAACTCCTCGGGATTCGGGAAGGAAAAATCCGTGCCGGGAAACCGCTCCCCGCCCTCCGGGCGCATGCCGATCCAAATCCGGTTGCCGGTGCGCACCTCGTTCGGATCCGTGACCACGGGCAATTCGGCGCCGCTCATTCTCCCGACGTACTCAACAAGGAGTTCGGCCGCCTTCTCATGGCCTTCGGTAAACGCCTCGGGCAAGATAATCGCGGCCCGCGGCTCTCCCTCGGCGACAAAAACAACACCGTCCGCGGCCAACGCTTCCTGAGGATTCTCGAGAAACGTGCCGGAGCGTGCGACGGCGGAAGCAAGTATCACCGAAACGCAGACCGCCGGCAACAACCATTTGGCACCTCGAATCATGGGCCTCCTCTTGTCAGATTCCAATTTCGTGTTTCGTGAACGGGCACCGCCATGGAGGAGTATCGTCTATACTCCCCTTCATCAAGTTTTCGGAAAACACACCCCACCATGCTGGCGCATGGCCCCTCTCTCAAGAGGGGAATGATCTGGCATTTGAATCCGAAAACTTGATGACGCGCGGTATATCCCCCTTCGACGAGGCCCCGAAACCCGTTTCGCATCCCGATTCACCTTTGGCCGCAATCCGGCGTTCACTCCTCGTCAAGCGTGACCCGGAGACGCATGAAGCGACGACCCTCCTCGCCGCTTGAAACGGTGTCCCGGAAAATCGATGCCCGGCCCGCATCCTCCCCTTCGGCCAACTCGAAGGGACTGGTGATGGAGGCGCTGTGCAGGCGGATATTATAATCCGAGCCGGCGGTATCCGAATACTGCGAGCGAATATGCAGCCAATTGTGCACCTGCTCGTTGTCCCCGATGAAAGGAAGCCTCCCTGACGAGAAGGATTCCTCGGCATTCACCATGCTGACGGTTGCCTCCCACGAGGCGTCGCCGAAAAGAGACACGCTGATTTCGTACGTCTCGTCCTCGACCAGCGGCGCCAACTGGACCGGCTCGCCGTAGTTGCCGCCGTTGCCGGTGCCGGGCAACGCATGCCAGTACCCCCCGGCGGCCTCGATGTACCACGGCACTCCGGTCGTCACGGCGTTCGACGTTCCGCCCCCGTCAAAAATGGCAAACTTGTCGCTGGCGCGGTTTCCGCCTGAACTGGTGGGCTCTCCCTCCAGCAGGCGAATGCCGCCGAGTTCCCCGAACGCGACGCGGAAATGAATATCGTACCGGTCGATTCCCGGCGACGCGTATTCGCGGGAGAGGATGATCTGGTTGTTTTCGTGGTCCACGTTGAATTTCTCGAACTGGATGTAGTCGCCCACCGAAATGTGCCGCCGGTTTCCCCCGCTGCCGCCGAGACTCCATTCGGTGTCGGGGGCCCAGTTGGCGCCGCCGCTCTGCCCGTTGATGTCACCGGTCTGGTAGCTGATCCCCGTCCCGTCGCCCACCACGAATTCGTCCAGCAGAAAAGCCAATTCCCGGACCTCTTCCGTCCAGTTGATCAGGTCGCTCGAGACCTCCACGCGGTAGTCGAGATCCAGCGGAGCGGGATCGGCGGGGATAAAACTCAAAGCCAGGTACTGATCACCCGCGGCCCCGGCCAGCCCCATCCGCGGGGCGATCTCCTTACTCGCAGTCCAGGGATTGCCGCCGAGCGCGTATTTGAGGAGGTTGGGCATGCCGTCTCCGTCGGGATCGGCAAACGGACCGCTCACCGCTTCGTCGTCAAGCTCCTCCGTGGTGAAATGCCGCTCCTGCCAACCGGCAAAGGTCGGCGGCGGGGGAGGCGCCGATTGCGTGATCGCCATGCCCGTCACCCTTTCTCCGGAAGTGCGGAACAGCACGCTGATTCGATCGACCAGATTGCTGCCGAGGCGGGAGTCAGCGCTGTAATCGGCGATTTCGATGCTCTCCACGGTTTCCCATGCCTCGCCTTCGGCGTCGTACTGTTCGAAACTGACGGTAAGTGTCCCGGTCTCCGCCACGACATGGAGAACCAGCCGGTAGTCCAGCGGCTCCTCCGTGCTGGTGGTCACCCCTGACATGCCGGTCCGGTAGTCAGTTTCCCCGAACAAATTCCCGTTGTCGGAGATCCCGAGCGTGGTCCCTGAATCCTCCACCCCGACACGAACGCCCAAGTAGGGAAAGTCACCGTCCCCCAGCCCCTGGAAGCGGAAAACCGTTCGGTTGTCGCCGGTATCGCCGCCGAACCGTTCACTGAAGTACAGGACGGTCGTAGTCTCCTCGTCCACCTCGAGGTTCAACGGACCGTCGAGAACGGACTCCTGGTCGAAAATCAGCCAGGAGCCGGCCCAGCCGTCGTCCCGGGTGCTGGCAAGCGCACCGTCGAACATGTAGGTGTGGCTCCCAAAAGCCCAGCCCGTGCTGTCGTTGAAGTCGGTTTCGTAGAGCAGGACCTGGTTCGGCAGGTCATCGGCAAAAGCGGTCGTTACGGATTCAGCGGCGCCCGGAGTTCCGAAGGAAATCACCGGAATCATGCAGAGCAACGGAAGAAACTTTCTGTTTTTCATAAGGGGAGATTCAATGGGAGGTTCAATTCGTGCCTTGGGCATGCCGAGGATGGCATGCGCTTGTTCGTCTTCCCGAGACTCATTCCAATCGACGGGGCCGACAAGTCCCGGATTACTGAACCTGTACAAACCAACGAAAGCCTTCTGTGAGGGCGATCGCCGCCCGCGCGCCACGCTTCGCCGAACGGACACCCCGGCACAAGCCGTGGAAGCCGCCCGGGTCACACGTAGGGGCTCGACTGTTTTCCGACCTCCCGCCGCCAGCCGGCGCGACGCACGGTTCGACCTTCCACCCACGTTCCTTCCAGCATCGTGCGCCGGGGGAGGAGCGGCAAGCCGAGTTCGTTGCGGTACAACATCCCCGTCAGCACATCCACGGCGGTCTCCCCCATTTCTTCCGACGGCTCGTGTATCCCCGACAGCTCCCCTTTGAGGGGGACATTGGAAATCACCGCGAGCCCGCAGTCTTCCGGAACGGCCAGCCCGCAGTCCCCGCACCACTCGCGCACGGCCAAAGGAAACCGGGCGCCGACGGTGATCACCGCCTCGGGCCGGTGGGTTTTCAGCCAGGCGCAAAAACGATCGCGTCGCCGCTGTTTCGGGTGCAGAAGCAGCGGGGGAACCGGATTGATTTCCTGGTGACTGTACTGGTCCAGCAGGAAAGCGGCGAGCCACGCATGTTCCGTGCGTTTATCGGCCTCGACCGGCAACACGCAGCCGATTCTGCGGTAGCCCCGCCGGCGCAACCGGTTAAGGGCCAGCATCGTCGAACTGTGGGGAGAAAACGTCACCCGGTGCAGCGACGGACGCTGGATGGAGGTGCCGATCGTGACGGCCGCGTACCTGGGCCAGGTAAGATCGAAACTCACGAGGGGAAGCGGCAGCGGTGCCAGCAGAAGTCCACGAATCCCGCGCGAGTAGAGAATCTGCTCGAAGCGCTCCCGGTTCATTCCCGGTTCCCTCAACCAGAAATGCGCCACACGGTATCCCAGCCGCTCGGCGCGGCGGCAGGCGCCGGTATAGTACGAGCGGTATACGGGCGAGGTGTGCTCCCATTCATCACTCGTGGCCCAATTCGTCACCCAGGCAAGC
Organism: Opitutia bacterium; assembly: GCA_003558065.1. Classification (GTDB taxonomy): domain Bacteria; phylum Verrucomicrobiota; class Verrucomicrobiia; order Opitutales; family T3Sed10-336; genus PXDC01. The sequence continues at coordinate 17,862 of PWMU01000012.1, read as the reverse complement.
GTTTCGCCAACGCGCCCGTGTTTTCCGTGGCGGTAGGAGGCGAGAGCCGAGAGAGCGGGATCGGGACGGTAACCCATCTGTTCGGCCAGCTCGCAGACACGCTCTCGTGTCGCTTTAGCCAAGCTGGGATGGTTCCGCAAAGCCATCGACACCGCCGACTTGGAAAGGCCCGCGGCCTTCGCAATAACTTTGAGCGTAACACGAGTATCACCTGGCATTAAGAGCTTGATTACACCGCAACGAACCCGGCAACGTCAAGGTGGAAGAGAGAAGCGTTAGAGTAATTAAAAATCAAGCTGAAACAGTACTGGGATAAGAAATCAAGCGAAGGACGGGGCCCGGAAAGAATCTCCGGGTCAATTGTACAGTTACAATAAGAGCGCGCTTGGCAAGGTTTGCCCATTCACCTAGCGTTGGCTTTGAAAGCCGTCGTTCTGTCCACACGGCCTGCATCACGTCAACTCAAAAACGGTAGTACCCGTGCAAGATGAAATCCGCAAACCGTCTTCCTCCGTCCCGGAGGGCGGCGAGTTTTCACAGGGAAATGCAATGACACCAATCGCGCTTTTCATCAATCAGGGATATGATTAACAGCACCCTCCGGTTCCAGGCGGTTTTCCAGGGACCCCGACAATACAACTTCGACTAAAGCTCAAATAACAACTCCATGATAACTCCAACGATGAACACCCTACACCAGCGAACCGGATTCGCCCCCGGCCGGAAGGCAACCCGAATGGCGCAAAACCGCGCTTTCACGTTGATCGAGCTCCTCACGGTGATTGCCATCATCGGCATTCTGGCGGCAATCCTGATTCCGGTTGTCAGCGCGGTCCGGGACAGCGCCCGCGCCTCGCGTTGCATCGGCAATCTGCGGGATCTGACCCTCGCCTTGAATCTGTTTCTCGAAGACAACGAGGGCCGCATCGATGTGCACAGCGCATCGGGTGATGGCTCTGAAGATGTACCCCATTGGGCTCAAAGACTTGAGAACGATGGTTTCCTGGACAACCGCGCCGTCACGGTTTGCCCCTCGGAACATCCCTATTCATGGGAACAGATCCGGGAGGAGGCGCCTGGACGACACAACTTCCGCGTCTACGGCATGAACATGATCACGACGGCACCGCCCCTTGTCGGCGGTACGGATTATGCCGAGGCAGGATCCGTTGTCGGCGCGGGCCACCGCCTCAACGCCAACGCCGTCCGCGATCCGTCCCGCTACTTCACTTTCGTGGACAGCGTTATGCCCGGCGACTACGATCCCTACAACTCTCCCGGAAACGGAAGCCAACGCTACCAGATCCGGGGCTGGCAACCTTCCGGCCTTGACGGGATTCAGATGCGTCACGGCGGCAGCGCGAACATGGCCTTTCTCGACGGAAGCGTGCGCACCATGGGGCGGCAGGAATTGCGGCAAATCGGATTTCTCGGGTATGTCGACGAGAACATGAACAACGTTGTCATGCGCAATTGACATGGGCCCGTATGGTCCAAGGACCGTTTCGGCCAAATCGCGAATCCTCTGGAACGCCGTTGCCGGACTGATCCTCGGGTCCGCCGCAGGCACCTACGCGGCGATTGATATCGAGCCGGGGGTAGGAATCGCCGTGGACTCGCGGGAAGCGGCGCCGGTTCACCGGGCCGTCGAGGATTTACAGAGGGACCTTTCAAGAGTATTCGGCCGGGAATCCCCCACCCTGTCCTCCGCCGAGTGGCCGGAAGCCCGCGACTCAACCGTGCTGGTGGTGGCCGGCCCGGAAAGCGATTGGCCCGGGCTGGAGCTCTCCGGCGAGGTACAGGGGCGCGAGTCGCACGCGGTTTACGTGCGCGAGGTCGACGGAACGCCCCACGTCGTCCTGCACGGCAGCGACATGCGCGGAACCCTCTACGCGATCTACACGTTCTCGGAGGAAATCCTCGGGGTGTCCCCCCTGTGGTTCTGGGCTTCGCAACCGCCCGAAAAACGCGACCGGATCGCCGTTCCGAAGGACTTCCATATCCATTTCGATTCGCCGGAAGTCAAGTGGCGCGCCTGGTTTCCCATGGGCCAGACCCAGCTCAATCCCTGGCGAAACCGGAATCAGGAAAAGCATGACGCCTACGCCGAAGCAATGCTTCGGCTCAAGATGAACTGCCTGGATATGTTGTCGGTGCTCCACGGAGGCTTTTCCGAAGAGTACCAGCTTCATCCGAACGCCGCAATGGCCAAACGCTACGGATTAGCCGTAACGGCCACCCATACCGCGCCCCTGGGGGCGCATCCGGACATCAACCGATGGACCCGCTACTGGGAAAGGATCAGGGGCTTCGATGACGCGCCCGCCCGTTCCATCCACGACAAGAACTCCCTTTTCGAATACTGGGAGTACCACATCGAGGCCGCGCGGCATCATGCGCTTGAAGTGGTCTGGCCGATCGCTTTTCGCGGCAGCGGGGACGTGGCGTTCTGGGAAAGGGATAACTTTGAAGATCCGGGCACCGACGAACTCCGCGCGGAGGTGATCGAGGAGATGCTGCGCGAACAGGTGGACCTGCTGAAGGCCGTTACGGGAGACAACCACCCGCCGATGCGCATCACCCTGTACAACGAAAAGTCCGACTTTATGGCCCGCGGGCTTTTGGAACTGCCGCGGGAGCCGAGCCTCATCTATAACTTTGTCGCCGCCAGGCGGGATCATTTCCCTCCGCCGGATCTGATGGGTTTCGATTTCAGCGAGGCCCCGTTGACGGGCTATTACTTCAACTTTCAATTTGTATCGACCGGTTCCTTTATCGCCCAGGGGGAAGGCCCCTGGAAAATGGAACGCAATTTCCGGAAGGTAAAGTCATTGAGCCCGGCCGGCGTCACGCTTTCGGTGGTCAATGCCGGAAACGTCCGGGAGCACGTTATGGAACTCGCCTCCAACGCGGCGATGATGTGGGATTTCGACGCTTATGACAGCGACCGTTTCCTCGAGCGCTTTGGCAGCACGTATTTCGGCGACGAAGCCGCCGGAGCCATTGCCGGGTTGTATCGGGATTTTTACGACGCCTACTGGGAGCAGCGCGAACCGGACCTCGAGGATTTTCCGAGGCAATATCTCTTTCAGGATCTCCGCCTTCACCGCGCCATGCGCATCCTCATCCCCAAACTCAAGGAGCGCGAAGCCGACCTGAATCCTTTCTGGGGAGGCGACTGGTTCCGCATCGACCCGGCCGCGACCGGCGCGGACACCGAAGTCGAAGCGCTCATCCTGGGAATGCGGGAATCAGTCGAACAGCTCGAACACGTGACCCGGCGAGCGGACGCCCTGCTCGAGCGCCTTCCGGAGGCTCGAAAGATGTTTTTCAACGACAACCTGCGGGTGCAGGCCTATTTTCTGAAACACGCCTCCGAAGTTGTGTATCATCTGGGACGGGCGATGCTCGACCTTTCAGAGGACCGGGAAATCGCTCCGGAGATCGAACAAGCCGATCGCGCCATTATCCGGATGATCGACATCCTTTCCGAAACCGAACACGGCGACTTCACCGACTGGTACGCCCCACGCACCCATTTTCACTTTCACGAACGCCGCGAAGAGATCGCCGATCTTCTCGAATCAACCCGGTAGAAATGAAACGCAGTTATGATGATGACACCTTCTCCGACCCGCCTGTCCGCCCGAATGAGAACGATCTGCTGCAGCGTCATTGCCGCCGCAAGCACCGCCTCCGCGGTTGAAGTCGAGATCTTTCCCGGAGCCGGGGTCCTGGTGGACCCGAATGAGCCGGCACCGGTCCTGCGCGCCGTCGAAGACCTGCGGCGCGACCTGGAACGGGTGTTCGGCGAAACATCGCCGCTGGTAGGGGCCGGTGAATGGCCGGAGACCGGCGACTCCCCCGTGCTGGTCGTGGCGGGCCCGGAGAGCGATTGGCCCGGGCTGGAGCTTTCCGGCGACGTACAGGGTCGCGAGTCGCATGCGGTCTACGTGCGCGAGGTCGACGGAACGCCCCACATCGTTTTGCACGGCAGTGACATGCGCGGCACCATCTACGCGATCTACACCTTCTCCGAAGAAGTCCTCGGGGTCTCCCCCCTGTGGTTCTGGGCCTCGCGACCGCCCGAAAGCCGCGAACGGATCGCCCTTTCGGAAGCCTTTCACAGCCATTTCGATCCGCCGGAAGTCGAGTGGCGCGCCTGGTTCCCGAACGACCAACGCCGCCTCTCCCCCTGGAGACAACGGTCCGAGGAGAACTTTCGGGCCTACGCGGAAACGATGATGCGGCTAAAGCTCAACGTGCTGGAGTTGAACGCGCTGACCGCCCCCGGATTCAATGCTCCCTACGAGGCCGCTTCCGATGCCCTGATGGCGAAGGAATACGGCCTGGCGGTGAGCACGAGCCACCAGTCACCCCTCGGCGCCTGGCTGGGAATCGGGTTCAACCGCTGGAACAACTACTGGGAGAACATACGAAACCAAAGCCCGCCCGAAGCCACCCTGGCCAACAAGGACAAGCTCCTGGAGTTTTGGGAATATCATATTGAAACCGTCCTGGAAAACGATCTCGAGACGGTCTGGATGATCGGTTTCCGGGGCAAGCGCGACCACGCGTTCTGGGAGGCGTTTCCGGATGCGCCCGATTCCGACGAAGACCGCGGCGAGGTTATCCGCTCCATGATGGACAGCCAGATCGAGCTTTTGGAAACCGTAACCGGCCGCGACGACCTGCCGATGCGAACCCTCCTCTACAACGAAAAGACCGGCCTCGTCGCGGACGGCCACCTGGAGCTGCCCGAACGGGATAACCTGACCTGGAACTTTGTCGCCGCCCGTCGCGACCACTTTCCCGCCCAGGATGTGCTGACCCAGGAGATTCCCCCGGAGCAACCCATTGGCTATTACATGAATTTCCAGTTCAACTCAACCGGTTCCCACATGGTCCAGGCCGAGGGGCCTTGGAAAATGGAACGCAATTACCGGACCGTGGCCGGACGCAGCGGGATTCCCCTCGCCTACTCCGTGGTCAACGCCGGCAACATCCGCGAACACGTGCTGGAACTCGACGCCAACGCGCGGCTGTTGTGGGATTTCGACGCCTACGATTCCGACGTGTTTCTCGACCGTTTTTGTGAGACGTATTTCGGTTCCGAATACGCCGACGACGCGGCCGACCTTTACCGCCGCCTCTTCGAGGCCCACTGGCGCCAGCGCGAACCGGACCTCCCCGGATTCGAGCGCCAGTATATTTTCCAGGACCTTCGCCTCGGGCGTTCGATCGACATCCTCACCGGGCGCCTCAAAGCCTCCCGAAATCCGAGCCAGGACCTCGATCCTTTCTGGAGCGGCGACTGGTTCCGCATCGAGCCGTCCTTCCACGGGGTCGAGACGGAAGTCGACGCCCTCATTGCCGGTCTCGGGGAATCGGCCGTCGAACTGGAGGAGCTGACCGCCGACGCCGACGCGCTGCTTGACGCGCTGCCGGAAAGGGCCCGGCCCTTCTTCAACGACAATCTCCGCGTACAGGCCTATTTTCTCCGGCACGCCACCGAAACCGTGCTGCACCTGGGCCAAGCCCTTCGGGCGCGCGTCGACGAACGCAACGAGGACCTGGTTGCGCACGCCGTAAAGGCGGACGAGGCGGCCGAAGAGATGGTATCGAGCCTCGACGGCGCCCAGCACGGGGTGTTCAGAAGCTGGTACCACCCCGAGGGGGTCTTCAACTTCCGTACCCGCCGCGACGCGGTTCGCGAGGCGCGTGAAGCGGTCGCGCCCGACGATCCCGATCCCGGCGAGGAAGCGGGGACCGACGCGTTTTTCGACGACCTTCCCGCCCACGCCGTGCTTTATGAAACCGATTTTTACGGTCCCGACGGTTGGTCTTTCGGAAGCTGGACTTACATCGCCGACGGCGTACTCGCCAGCACCCGCAACGACAACTGGGCGGGTTCGTGGTTGATTTTCGACCAGTCGAACGTCCTCGACGCACCCCTGGAACTGAGTCTCGGGGACGACACCACGACCGTATTGTATTTTCGGATGCGATTCGGCGGCGACGCCACCGACAATCGGACCGTTTTCCGTTTTCAGGCCGACGGCGACGGAGCCCGGCCCTACGCCGGCGTGCGTATCGGCGCAACCGATGGGGGCTCCACGCTGGGGATTTCCGACAATGGAAATCTGTTCGGGGACACGGAATACCAGACCGGCATGTCCGGCTTGAAAACGAGCACGACCGATTACCGCCAGTACCGGCTCATCGTATATACCCGATCCGAAACGGATTCGCTGAAGCTGCGCTTTGATCAATTCGATGACGATTCGGGTGCCTGGGAACAGGTGGAAACGATTACCATTCCCGACTACCGGAATCTTTCCCGGCTGGGTGGCAGCAGCATGAACCGCGTCAGCGCCCTGTTTCGCGCCGACGGCGAAAGCGTGAGCGACCTCGCGCTGACCCAGGCTTCCGCCGGACCGCTCCCTCCCCGCTTCGGCGCCTGGCGCGGGCAGTTTTTTTCCCTTGAGGAACTGCGCGATAACTCGATCAGCGGCCCGCTGGCCGATCCCGATCGGGACGGAATCGACAACCTGCTCGAATTCGCCGCGGGCGGTCATCCCCTGGTTCCCGCGTCGGCCTCCGCCCCCGTCCTGGTACGCTCCAAGGACGGAAAGACGTTCCAGTTCACCCGAGCCAAAGCGGCGGCTGAGGAAATCACCTACCTGGTCGATGCCTCCTCCGACCTGCAGCAATGGGAATCCATCTGGAACAGCACCGACCATCCCTATCCCGGCGGCGAGGATCCGATCGTGATTGAAAACGTGGCCGATACCGGCAACGATTCCGCCGGTTCCCGCTTTATGCGGCTCAGGGTACGGCTGGCAAATTGAAAAATGAAGGATAACCATGGAAGGATAGAAGAAGGGCCCCGCAAGCGGTATCCCCTTACCGGCGCGGTGCGGGCGCACCGCGCGGCGAACTCCGGTGCCGCCCGGCATAGGCTCTCGATGCTGCCGTGAGATCCGCGCTTGTTCCGCGGTCGTTCGGCCGGGCGGAAACCGGTCTGCTGTTGACCCTCGCGGGCATGTGGGGCCTGTCGTTCCTTTTCATCGAGATTGCCCTGAGGGGATTCGGCCCGGTGTGGATTGTCGTGGGGAGGACGGGTGTGGGGGCTCTGGTCCTCTACGCGGCTCTCCGGATGCGGAACGGACGGCTTCCGCGTTCGGCCCGGATCTGGGGCCATCTCCTCGTCCTGGGCGTGATCACGAACGCCATTCCCTGGACCGGCGTCGCCTGGGCCCAGCAATGGCTCCCTTCGGGCCTGGTCGCGCTTCTGATGGCCGCGGTTCCGACCTCGACATTACTGGTTTCGGTTGCGGTCAGGCTGGAACGATTCACCCGCGCCCGTATCGCGGGCCTCGCTCTCGCGCTCTCGGGCGTCGCTCTCACCGTGGCCGCGGACCCGAGGGATCCGGGACGGCTCGCAGCGATCGCGGTCGTCATCGCAGCGACAATCATGTACGCTCTGGGCGCCGTTTACGCGAACCAACGGGTTTCCGGAATCTCCTCCCCGCTGACCATCGCAACGGGCCAGGTACTGACGGCGTTTATAGTGACCGTCCCGGCGGCCTTTCTGATCGATCCGCTTCCCGATCCGTCGGAGATCACTCTCTCCGTCGCGGGGTCCGTCTTCGCCCTGGGAGCTCTCGGGACAGGGGCCGCCTTTCTGATATTCTACACGCTGATCGAACGGGTCGGGGCGACCAACACCACACTGGTAACCTACCTGATCCCGCTTGTCGCCGTGATCGCCGGCGCCCTCATTCTCGGCGAGCGGATCGGTCTGCCGGCCATCACGGGGGGCCTACTTATCATCGCGGGCGTCTGGCTCGCCCAAAAGGGAACCCGGGCCAGGTTGTCCCAACCCGTCGGCGAACCGCCCTCTGGAAACGGACGGGGAAGAGGCTGGGAATAACAGCTTCAAATCCTCTTTATACACGATACACGAACACGCCAAAGGCACCGTTGCTCGCGTTTGTTTCAAGCGAGAGGTTGTTCGAAAAGGTTTTCTCCTCGATGTGGCGCTGAAGGGCTTGAATACACAAATCCCCGCCTGAAATACCTTTTCGAGTCAGCCCAAGCGAATCGACTCGCCCACTCATTGACCGACCCGATAGACTTTCAACCTAGTCGCGTAATCCGTACCGACCGCCGCTCCCGCCCACAGGCCGGCCGGGAAAAACCTCCGCCCGCAACACAACCAGAAAGGGAAAGCGATGATGTATTTTTCGAGAGCAACCGCACCACAAACGACATGGTTTTGGACGCTTGCCGTTCTCATTTTTTCCGCAACCGGGTGTTCGGTTTCCGCCGGCGATTCGGCCGGGGAATGGGCGGCCGACGACCGCTCCGAACTCCTCGTCGACGACTCCCGCTGGAAGGACGGCGATTCCTCGCTGCGTTGGGATTTCGAGCCGGGCGGCACGTTGACGCACGCCCGGGACGACGCCCTGGCGGAAACGCTCGAGACCCGGACCGGCGGCGTTCAGATGTGGTTGTACAGCGAAACGCCGATCGCCGGCGAACTGGAGGTGCGGGCGGGGCGGTATCGGTTCCCGGTCAATCTCGGTTTCACGGGATGGCGCGCGGTGTGGGTGATGTTTTCAGAGGACGCCGAGGAAATTTCCGAAGAAGTGGACGGGTTCAGGATCACGGCGCCGGATCAAACGGGAACCCTCTGGCTGGATCTGGTGGAGTTCGGCGAGGTGCCGTGGTTCCGGATGGGCGACTCGCTTACCCCTTACACGAATCCGCGGCGTTCCATCGGTGCCGGAGGCGATCGCTGGCGCACCCCGGAGGATTGGTTCGTCTGGGCCAAGGAAAACGCCCCGGAGCCCGAACGGGCGCCCAGCGCTGAAGAACAGGCCGCCTTCAACGAAATCGCGGAGCGCTACGAAGAGTATCTGTTTGGCCGCCTGGACGATCCGCGCCGCCCCGTCCGGCTCAGAGTCGAAGCAGTGGCTACCTACATCCACCGGGGACACCGGGCCTTTGAGGACCTCGGTCTCGAACGCCGGGACGAAAACGTCGTGACCGGCCCGGGCGCCTTCGCCGCCCGCGATGAAGGACGGCCGCCCCTGGCCGCCGATGTTTTTCAGTCCATCGCTCTGCCGCTGGCCCTGGACGCCCGCCTCAACGACAGTGACCGGGCCCGGCGGCGCTTTCTCGAGCTGATCGACTACGCGCACGACCAGGGATGGGCGGCGCGCAGCATGATGGGCACGAATTACCTCGAAACTCTCCGCATCTCAAGCTGGGTCCACGGCGTCTACATCCTCCGCGACTTCCTCCGGGAAAAGGAACGGCTGGAACGGGAGATGGAGACCCTCGCCTATCACATTGAAATGGCCGAGATCTACGCCGATCCCGAACATCCCGGCGCCAACTCGGACTACCTGCGGACCAAGTTGAAGTACCGGCTCCTGCACATCCTGATGCAGGAGGAGTCGCCGGAGAAACTGCGTGACATGCGGTATTTCCTCCGCTGGACGGACTCCGCCCTCGAACGGGCTCCGGGATACGCGGGCACCATCAAGCCCGACGGAACCGTCTTTCACCATGGCACCGCCCACCCCGCGAGTTACGGCAGCAACGCCGTGCACATGGCCTCGCTCGTGTATTATCTTTTACATGACACGGGGTTCGCGCTCTCGGACGAAACCGCGGAGAACCTGAAAGACGCGCTCCTGACGCTCCGCTTCATGACCGGCAAGTACCACACCCCCTGGGGCGTGAACTGCCGCCGGCCCATTCGCGGCCCGATTATGGTACAGACCTCAGCCGCCCTCGGCTATCTGGCGAAAGGGCTGGACGACGAGGAACTCGGGCGCGCGTTCGCCCGCCTCTGGCAACCCGGTTACGAGGGCTTCGAGAACTTCTTTCGCACGGCCTCGGCCGGCATCTACTGGGCCCACGCGCCCGGCTCGCTCCCGCTCCTGCTCGATATCGCGGAACAATACGAACCGGAACCCGAGCCGCGGGGCCACCGTGCCCATCCCTACGCGGGCATGAACGTCCACCGCCGCGACCACTGGGTCGCCTCGGTCATCGGCTGGGGCCGGTACCACCAAAACTACGAAAACGGTCGCGGCAACAAGTACGGCCACTACAGCACCCACGGCGTCCTGCAGATCTTCGGCCGGGGCGACCCGGTTACCCCCGAGGACAGCGGGTTTGTCGAAGCGGGCTGGGACTGGAGGCGTCCGCCGGGAGCCACGGTCATCCGTACCTCGCTCGACGAGTTGTCCGAAGTTCCCATTCGCCTTTATACGAACGATCCCTTTCTCGGCGGCGTGGAACTCGATGAAACCGAAGGGCTCTGGGCGATGCGTTTCGAGGATCCGTATTTCCACGATGAGAAATCCTTCCGGTTCCGCAAATCGGCCGTCTTTGTCGACGGAACGATCCTCCGCCTGGGTTCCGGTATCGCCAACGAGGATTCGGAACGCCGCACCGAGACCGTCCTGTTTCAGAACATCCTCACTTTCTCGGACCAAAAGGAGAAACTCGAAGCCTTTCCGCTCAGCCGAACCGTCGACCGGCGCTGGCTGGTGGACGCCACCGGCAACGGGTACTACGTGCCCGAAGGGCGGGAAATCAGGCTGCGTTACGGACGCCAGGAATCCCGTCACGCCTCCACGGGACGGGAAACGGAAGGCGACGCGGTTGTCGCCTGGATCGACCACGGCACCGCTCCCGAAGGCGACGGCTACGACTACGCCGTCCGTCCCGGAGCCGACGCCGAAGAAATGGAAGCCTACGCCGCCGATCCCGACTACAAGGTGCTCCGTCGCGACAACGCCGCCCACATCGTCCGCTTTGCCGGCGCCGGCGTCACCGCTTTCACCCTCTTCGAAGAAGCCGAAGACCTGGAGTTCGGTCCGATCCGCTCAACCGCCCGTCCGTGCCTGTTCATGACCCGTACCGAGGGAAACCGCCTGCGTGTGGCCATCGCCGACCCCGACCTGCGTCTCTCCACCGAACAGGAGACCGGCACGCGCGCCCATTTCGCCGACCCGAGTGAAGAAGCGCCCCTGCGCATCCAACTCTCCCCGGACTGGCGCCTTGCCGCCGCACCCGACAACATCCGCGAAGAGGCCCCCGGCCAACTCGAAATCATCTGCCGGGACGGCGCCACCTACACGTTCCTCCTCGAACCCGCGCCGTAAGCCGGTTCAGGTTGGTGCCGGAAGCCCCCGGTTACCCGTTTATTTCCCGATGTAAATCTCATCGAGCCAGAACACGTCGTCCGGCCCAACCACCGCTCCCCCGTAGTCCTCGAGATCGCCCATGTGGAGGGACTGGATGGTTTGCACGCCGGGGAAGCTATCCGCGATCCCGCTCACGTCCAGGGTTATGTCGTGCCACTCCCCGTCGTCGATCAGCACCCGGTCGCCCCGGGGTTCGGTCTCCGTACCCGCCAGGTAGTGGCGACGCCGGTCGATACGGAAATCCCACGGATCCTTGATGTCATAAGCTGACGGATACGGACTCACAAAGATGGCCACCGGCGTCCCGGGACGGATCCGGTAGCGCATCCGCACCGTGGGGTATTTCCCGATGTCCCAGTTGCGCGGGTGAATGATCGCCGGAATGGGTCCGTTACCACCCTGCGCGGCAATGCGATGATACCCTTTTCCCGTATCCTCGTTCAAATGGTGGGTGTACCTCGCGTAACCGGTCCCCCGCCGGCCCCGGTAAAACTGCCAGTGCACCCACCAGTCCTTGTCGTCGGCATCGAATGTCGTGTGAATCAGCACCTCGTCGTCCTGCGGAGGCTCGACGTTGACGTAACCGACCCCCGTATACGTCACCCCGTTCGCATCGGTCACACGCACCCGGATCCCGTAGTCGTATCCCGGCACGAAGCGGTGCCGCACCCGTTCGCCTTCGGTCCGGGTATCATCGCCCAGGTGCCATTCATAGGCCACGGGCTCCTCGATCCCCCGGGTCACCGCCCGCAGCTCCACGGCTTGTCCCGGATCCGGAAAAGCGTCGTCGACGACGACCTGCACGCTCGGCCGCACCGCTTCGCCGTGCTCGTACACGCCCAGGTCCGGCCCGGCGCCCGACCACGGGAATCCCACCGGTGCCGTCCCCTCCCACGAGAGCTCCCGGTCCAGCAACAGCAGCCGCTCCCCGTAATCGATCCCCACGACACGGGCTCGATTCGAAGGCGCGCCCACCGCGATCAAATCACCCCGCTCCCCTTCGATACCGTACCCATCATAAAAATACGAGACATCGTCCACCGGCAGGTCGCGCCCGCTGCCGCCCTCCCGCGTACGGGTCAGGGGCGCAGCCGCCTCGCGCATCGGACTCCCTTCGGCCAGGGAAAAATCAAAGTTTCCCGCGTCCCGGAACCCCGGCTCGGTTTCCACGTTGCCGACAAAGATTCCCGGATCCGCCTGCGCCGCGTCCAGGCTCAACGGCTCATGCCCGACCAGGAGCAGTGACGAAGCCCCGGACTCTCCGGCGGAGAAGGCGTTGCCGGTAACCCGCACCGATTCGGGACCGCCCCCGGAAATCGCCACCTGTGTCCGGCTCCCGTAGGGGTCGTTGTCGGCGAAGATCGAGTTTTTCAGAATAAAATCGACGAAATTCGAACGCTCGCCCTGGATGATCAAACCCGGGCCGTGGTTGCCCGAGAAGACGTTGTGGTAAAAGCGCATGTGCTCGTTGTCCCGCGCCGTGGACGAATTGACCTGCCATGGCGCGCCGAAGTTGCGAAAGATCCGGTTGAAACGGACAATTACCCGGGATCCGGTAAACTGATTCACCGAACCGGCCGAACGGCCGCCGTTGTACGCGTTGGTGAAAATATTGTTTTCGACGAGCACGTGCGGATGCCCGACGTTTTCGAGGTTTCGGGACCATCCCGAATGAAATACGTTTCCCCGGACGACGATCCGGCTCGACCCGCCGGCGGGCAGGTGAAGCATCACCAGCGAATGCAGCGCACGGCTGAAGCTGTTCCCCTCGAACAGGAGCCGTTTCGAGGCCGCCACCCGGCCCATATCACCACTGAAATCACGCCGGGAGAAATCATTGTCCACGACCCGAACATCCTCGCTCTCCTCGATCCAGAACGCCGCCCAGCGCGTTCCGCCCTGGAAACGGCAGTCCACGATGGCGAGGTGTGAGGCCCGATCGGTTTTGAGCCAACCCCCGTTCCCCGTATCCTCGATGTGAAAACCGTTGAGTTCGATGTGAGCGACATCGCCCAAAAACACCCGCGGCGTTTCGCCGCGCTCCCAACTCCCCTCGGCGGTGCCGACCAGGCGGGCGGTTCGCCGCTCGGCCGCCCGGAAGACAATCGGCGCGTCCGCCGTGCCGCTGTTCTTCGGCACGAGCCGCCCCGCATAGTCACCCGGAAGGAAAACCACGGTATCCCCGGCTCCGGCCATTCGCCCCGCATGCCCGGGTGTGGCCCACGGTTCGTCCCGGGTGCCGGGATTTTCGTCATCGCCGTCCTCCGAAACAAAATACAGCGGTGACGCTGATTCCTCCGCCTCATGCCCGCCACCGGCGACACACCCGGCAGCGATCCAGCACACCCACAAAACACCCCATTGAGTTCCGAATCGGCCGGCACCTCGTTTTCCTGTCAACATAGTCCACAAACCTGGAGACATAATCCCCTCGTGCCCATCATAAACCGTGCATGGCGTAAACGACAGCTTCCGCGGAACCGGGCTAACCCGTAAAACAGAGTTGCCGTTTCACCTCCCGCGGGCGATGATCGGCCCCATGCACACCCGCTTTCCCGCCTCACTCCTCGTTCTTCTGGCGGCCTCAGCCGCAGGTCTGGTGGCGACGCCCGCGGTGTCCGCATCGTGGCGGAGCGAACTGTACCCGGAAGACTGGTCCCCCCCGGCGGCGGATTCCGATTTTTACACCGACAGAATCATGCAGGATTATTCACGCGCGGGTTACCGGGGCGGCGACGCGCCCATTCCGGACGTCGAAGGTCCGCTATTCGACGTGACCGCCTACGGCGCCGACCCCGGCGGCGTAGCTGACAGCACGAGCGCGATCCAGAGTGCGATCAACGACGCCGTGAGGTCGGGAGGCGGCGTGGTTTATATGCCGGCCGGAACCTACGCGATCGAGCCTCCGGCCGGCAGCAACTGGGCGCTGCAGATCACCCATTCGAACGTGATCCTGCGGGGTGCGGGGAGGCACGAAACCTACCTCGTCAACACGTCGTACGACATGCGCGGAAAACGGGTCATCAAAGTGACGGGACCCTCCAGTGCGTCGTGGTTCGCCGACCACGGTTTCGGAAATCCGCTGACGCGCGACCTTATGGGGCCGACCCAGGTCATCCCGGTGCGCGATGCCAGCGGATTTTCTCAGGGCGACCGGATCATGATCCGGAACACGATTACGGAGGATTGGATCGCCGAGCACAACGAACCCAACTGGGCCGGGTATGCGGGCAATTTCCCGGGCCTGGTTTATTCGCGGACGGTCCTCGCGGTCGATGACGCGGCCCACACGCTCCTGGTGGACGCACCGATCCGGTACGCCTTGAAAAGGCGGGATGGCGCCCGCGTGCACCGCGCCGGACCCGCGATTGTCGAAGTGGGCCTGGAGGATTTCTCCATCGGCAACATCGAACACCCCGGAAGCGGATGGGAACAGAACGATTACACCAACAGCGGCACGGCGGCATACGACGTCCACGGCTCCTACCTCATCGCCCTGCGCCGCGTCGAGAATTGCTGGATACGGCGGGTCTCGTCCTTTCGTCCGCAAGGAAACTCGTTGAACGCGCACAAGCTGAGCAACGGCGTGCGGCTGCTCCACGCCCGCTTCGTCACTCTGGACACCGTCAGCATGCAGCGCGTGCAATACGGGGGCGGCGGGGGTAACGGTTACAATTACCGGCTCACCCACGCCGGCGACAATCTCCTGACAAACTGCGTCGCCTCGCACAACCGTCACGGCTTTGTCTTCTCCCACATGGGAGCGACCGGCAATGCCATTCACAACTCGACCGACCAGTTTACCCGCTGGGCGGCCAGCGGCACCGCGGGCAGTGCCGGCAGCGACCATCACATGCATTTCAGTCATTCCAACCTCCTCGACGGGAACCTGGCCATCGACAGTCATTACGAGGCGCGCTACCGGCCGTTCGGCTCCATACCGCAGCACAACATCACCGCCGCCCACACCACCTTCTGGAATACGCGGGGTGAAGGCAGCGGCGGCGCGGTCGTGCGAAGTGAACAGGCCCGTTACGGCTACATCATCGGAACCCAGGGCCCGCGCAGCGGTGTTACGTACACGAGCTCCCGGCCGCAGACCTCACCCGACGATCACGTGGAAGGCGTGGGAACGGGCGCCACCCTCACGCCTCAATCCCTCTACGTGGACCAGCTCGACCGTCGCCACAACTCGGTGCGGCTTCACCTCATGAGTTCCCCCGCAACCGAACTCCCGCGCACCGGCGTCGACCTGAGGGTGGCGGCCGAAGTGGGTGCGAATCTGGCCGGCGGCCCCGGCGACCTCGGTTACCAGTGGGAGGTGGTCGACGGCCCCGGCGACGCCCGTCTGGACGACGCCACGACCGCGAACCCGCGGTTTGTCGGGAGTCGGCCGGGGACCTATCGGGTACGGGCGGCGGCGCAGTTGCCCGGGCATCCGGAAGCGGCGGAAACACTGGACCTGCTCGTATCGCTGGCCCCCTTCCCCTCAACAGCCGAGATCGTCACCGGAAACCTCTCTCCGACCGATGATGCCTTTGTTCACGTCGCCAATCCGGATACCAATTACGGATCGCGGCCGGAAATCTGGATCAAGGAACAGGGTCAGACGAACACGCGGGAAGGTTTTATGAAGTTCGACCTCTCCGCCCTCGCCATCGACCCGGAAACAGTAAAGGGCGCGTCGCTGCTGCTGCACAAGACGGAGGACTCGACACCCCACATCGGGCGGGTGATCCTCCTCGAGAGCGACTCCTGGTCCCAGGACACGCTGACCTGGAACAACCGCCCGACGGCGGGACAGGCGGTGGGCAACTGGACCGGTGACGGCGCCACCGGTCCGGTCGAGATCGATATCTCGCCGGCCTTTACCGAACCCCCGCCGGGTTCAACCGTCAGCCTCCGCCTGCTCATTCTGGACCAGGACAACTCCAGCCCGTTGATGAAATACGGGTCCACCGGGAATCCTTCGGCGGCGTTGCGTCCGCAACTGCTTCTTTCCTACCGGGACTATCAAACCTATGCCCAATGGGCCGAGGCAACCGGTATCCCTCCGGCCGAGCGGGAACCCGACCGGGACCGGTTCGGACACGGAATCCCCAACCTGATCGCTTATGCCACCGGAATCCCGGCCCACGCGCCGGCCGAGCCGTTGATCCGGTTAACCGTAACCGGCAACGAACTCGATGTCGCGGTGCCGTGGCACACGAACCTTACTCCCCGCACGTGGTTCCTGTTGGAGCGTTCGCCCGATCTGGAAAACTGGGAGCCCATGGACGTTGCCTCGTGGGAATCCGAATCGCTGGACGAACACCGGCTGCTCTACCGGGGCCGGGCCCCGCTGACGGAACCGGCGGCGGAGCCGCAATTCTTTCGTCTGCGTTTTATCCAGGATTGAAGCCTACGGCCCGGTTTTCCATCCCTTTTGCTCGCCCCGGTGCGACCGGGGTGTTTTCCTTTAATCACCATGAAACGATCGACCCAAACGCCTTCCGTCCCGCACGCCGGCCTGATACTGGGCGCGGCCATTATGTTGTTCATGCCCGCCCGGGCACCGCTCGCCGGAAACGAAACGGGCGCGGATTCGCTCGTCCTCGAAGCCGGCGCACCGATCCCGATATACGTCTCGGAAGCGGAAGCGGAACCGTTGCGGAAGGCCGTCGCGGATCTGCAAAGGGACTTGGAAAAGATCCTCGGAGCCGAGTTTCCTCTTACCCACGACAAGGAGGACCTGCGCAACGGATCCGCGATCGTCGTGGCCGGACCGGAGGTCGACGTGCGCATCGGGCAGGACCGCTGGGTGGATGGCCGGGAGGCGCACCGCGTGTTTGTCGAGCAGGTCGGCGACAACCCGTACCTCGTCCTGCAGGGACCCGACACCCGCGGGGCCCTATACGCCGTTTACACGTTTTCGGAGCAGCTCCTGGGGGTGCCGCCGCTGTGGGTTTGGACCTCATGGGAGCCGGAGACTCAAGACGCTCTCGACATCCCCCTCTCCACCGACCTGAAGGTCGATCCTCCCTACGTGAAATGGCGCACCTGGTTCCCCAACGACCAGGACTACCTCATCCCCTGGATGCAGCGCGATCCCGCCAACCGCGACGCCGTCGCCGAAACCATGCTGCGCCTGAAACTCAACGCCTGGGACACCGGTGGCGTGGTGGCGCCCTCGTTTGACGATGTGACCAGCGAGGCGCACACCGCCCGCGAGCGGGGTATCGCCGTCATGTCGACGCACACCAGCCCGCTCGGAACCCGGATGGAGGACACCCGCTGGAACAATTACTGGTCGGGGATCCGCAATCAGGCACCGCCCCCCCGCACACTCTCCAATCTCCCGGCCATGCTCGATTTCTGGAGACACAGCATGGGGATTGTTCTCGACGCGCAACTGGAAACCATCTGGACCGTAACCTTCCGCGCCCATGGCGACGTCGCCTTCTGGGAGGACTACGAAGACGCGCCTCAAACCGACGCGGAGAGGGCCGCCTTTATCCGGTCGATGCTGGACCGCCAGATCGAACTGGTCGACGAGCACGGGGGACCCGATCCCATCATGCGCATTCCGCTGTACCACGAAATGTCGGACTATTTTGTGGACGGGTTGCTGGAACTGCCTCGCCGGCCGGAC
>PWMU01000026.1 GCA_003558065.1 Opitutia bacterium | reverse complement strand
TTTAATGGCTTCCTGTTTTGGGTTGTTTTTTGTTTGACGATTAGATTCCAACCCACTCAGGAGGGCATTTTCAAGGTCTTGTATCCGGAATTTATTAACAAATTTTTGGGACTATAGGGTCAACCTGACAGGCCCATGCTACCGATGGACGAATTTCGTCCTAAGAAGATTCAGGTGTTCGAGTCCGACCTTGAGAAAGCGATCCGTTCTGGAGAAATCCAGTCGGAAGCGGAGCTGATACGGTTTTCCATTGAATCTGGAATGACCTGCCAACACTGCACCCCCGTTCTTCAAAAATTGAAAAGGGAGGGAACGATCGATTGTGACTTTCGAACACCAAACATCCGAAACTTCAAGAAGCCTCGTCCTCTGACTCTACGAAGTTCAACATGAGCGCCCCACCTCGTTCAATATACTTTTGACGCACCCGATGATCCCATCGGCACCGAAGATTCGACCGGCTGGTTGTCGAAATACACCTGATAGACCGGGTTTTCACGATCCAAGCCAAAAGACAGGCGATGCCACGATTGAGTATTCCATGCCTCATCCAACGGAACTGAAGCCTTCATCGGCCGAGAAGTCGGTCACGGAAGTGATCGGTCCGGCGAAACAGGGCGTTAATGCGGCGACGAGAAAAGAAGCGAGCGGAGCAAGGGTAAGTTTCACAGGGGTACGTTTTCGGGTTAATGAAAATCCGTACACCCGGCCGAAGTTGCCTAGGGTTTTGCGAGGCTCAAGTAAAAGAAGGGCGAGCCGGGTGGTTTTACGTTTTTTTTGACAACGCGGCGGAAGCGTGCCAACCCTTTGGCGGCCCGCCCCGATTCCTGACGGACTCCAGCCGGACGATTCCTGCGGCCGCGAATCCGCATGGCGGCAACCCCGGGTGCCTCGCCCGCCGTTCTCCGGCAACGCCGCTTATTTCTTCGGCGCTTCGATCTCTTCGAGGTGCTCGCCGACGATCTCCGTCCAGAGGGCGTAACCCGTTTCATTCATATGGAGTTCGTCGCCAATAAAAAGCTCCTCCCTCGGAGTCCCTTCGGCTCCCAGCATCGGTTCGAAGACATCGATGTAGGAAAGATTCGGATCGGTTTCGGTGAACTCCCGTATCAGGGCGTTCCCTTCCCGCTTGGCATCAACCAGGTGCCACCGGCTGGGACTTGGTTTCATCGAGATAAAGGCAATGTGGATGTCACCCAGCTTTTCGCGGCTTTCACGAACGAACCGCTCGAAATTGGCACTGACGACTTCGGGAGCCGTACCGCCATTCACATCGTTCTCGCCGGCGTAAAAGACGATCACTTTCGGGGAATAAGGCACGACGATCCGATCGATGAAATACGTGCAATCCGACACCCAGGAGCCGCCGAAGCCGCGGTTGATCACCTCGTATTCGGGAAAATCCCGCTCCAGTGAGCGCCATCCCCGGATACTGGAGCTGCCGATGAAGAGGATTCCGTCTTCCGGCGGAAACGCTTCCTGGTCAGCCTCCTCGAATGCGGCGATGGCCGGCTCCCACCGGTCGGCCGGACTCTGCCCATTGGATGCGGCGGCGCAGGCGACCAGAGCGAGTGACACCAGGATTCCCGGCAACAGATGGATTTTCATACGGAAAACATCGCCCTGCCCGCGTGTAAAACGCAAGGAAATTGAGCCAAAGAGACCGCCGAGCGAAGCCCGGTTGCGATGTTCGGACACTTCGGCGGCACACCGGTCATCTTCTGCCGGGAAATCACCGTCGTAATCGCCCAGCACAGGCTACCACGGAAGACCGGTGCGCGCGTTGACCTCCAACAGACAAAGTGCGACTGTCGCCATAGACCACATGGCTATTTCAACAGTTCGAATAACGGCCCTCTTGTCCCGTCCCGACAGCGGGAGTACAGCTGGCATCGTCCTTTGAACCATTTCATCTTTATGAGCCACACCACCTTTCTCCCGTTAGGCCTCGTCTTTCTCATTGTTCTGATCCCGACGGTTCACGCAGCCGGGGACCGCATCGAAATGAACTGGAAACGAGATTCCGGGGATTCCTGGAGCACTTCGGAACTGCGAACACTGGAGGAACTCACCGGATTCGAAGTCCGGCAATCGCCGTCCCCTCTCTCCCGGTTCGGGGGCGCCGCGGATAGAGACCGCCGCGAAGCCACCGGATTCTTCCGCACCGAAAAGATTGACGGCCGCTGGTGGACCATCGACCCCGAAGGGTATCCCTATATCCACATGGGCCTGACCTCGGTGCGCCCGGCCCGCCATCAAGTTTCCAGAGCGCTCTTTGAGGAAAAGTTCGGGGACACGGAAACCTGGGCCGTGGCCACCACGGAACTCATGCGCGAACTCGGATTCAACGAGATCGGCCGTTGGTCGCGCATCGAGGCTCTGAACAGCGTCGAGAACAGGCTTCCCTACACCACTTCACTGATGTTCATGGGCGATTTCGGGCGAAAACTCGAAGCGGTCCGCCCCTCATACGGTCATCTTCGGTACCCCGAAAACGCCATTCCGGTGTTTCACGAGGAGTTTGAGAAATTCGCCATCGACTACGCCCGCGAACATCTGGCGGGACTCGAGGAAGATCCCTGGCTCGTCGGACACTTCACGGACAACGAGCTGCCGGTACCCCGCAATTTGCTGGAACGGACGCTCGCGGTCGACCCCGGCGATCCCGTCCTGGGAGACAACGTGAAAGAAGCATGGCGATGGTTTCGCGAGCGCCGCGGAGCCAACGTGTCCGCCGATGAAGTGAGCGAGGACGACAACCTTGACTGGCTGGGCCACGTCATGGATCGCTATTACGAAATCACCACCGCGGCGATTCGCCGCTTCGGCCCCAATCACATGAACCTCGGATCCCGGCTCCACGGCGCCGGCCCCCATATCCCTCAGGTGGTCGAAGCCGCGGGACGTCACCTCGACATCGTATCCATAAATTACTACAACATTTGGCAACCGGCGGACCGCCACCTGCAACGCTGGGCCGACCACAGTGACGCGCCGGTGATCATTACCGAGTTCTACGTCAAGGGAGAGGACGCCGCCGAAGACTTCGGTCTGCGCAACGAACTGGGCGCCGGCTGGATCGTCCCGACCCAGGCCGACCGGGGCCGCTGGTACCAGGGTTTCACGCTTCGCCTCCTCGAAGCTCCGCACGTCGCGGGATGGCAGTACTTCAAGTACAGCGACGAAGCGGACGACAGCAATAAAGGGATTCTCGATCCTCATTACGACCGGTTCGAACCCTTTACCGAACGAATGGCTCCCATTCATCACAACGCCTACAGGCTGATCGATTATTTCGAAGAGCAGTAGCCCTTTCCGGTCGCGGGCCGCGGTTCCGCAGGACGCCAGGTTCGGGCGCGCGTTGATTCTCAGCGGCAGGGCTTGCACACAGCCATTCGGCGTCCGCCGCGCCCACTGACGACGGAAGTCCCGCCCCGAAAGGGATCCCGGCCGCCGCAGCAGCAGCGAGGCAGGAAGAGGTTGAGCCTTGCCGCAACCGTTCGTCGCGGCAACAAGCCGGCTATTTCGACTGGTATGCCTTGCCTGATTTATCTGGCGGATGCACCAAAGGACGGGTAAGGTTCGGTTCATGCCTGAGATCTACGGTTCGGATGCTTTCTCTCCGCGGGAGGTGGCACGCAAGGTGGAAGATGTCGGCGTGAGCAAAGCGCGCGCTCCCTTCATTGAAACCTCCATGCTCGGCATCCTTGCCGGTGGCTTTGTGGGGCTCGGCGGTCTCTATTTCACCCTGGTCACGGCCGGGGCCGGGCCCGACACTCTGCAACCGGGAATCCGCGTGCTCGGCGGAATCGTATTTGCGATTGGATACGTTATAGCCATTCTTTCCGGCACGGAAGTATTTACCAGCAACAACCTGCTGGTCATGAGCTGGGCGGCCCGAAAGATCTCCGCGTTCGACTTGCTGCGCAATTGGCTTTTGATTCTGGCGGCCAACGGAATCGGTGCCTTCGGCCTGGCTTTAGTGTTTGTTTATTCCGGCCTGCCCGGGATGAACGAGGAAGCGCTCGGAAAACGCGCTTTGGAAATCGCGGTCCAAAAGGTCACCCTCCCCTTCGGCCAGGTTTTCTTTCTTGGCGTTTTGGGCAACCTGTTTGTCTGCATTGCCGTTTGGATTTCCATGGAGGGGCGCAGCGTGACCGACAAAATTCTCGCGTTAATGCTGCCTCTTTCCGCGCTCGGAGCGCTGAACCTCGAACACGTTCTGGCGACGCTCTATTTCATTCCCAGGGCAATGTTAATGCAGCTCGTCCACCCGGAGATAACCGTGGCGGGCATTGAGGCGCTGACCTTCGGCGCTTTTCTCAAGAACCTCCTTGCCGTCACGCTCGGGAACATCGTCGGCGGCACCTTCATGGTCGCCCTGGTCTACCACGTCGTCTACCGCCTCAATCCCCGGGAGGACCACTGACGGAGCACTATTGCCGGCGCTTCTCCGCGTTGGCCACCAGGTCTTTCACCACCGACGGATCCGCGAGAGTGGAGGTGTCTCCGACCTTGTCCGGCTCCCCCTCGGCTACCTTGCGCAGGATCCGGCGCATGATCTTTCCGGAACGGGTCTTGGGAAGCCCGGGCGCCCATTGAATCACATCCGGCGTCGCAATCGGTCCGATTTCGGAACGAACGTGCCGGACCAGGTCCTTCTTCAGGTCGTCCGTGCCTTCGTTACCCGTCCTCAAAGTCACATAGGCATAAATCCCCTGCCCCTTGATGTCATGGGGAAATCCAACGACCGCGGCTTCGGCCACGGCCGGATGTGAAACAAGAGCGCTTTCGACCTCGGCGGTACCCAGGCGGTGACCGGAAATGTTGATCACATCATCGACCCGCCCGAGCAGCCAATAATCACCGTCGGCGTCTCGCTTGCACCCGTCGCCGCTGAAGTAAAGGCCTTTATAGGCGCTGAAATAGGTTTGGACAAACCGTTCGTGATCTCCCCATGTGGTGCGCATCATTCCCGGCCAGGAGGATTTCATGCATAGTTTACCCGACTCCTCCGCGGCGACCTCTTTCCCGTGGTCGTCCACAATAACCGGCTCCACCCCAAAGAACGGGCGCGAGGCGCTGCCCGGCTTGAGGGAATGGGCGCCCGGAAGCGGCGTAATCAGAATCCCTCCCGTTTCGGTCTGCCACCACGTATCCACAATCGGAGTCCTTCCGCGCCCGACGTGCTCCCGGTACCAGAGCCAGACTTCAGGGTTAATGGGTTCGCCCACGGTCCCCAGCAGTTTGAGGCTGGAGAGGTCGCGTCCCTTGAAGGGCTCCTCCCCTTCTTTCATCAGGGTGCGGATCGCCGTCGGAGCGGTGTAGAACTGGGTGACCTTGTATTTGTCCACGACATCCCAGAAACGGCCCGCGTCGGGGTAGGTTGGAACACCCTCGAACATGACCGAGGTCGCGCCGGTGGCCAACGGACCGTAGACAATGTAGCTGTGCCCGGTGATCCAGCCGATATCGGCCGTACACCACCAGATATCGCCGGGGTGGTAGTCGAAAATGTATTTGAAGGTGGTCGCGGTATAAACCATGTACCCGCCGGTGGTATGAACGACCCCCTTGGGTTTTCCGGTGGACCCGGAGGTGTAAAGAATGAAAAGGGGGTCTTCGGCATCAACCCACTCGGGTTCACACTCGGCTTCGGCCTTCTCCACCAACTCATGGTACCAGTGATCGCGCCCCTGGGTCATGGAAACTTCATGGCCCGTCCGCTTCACCACAATCACGCTCTCGATACTCGGACACTGCCCCACCGCCTTGTCGCCGTTGGCCTTCATCGGAATGTCCGATTTCGCTCCCCGGACCGCGGTGTCCTGGGTGATCAGGAGTTTGCACTCCGAATCCACGATCCGGTCGCGCAGGGCATCCGAACTGAACGCCCCGAACACAACCGAATGAATAGCCCCGATTCGTGCACACGCCAGGCAGGCTACGGCGGCCTCAGGAATCATCTGCAGGTAAATGCTGACCCGGTCTCCCTTCTTGATGCCGAGCGACTTCAAGGCATTGGCAAGGCGGCAGACCCGTTCATAGAGTTCCCGGTAAGTCAGTTTCGCATCCTCGCCAGGGGTGTTTCCCTCCCATAAGAGGGCTATCTGATCACCGCGGTCTTCGAGGTGGCGATCCAGGCAGTTGACCGAGACGTTGGTCTTGCCCTCCACGAACCATTTGATGGACACCGGTTCCAGGAAACTTTCCTCCCGGACCTTGGTCCACTTGCTCTGCCATTCAAACGTTTCCGCAATAGCCGCCCAGAAACCCTCCGGGTCTTCAATCGAACGCCGGTAACGCTCCTCGTATTCTTCGAACGAGCGAATATGCGCGTTTGCGGAAAAGGCCGGATCGGGCGGAATGAGTTTCCTCTGGTTTGAAGCGCCCGAATCAGCGGGGTTGGGTGAAGTTTGGTCAGTCATAACGATTCTTATAATGGTTTAATTGCTCAGCCCCTCGACAATAGCCTGATTGAACGCCGGAAGGTCTCCCGGAAGACGACTGGTAATGAATTGTCCGTCAATTACGACCTCGCGGTCGACGAAATTCGCACCGGCTTCCTTCATCTCGTCCTCAATGCCCCTGAATCCGGTCAATTCGACGCCTTCAACGACCCCCGCCGAAGCCAGGACCTGCGGCCCGTGACAAATTCCCGCAATGGGTCTTCCTGTCTCGGAAAAATCCCGTACAAACCGGAGGACGTTCTGATCCTCCCTGAGACTTGCCGGCGCGCGTCCCCCCGGAAGGATGACCGCATCAAAATCAAGCGCCCGGACCTCGTCCAAAGTGGTTTCAATATCAATGACCACTCCGCTGTTGTAAGCCGAAATCCGTCCTTTGGCGGTGCTCAGAAATACCGCCTGTACGTTGTGTGCGCGCAGGTGGAAAACAGGAGAAAGAGTTTCCGCATCGTGAAAACCCTCGGCGATAATGACCGCCACCTTTTTCCCCTCGAGGTTGCCGTTTTCGGACAGGAGTGCCGTTGAGAATACCAACCCGCCCATCAGTGCCAAAGCACAAACCTTCTTCCCGAAATTCGGGAAATTTTTCGTCTTCATGGCTCTTCCTTTCGTTACTGGATTGTGGATTCGAATAGCCGGTTTCTTCCGCGCTCGGCTGCCGCGGGTACCAGCCTACCAGAATGGACGGATGCTTTCCCCCGCCGCAATTGCGCGAGGCTGCGCATCTCTTGCGGAATTGACCTTTCGGGTTTCGCGACAACAGGGCGCCGCTCCATGCCAATTCACACAGCCTCCCGGCCAATCCATGCATAAAACAGGTCCCGATTCGCGGCCTCGAATCCGCCAGAGAATGCGGCAACCAGCCGGCAACGGAGCGCCGGCAGTCCTATCGGTCCCGCTCCTTTGCCAGCTCGCGATCCCGTTCGCGTTCGGCCCGCCGGCCGCGCTTGCCCGCGAGTGTCATGAGAAGGCCGATACCGATGATGGTCGCGGCCACAATAAAGATGGCAAGCCGCCCGGTCCAGGGGTTGGGAAGCAGAAGGAGTCCCAGCACGAACATTCCCACCGCTATGGTGAACCCCCCCACCAGGGCGAGCTGACTCAGGTCGTTGGCTCCGCCGATCTCCTTCTCGAAATCCACCGGCCGGTACATCCGCTCGAAAAAATCGTCCACCTGCTGACGGTAATCCTGGGATACTTTCCCCCAGAACGGAATAGTCAACAGGAAGCCGGCCGCACCAACCCCCATGTTCACAAGGACCTTGGTCTGGAAGTTCCAGACCTCCTCCCCGACCGATCCGATGATGGAGGGCACGAACGCGCAGAGCACCGAAAAGACCGCCGCCCACGGCGGCACGCGTTTGATAAAGAGCCCCATCAACATCGGGACCGCCAGAGGCACACCGAGCATCGCCCCAATATCGAGCATGACATCGAACATTCCCCGCCCGCCGACCAGGGCAAAGTACAAGGCCATCAGTATAATGGTCCCTCCGAAAAACACTGAAAAGATCCGTCCCATGACCAGGAGGCCGAAATCCCCGAATCCCCGCAAACGGAACACCCTGCATATCGCCGGATAAAGGTCGCGCACGAAGATCGCGGCGTTGCGGTTCACCCCGCTGTCCATGGAACTCATGGTCGCCGCGAACATGGCCACCACAATCATCCCGGTGAGGCCGAGCGGCAGCAGCTTCAAACTCGCCACGGCAAAAGCGGCTTCGGCGGGAACATTCAACGCCTCCCCTGCGGCCATGACATCCTCCTCGTAGAGCAACCGCGCCACCATGGGGGGAATGAACCAGAAGAACGAGCCAAGGCTCATCATAAAGAACGCCAGCAGCGCCGCCTTGCGCGCCTGCCGCCCGTCCTTCACGGCGAAGTAGCGCTGAGCCGCGGTAATCGTGTTGTGTTCGACGGTTTGCTTCAGGAACATCGCTGCGGCCCAGATCCAGGTGAAGCGTTCCAGGGAAAAATCGCCCGAGGCGTTGATCAGCCTGAAGTCGGAACTCAACCCGGCCTGATTGATCAGGCTACCGAAACCCGCCAGCCCGCCGACTTCGATCAGGCACAGGACAGTGATGAGCACGGTCATCGGAATCATGACCAGGCTCTGCACGAAGTCGGTCGCCATGACCGCCCAACTGCCGCCTGTGGTCGAATAAAAGACAACAACGGCCCCGATAACCAGGATCACGTGCCAGACCTCGAATCCGAAGACCGCCGAGCAAAAGATCGCCAGCGCCCAGAGTTGCAGGCCGGCGGACAGCAGGGCCATGAGCACGCCGAACACCGCGTAAAACTGCTGGGTCAGGAAACCGTAGCGCAAGCGGATGACCTCCGGCGCGGTGATCGCCCGCAACTGCCGGAACCAGGGAGCCAAAAAGAGGAAATTGAACAGAAATCCCATGGCATTCCCAAGGTAAATGACCGCGACGCTCCACCCGGCCTCGAACGCAACCCCGGATGCGCCGGTGAAGGTGTAGGCACTGATCCCCGCCATGAAAGCACTTGAGCCGACCAGCCACCAAGCCCCCCGCGCCCCGTTACGAAAAAAGTCGCTGATGTTCGCATTGAAACGGCGAAACGCGAGGCCTATCCCCAGCAGGAACAGCAAGTACACCACGATTACCGCAAACTCTATAGTCCGATCCAAGTCTTCCATAATAGTTTGGTTTGAGGCAGAAGATGGGCAGGGGACAGCTTTTTCAAGCAGTTTCGGACCGTACTGTAAAAAAACCGGGGGTTGATTTCCAGGAGCACAGCCACGGGCACGACCGGCCGCGGTACGGCGATCGCCCGCGGTCTTTCAGTCTTCAGGTTTTATGGACACGGGCCATCCGGTCATGATCGACCCCGCTTTTGCAACGCCTGGCCGAGAGCCGCACTCAACCATTCCATCTCGCTCTCGGATACGTGCTCGGCGACGAAGACCTTCCGGGCACGGTAACGGATGACCAGTCTGGGAACGGCACGCTTGACCGCGCCGTCCTTCCGAGTGCGATTCATAAACCGGAAGGTGGCGGTCGGATTCAGGGGGATGTCCTTCTCCATCCCCACGTCCTCAACATCCCCGTAGCCAATCGCTTCCCGCGTAGTGCCGACGGCGCTGTTCTTGACAATTTCGAGGTGGTCGGGGTGCAGGACTATCTTCTGTTCCTCGGTCACCGACCGCAGGATCTGGTGGACGACCACTACCCCCACCATCCAGAACGGCGCGCACACGAGCACAAGCCACCCGCCGGCCTGCACCGCGTTCCAGGAGGCCCAGGCCACCAGAGCGATCCAGCACACGGCCACCGCGATTCCGATCAGATCCGGCAGGGAGCGTCCCCCACGCGCGATGAAAAAGGTTCCGTGAACGCCCTCGTTCCGCTTAAAAACGATCTTGCTCCCGGCGGGAGGCTCGGCAAGGAATTCTGAATCGGCCCGGCTCATCGGTCCGTATTTTCGTGACCTTCGGCGGAGCACGCAAGTCCGGTTCCATCCCGTTCCCGCCCGGCGCCGACCTGGGGCCCTTGCGTACCGCTCCCCGGAAACTCAGGAATTCCTCCCTGCCTGCCGCCCCTCCTCCGAGGGCTTTTCCAACAGACAAAAAGAATACGAGTAGGCGCGGTGGCGGAGGAGTTCCGGAGGAAAATGCTTCAGCTTCATCCTCAGGCTGCTGCAGATGGGCCGAATCCGGGCGATGCGCCAGCCTTCGGAGCGCAGTTGATCAAACTCATTCTTCTGCTCGTCATGAATGATGTACATGCCGGGCGAACTGTTGATCAGCACAAATCCTTTGCGGCGGGGGGTCATGATCGCTCAGTCAATCGATGTCTCGCTGGGCCAGGTCGTCTTCGTCCCAACCAAAATAGTGCCCGAGCTCGTGAAGGTAGGTGATCCGAACTTCCTCCCGAAAGAGGGCTTTATCAGCTTCGACGAAATCCCAGAGATTTTCAAGGAAGAGAAGGATTTGGGCGGGCAAAGGATCGAGCGTGGCGCCCCGGTCGGCCAGAGGTTCGCCGACGAAGAGCCCGAGGATGTTTTCGTCGATATCCGGACCAAGCATGTCGTCGGTGGGGCGCATTTCGAAGACGACCGGCACGGTCTGTGCCTCGCGCTGCACTTCCTCGGGCAGCGACCCGATCGCGCGCTCGACCTCGCGGTCCGCAATGCGCTTGAGATGCTCTTCCAGACGGCTCATTTCGCCGCCCAACATGGGACGGAATAACCCCGACAGCAAGCCCGGAGAAACCGTCAATCGCTGCGGCCGTGCCGGTCAATCACCCGCGGCGTGGGCGCGGATGAACTCCATGATCTCCGCCTTCCGGCCCTTGATCGGGTATTTGACCAGCGGGCGCGATTTCAGGGCCTCCAGACTCTCATGCCGGGGCTCAAAACCGATCGCACGGGCGATGGTTTCGGGAAACTTCGCGGGGCTGGCCGTCGCGAGGACCACGGAGGTCCGTCGGGGGTCAAGGGCCTTGAAGGCGCACGCGGTGTGCGGGTCGATCACGTATTCATACTCCCCATACACCGACCGGATCGCCTGTGGAATCTCCGCATCGGTCATACTGGAGGCCGAAAACACGTTCCGGTCGAAATCCTCAAACCGGTACTCCCCCTTCTCTTTGAGCTCCCCCATGATCCGGCGGACCTTTTCCCCGTCCCGCCCGACCGAATAATAAAGAAACCGCTCGAAATTCGAGGCCACCTGGATATCCATCGACGGCGCCAGGCTCGGGGTCACGTCCCCGACCCGGTATTCCCCGGTATTGAAAAGCCGGCAGAGGATGTCGTTCTGGTTGGTGGCGATCCTGAAGCCCGGGACGGGAACCCCCATCCCGCGCAACAGCCACCCCGCCAGGACATTGCCGAAGTTGCCGGTCGGCACCACAAACTCGCACCGTTCCCGCTTGCTTTCAGGGAGCCGGAACCAAGCGTACAGGTAGTACACGCACTGCGCCAGCACGCGGGCGAGGTTGATGGAGTTGACCGCCGAAACCCGGTACTCGGCCTTGAATTCGCTCTCGGCGAAAACCTCCTTGAGGGCCGCCTGAGCGTCGTCGAAACTGCCCTGGATCGCCAGGGGGAAGACGTTGTCCGCCCCGGTGCACACCATCTGCCGCTCCTGGAGGGGCGAGACGCGCCCGTCCGGATAAAGCACAAACACCGAGACACCCTCCTTGCCGAGGAGTCCGTGGATCGCGGCCGCGCCGGTGTCGCCCGAGGTGGCCCCTAGGACGTTGATCCCTCTGCCGCTGGTCGCGATCTGCTCCGCGTACAGGTTGCCCAGAAGCTGGAGAGCGAAATCCTTGAACGCGAGGGTGGGGCCGTGAAAAAGTTCCAGGATGAACAGGTCGTCGTCCAACCGCACCAGCGGAGCGACATCCGGATGGTCGAAGCGGCGATAAGAAGCATCGACAATCTCCCGCAGCCTTGCCGCCTCAATGTCGGTGGCGAAGAACCGGAAGAACTCGTAACACAGGTCCGGATACCCAAGGGTCTCCCATTTTCCGAGTGCGGACCCGAGATCCGGAAGGGACTCGGGGAGAAAGAGCCCGCCATCCGCAGCCAGGCCTGCCGCCACCGCCTGCGAAAAGCCATGGGGCCCGGTCCGCCCTCTGGTACTGATGTAACGCATGATTTTTGCCGGCGCTTATTGATAGATGCGAAATGACAGGGACGGTCGTATGGAGGTGCCGCCCGAAACCTTAACGCAAATTCGCTGCGGGCGGTCAGCCGCCGGACTACGGCCGGTCCCCTTCCCCCGACCCGAGGCCGAAGGCCTCATGGACGGCGCGGACGGCTTCGTCAGCCCGGTCGAGGTCGATCGCCACCGAAATCTTGATCTCCGAGGTGCTGATCAACTGGATATTGACGTTCTTCTCCGCCAGCGAGGTGAACAAAGTGGACGCGACCCCGGAATGAGTCCGCATTCCGACGCCCACAACGGACAGTTTCGCGACCTCATTGGTCACGTCGACACTGCCGCCGCCGATGGTGGCGAGCGCGGTTTCGACGGCCTTCTTAGCGCGCCCGGCCTCATCGCGGGGAACCGTGAAGGTCAGGTTGGCGCGGCCGCCCCGGCCCACGTTCTGCACGATCATGTCGACGTTCACCTCCGCCTCCGCCAGTGCCTGGAAAACGCGCGACGCGGTTCCGGGCTGGTCGGAGATGTTGCTGACGGTAACTTTCACCTGGTTCTTGTCGACGGCGACGCCGCGCACAACGACGTCTTCCATGGAAGCGATTTCTTCTTTCACGATAGTTCCCGGGTTTTCGTTGAAACTGGAACGGACTTCAAAAACGACGCCGAATTTCTTGGCGAACTCGACCGCCCGCGCCTGCATAACCTTGGATCCCATACTGGCCAGTTCAAGCATCTCGTCGTAGCTGACCTCGGGAATCTTCCGGGCGTCCGGAACGACACGCGGGTCGGCGGTGTAAACGCCGTCGACATCGGTGAAAATCTGGCAGAGATCGGCCTTGACCGCGCTGGCCACGGCGATGGCGCTCAGATCGGAACCGCCGCGCCCCAGAGTGGTGATCTGGCCCTCGGCATTGACTCCCTGGAAACCGGCGACGATGACGACGTTGCGGTCCCGAAGGGCGGCTTCGATGTTGTCCGCGTTGATACTGACGATGCGCGCGCGGGTATGGGCGGGGTCCGTGAGAATGCCAGCCTGCGCTCCGGTTCGGGAAACGGCCGGCGTCCCCATCGCGTGGATCGCCATCGCTGTCAGCGCGATGGTCTCCTGCTCTCCGACCGCCAGGAGCATATCCATCTCCCGGTCGTTCGGGGCGGGATTCAGGTAGCGGGCCTTGCCGATCAACTCGTTGGTGACGCCGGAACGGGCGGAAACCACCACGACGACGTCGTTGCCTGCGTCGTGGCATTTCTTGACCCGGGCGGCGACGCAGCGGATTCGCTCCACATCGGCCACCGAAGTCCCTCCATATTTCTGGACGATTCTAGCCATTCGTTAAAAATCCAGCCTTCGGTTCATCTGAGCCCAGGACCGGCTATTCTTCAAAATCCGCAATGCGCATCAGGAAAGGTTCCTCCATCGCACTGTCCAGCGCCCCCAGCTCCCGTACGGCGTTGCGGATATCTTTTTCGTTGCTGCGGTGAGTTGTCAATATGAGGGAAGCACCCTTTGCCGCGGTGATTTCACGCTGAAGCACGCTGGCAATGCTGACGCGGTTCTCCGCCATGACCGTGGCCACCCGTGCGAGCACTCCCGGCTCGTCCTTCACTGTCAGCCGCAGGTAGTAAAGGGAATCGACCTCTTCGAGAGGAAGGATGCCGCAGGGGCGCGACGATTCCTCGTGAATGCGGATTGCCTCGTCGGGCAGGAGCAGCTTGTGCGAGCCCTTGATGACGAGGGCGGCGTCGGCAATGTCGCTGATGACCGCGCTGGAGGTGGCGTCCTGGCCCGCCCCCCGGCCGATGTACGAGGTGGCTCCCACGATGTCGCCTGAAAGCGTAATGCCATTGTAGGCGCCGGTGAGATTCGCCAGCACGCGACTGCGCGGGATCAGGGCCGGATGCACCCGCGTGAACATCCGGTCGGTTTCGAAATCACGGGTGATCACGGCCAGAAGCTTGATGCTGTAGCCGAGTGCCGCCGCCTGGCGGATATCCTCCTGGCTCACCCGGCGGATCCCCTCGACCAGCATTTCATCCAGGGCGACCCACCGGCCGTGGGCTAGAAACCCGAGAATGGCGGCCTTGTGGGCGGTGTCGACACCGTCGAGATCGAGGGATTCATCCGCCTCCATGTACCCGAGTTTGCGGGCCTGCTTCAGGAGTTCCTCGAATGACAGCCCCTCCGCTTCCATCCGCGTCAGAATGTAATTACAGGTGCCGTTGAGCACGCCGTAAATCAGCTTGAAGCGGTTCGCGACCAGGCCCTCCCGCAGAGCCTTGATTATGGGAATGCCGCCCCCGACACTGGCTTCGAAGAAGAAGTGCCCCCCGCCGCGCCGGGCCGCTTCGAACACTTCCTGGCCGTGCTCGCAAAGGAGGGCCTTGTTGGCGCTCACAACGACTTTGCCGCTTTCGAGGGCGGCCAGGGTAAAGTCCCGCGCCTCCCGGGTGCCGCCCATCAATTCACAGACGATACCCAGCTCCGGATCCCGTGCGAGCGCCATAACATCGTCGGTGAGCCGATCGGCGGGGATTTTCACGGACCGGGTTTTATCCAGCCTGCGAACCGCCGCGCGGGCCAGCTCCAGCTTGACTCCCAGCCGGGCCTCGAGCAGCTTCCGGTTGCGCTGCAGATGCTTCCAGACTCCCTGCCCGACAACACCCAGGCCGCAGATTCCTATCTTTATTAACTTAACGTCACCCATCTGGATTTTTTCTGGCGAGTACATCGGGGTTACCGGCCGGAGCCCCCTCCGTCACCTCGCGTCGTTTCCTTCCCCTTGCCTCCCGTCCGCTCGAAGCGCAGTTCGGTACCTTTCAACAGATTCCGAATATTGGTTCGATGGCGATAAAAAATGAGTGCGGTCACTGCGAGACTGAAGTAAAACAAAAGATTATCCGGCACCTCTGAAAGCATAACAACGGAAATCGGCAAGCTGAGCGCGAAGCACAGCGAGGCGAGGGATACGTAGCGGGACAGGTAAAAGGCGACCAGCCAGACAGCCATACCGATCATCACGACCAAGGGCATAATCGCCGCCAACCCGCCCATCGTGGTGGCCACCCCCTTGCCGCCGCGAAATTTCAGGAAAACCGGAAAGCTGTGCCCCAGAATCGCGGCCGCGAGGGCGACAATCGCCGCTGCCAGCGCCGTTTGCTCGTCTCCCGCGGCGAACCAGGGCCAAACAGCGGCCAGGAACCCCTTGAGAAAATCCAGCACAAAGACCGCGTTTCCCTGCATCCCGCCCACGGCGCGCTTGACGTTGGTCGCTCCCGGATTCCCGCTTCCCTCCTTCAGGATGTTCACTCCATAATGGCGCGCCACCAGGTACGCAAACGGGATGGACCCGGCCAGATACCCGGAGATCGCCGCGGAGGGAATCAGCAACAGCTCGTCCATCGAAAAAACTCACGCCTTCACCAGCATCACGTTGCTGATGGCAGCATGCGCGCTGATTTCGTCCAGCGTCTCCCTGCCCGGCTCGCTGTCCAGCGCGAGCACGGTCAGCGCCTGTCCTCCGACTTCATTCCGGCTGAGGGACATGGCGGCGATGTTGACGTTCTCGCGTCCCAGGATCTGGCCGAGAGTACCGACCATGCCGGGAACGTCCCGGTTCTCCAGGAGCAACAGCGTGCCTTCCGGAGTCGCTTCGACGTCCCGGCCGTTGATCTCGACGATCCGGGGCATGTGGGTCTTGCCGATGAGCGTGCCCGAAACACTGAAAGTCCTGCCGCTGCCGTTGGTCGCCTCCAACTGGATCAACTCGGTGTAATCGCTCTCAACATTGGACTTGGTCACATCCACCTCGATACCCAGGCTCTTGATCAGGACCGGGGCGTTGACGTGGTTGACGTTCTCTCCGCTGATCTGTTGCAGGTAACCGTACATGACACTGCGCGTCACCGGGTTCGCGTCGAGATCGACCAGCTTGCCCCAGTAGGTGACCTTCAGTTTTTCGATCGACTCCGGGGATATCTGCTGCACCACGGTTCCGAGCTTGGAGGCGAGAGTGAGGTACGGCTCCAGAGCCTGGAGAGTCTTCTTGTCCACCGAGGGCATATTCACCGCGTTCATGATGACCCCGCCGGCAAGCGCCTCGAGAATCGACTCGGCGACTTCGACCCCGACGTTCTCCTGGGCTTCCCGGGTGGAAGCGCCCAGGTGCGGGGTCAGAACGACGTTCGAAAGCTTCCGGAACCCGCTGTCCTCGGGCAGCGGCTCCGTTTCATACACGTCGAGCCCCGCCGCGGCGACCTTGCCGGACTTGAGAGCTTCGAGAAGCGCCGACTCCTTGATCAGCCCGCCGCGGGCACAATTGAAAATGCGCACCCCGTCCTTCATCTTTTCAAAGGCCGCCTCGTCGATCAGGTTGGCCGTCCGTTCGGTCTTCGGCATGTGCACCGTCACGTAGTCCGACTGGCGGACAAGGGTGTCGAGATCCACCGGCTCAACATCCAGCGACTTCGCCCGGCTGGGCGCGAGGTAGGGGTCGTAGGCCAACACCTTCATTCCAAAGGCCTGCGCCCGGCGCGCGACCTCGGCGCCGATGCGGCCGACGCCGCAGATGCCCAGGGTCTTGCGGAAGAGCTCGGTCCCCGAAAACGCCTTGCGGTCCCATTTGCCGTCACGCATGGAGGCGTAGGCCTGCGGAACCGGCCGCGCCCCGCACAGGAGGTGGGTAAAGGTCAACTCCGCAGTCGCCACGGTGTTGCCGCCGGGGGTGTTCATGACAATAATGCCCCGGTTCGTGGCCGCTTCGACGTCAATATTGTCCACCCCGACGCCGGCGCGGCCCACAGCCTTGAGCAATGGGGCCGCCTCCATGACCTCCCTGGTGATCTTCGTCTCGCTGCGGACGATGACGGCCTCGACATCCCTGACAAGTTCGAGGATTTCCTCCGGCGAGGAGCCGTAGGCCTCCACCACTTCGATTTCCGGCTGTTTGCGCAAATACTCTACCCCGCTCGGTGCAATCTTATCGGCTACTAGTACTTTCATAATCGTCTGGTTGTTAAACAAACCAGTGCTGCAGAAGCAGGGAAATATGGCAACTCTAGAAATCCCCGGCCCTGCCCGGGCGCGAACGACAAAACCCGGGTTTCGTTTTTCCTTGTTTGGCCTTGGGGCGGAGAGTAATGCGCGGAAGTCCGCCCGTTCCCGCTACCCGCTGAAGAATTCCCGGATAAAAGCAGCCAGGCGGCCGGCAGGCACGGCTTCTTCGCTCCGGTCCTGGAGGTTGCGGACTTTGACCGTGGCGTTGGCAATCTCCTCGGATCCGTAGATCAGTGCCAGGCGGGCGCCGCTGGAAGCCGCCAACTTGAATTGTTTCCCAAAGGCCAGCGGCTTCAACGAGTACTCCACCCGAAAGCCGGCCTCCCGAAGAGCCCGTACATCGCGGAAAGCGGCCTCGCGCGCGGCTTCGCCCTCGATGACAGCGTAGAGATCGGCGGCCTCGACATAGCGCGGCAGCAGTTTCTTCGATTCCAGCAGCTCCCACAGGGTCGCATCGCCGATCCCAAACCCGGCGGCGGCCATTTCGGGGCCGGCAAGTTTTTCAATGAGGTGATCGTACCGCCCGCCTCCGGCGAGGGCCCGCAGCTCGCCCGCCCGGTCGAAAGCCTCGAAAACAAACCCTGTATAGTAGGCGAGCCCCCGCACGATGCCCAGATCGATCCGGATAAACTCGCCCAACCCCATGGCCTCGAGCCCGGAGAGGAGCGTCCGCCACTGGGCCAGGCGTTGCTCGATGCCCTCGCGCAGGGCACCGTCGGTCGTGTGCGCGAGCAGGAATTCCCGCATGTCCTCAAGGGACTTGAGGTCCCGGAGGGAGGCAATTTTACCCATGAAATCGGCCCGTGCCTCGCCGAAGTACGGCTCGAGCTTTTCGAGCGTTTTCTCCTCCGGCTCCCGGCCCATCTTATCGATCACCGACAGGACACCGGCACAGGCCTCCTCGTCCAGCCCCATCCCCCTCAGGTAGAACAGCCACAAGTCCCGGTCGCTCAGGCGGACGGCAAAATCCGCGGCTCCGAGGCCGAAGCTGGTGAAACTGTGAATCAGCAGGGCGATCAATTCAATCTCCGCCGCCGGGCCGGGCTCGCCGAGAATGTCGGCGTTGAACTGGTAAAACGAACGCAACCGTCCCCGCTGCTGGCGCTCGTAGCGGAACTGTTCACCGATCCCGAACCATTTGACCGGTTTTTTCAGGGACTGCGCGCGGGCGCCGGCCAGCCGCGCCAGGGAGGGTGTCAACTCGGGCCGGAGGGCCACTTCCCGGCCGCCGCGGTCGGTGAAACTGAAAAGCTGCTCGACGATCTCGTCTCCGGACTTCGCCCGGAAAAGCTCCAGGGACTCAAGGAGGGGCCCGTCGTACTCGGAAAAGCCGAACCGCCGGGCGGCGGAGCGCCAGGCGCGGAACAGGTGATTACGAACAGCGCATTCCTCGGGATAAAAATCCCTGAATCCAGGCAAACGTTCAAACATTGCCGAAAACGGTCAGTGCTCGAGCAATTCGAGGTCCAGATTCTTCAGCCGAGCCTTCAGGATCTTGCCGGCCTTGAACTTGACGACCGCCCGGGTCGGGATAATGACGTCCTTGTCAGGCTTGTTGGGGTTCCGGCCGACGCGGGCCTTCCGCTTCTGCACCTCGAAAACCCCGAAATTGCGCAACTCGACATTTCTTCCCTCGCTCAATGCCTCCGCAATCGCATCCAGAGTCATCTGTACCGTATCCCGGACTTCCTTCTGGGAATATCCCGTTTTCTGGTATATTTTGAGAACGATATCGCGTTTGGTTAGATTCTCAGCCATATTAACTCCTCGCCGATATAAAATACAGATTCGCAGCCACTTTTTGGCGACTGTAGATAAATCTCTCATGTTCTAGAGATTGCGTCAACATCAATCCAACTTTATGTAAGAACCGTTTATGAGCGACAAAGACGACAAGAATCCTTTCGAGGAAATGCAGAAACAGTTTCAGGAAATGCTGAGGAATCAGGGGACGAGTTCGTTCTTCAGCCAGCCCCCTCCCGGCCCGGGAGCCGGGGCTTCCGCCGGAACCGAGCCCCAGGAAAAGACCTCGGAAAAACAGCGTGAAATCCTCCAGCGCATCCGGGACTTTAATCTTAAACCCCGGGAAATCAAGGACTACCTCGACCGATTTGTCATTCAACAGAACGACGCGAAGAAGGTCCTCTCGGTCGCCATCTGCGACCACTACAACCATGTCCGCCAGTGCCTGGAGAAGCCGGACCTGGCCGCCAAGGAGTACGCCAAGCAGAACATTCTGCTGCTCGGCCCCACGGGAGTCGGCAAGACCTACCTCATGCGCTGCATCGCCAAACTCATCGGGGTGCCCTTCGTGAAGGCGGACGCCACGAAGTTTTCCGAAACCGGCTATGTCGGTCACGACGTGGAAGACCTGGTCCGCGATCTGGTCAAGGCTGCCGACGGCAATGTGGATCTGGCCGAATACGGGATCATTTACATTGACGAAGTCGACAAGATTGCCGCCCAGGGGAAGCAGGGCGCCCGGGACGTTTCCGGGCGGGGCGTGCAGATCAACCTGCTGAAGTTGATGGAGGAGAGCGAAGTCAACCGCAACAGCCAGACCGACATCATGGGTCAAATGCAGGCCATGATGGAGATGCAACGGGGCGGCGAAGCCGGCAAACGCACGATCAACACGCGTCACATCCTGTTTATTGTCAGCGGGGCCTTCGGCACATTGGGAGAGAACATCAAGAAGCGCATCGAGAGCAGCCAGATCGGTTTCGCCCAACCGGGCGGTTCCTCGGAAAAGACCGCCACCGAGTACCTCGCGCGGGCGGAAACCTCGGATTTCATCGATTTCGGCTTCGAGCCCGAATTCGTCGGCCGGCTTCCCATCCGCATCGCCTGTTCACCGCTCACCGCCAGTGATCTCGAAGAGATCCTGGCCCAGTCGGAAGGCAGCATACTCGAACAGTATAAGACCGATTTTCGCGGCTTCGGAATTGAATGCGAGATCGCGCCGAACGCGATTGCCGAGATCGCCGCGCGGGCCGACAGCGAAAAGACGGGGGCACGGGGACTCATGACCGTGCTCGAAAAGATTTTCCGGAGCTTCAAGTACGAACTGCCGTCCACGTCGATCAAGAAGATCGTCGTTGACGCGCAAACGGTCAGTGACCCGGAGGGCACCCTCAAGGCGCTCCTCCAGGATAACCAATCCTCCCAGCAGCAACTTCTTCGTGAAGAGATCGACCGCTTTGCCGACCGCTTTTACAAGGAGCACGGCATGGAGCTGGTGTTCGAGGAGGACGCGGTCAGCCAGTTGGTCGAAGAAAGCCTCCAGACCGAAAAGACCATGCGCGCCCTTTGCGAAAGCCGGTTTCGCGATTTCCAGCACGGTCTCAAACTGATCGCCCGCAACACCGGCCAGACCCGTTTCAACATCAGCGCCAACACGGCGAAAAACCCGGACCGGGAATTGTCCCAATGGGTGCTGCAGAGCTACCACCATTCAGCTGGAAGGATTACCCGCGGGGAGGAATGAGCGCGCGGCACAGTCGAGATTTCGGTGATGAAGCGGCTTTTCGGTAACCTTGCGGGGGAAACATCCCGTTGCGGATGCGGAATGGTTTTCCCTGTGACACTCCCCTTTTCAT
The DNA here is from genome assembly GCA_003558065.1 of Opitutia bacterium. Taxonomy (GTDB): domain Bacteria; phylum Verrucomicrobiota; class Verrucomicrobiia; order Opitutales; family T3Sed10-336; genus PXDC01. The sequence goes on along the minus strand of PWMU01000026.1, from coordinate 64,273 downwards.
GCGGGTTGGCGGAGGGGGAACCCGCGTCAGAAACCTGAAACCCGGCCCCCCTCATGAGCGAAGACCCCCGCACGCATCACCCATCCACCGCCGGTCCGGATCCGGCGGCGGTGAGCGGTATGTTCGGCCGAATCGCCGGACGCTACGACCTGGTGAATCACCTCCTCACCGGCGGCATCGACGTCTGGTGGCGCCGGAATCTCGTTCGCGCCGTCACGGCCTCGAATCCGTCGCGGGTGGTGGACCTCGCCACCGGCAGCGGCGATGTCGCCTTCGCGCTCCGCCGGGCTCTGACCGATGAAGTCGAGATCGTCGGACTCGACTTCTGCCGGCCGATGCTCGAGGAAGCCGAAAAGAAAAAACAGCGCCGCGCCTCCTGTCCGAATTTGAACTTCGCCTTCGGCGACATCCTGGAGTTGCCTCTGGACGACGGTTCAGCCGACGCCGTAACGATCTCATTCGGTCTGCGCAACCTGGCCAACCGGGCAAAGGGACTTCGAGAAATGCGCCGTTGCCTCAAACCGGACACCGGCCGCCTGTTCGTACTGGAGTTCACCCAGCCCGCCCGCTGGATCCGGCCTTTCTATTTTCCCTACCTCCGGCATGTCCTGCCGTGCCTGGCCGGCTGGATCAGCGGCGACGTAGCCGCATACCGCTACCTCAACACCTCCATTGAAGGCTTTCCTCCGGCGGCGCGAATCACCGCGGAAATCGAATCCGCCGGATTTCGCGAGGTACGCGCCCGCTCCATGACCGGAAGCATCGTCACCCTGCACGAGGCGCTGGCGTGACGGAGCGTCGACGCTCCCGCGGCCGCGGGATAGCTCGAGATCGACGGAGAAGACGCGATGAGTGACTCATCAATTTGATGAAATCATCGACTTCAGTAGGACTGCGCCCGCGCTGCGAGTCGCTCACCCGCAAGTCCTTCAACCGGACCGGTTAATCCGGGGAGGCGGAATACGACTTCATCACCGGCCGACAGGCCGGCGGGAAGCGGCCACCTGCACTACTCGACCGAATACGCTTCCAAGCGCTTCTTCACTCGTTCCTTCTTGAGCTTAACGAACTGGGGCAGCCCGTTTTCATAGGGGATAGGGACCTCGCCCTGAATCAGGGGCAGGGCGTATTTATAGAACTGGTGGTTCATACTCACCCCATCCTCATGCACCCAGTCCCTGGGCAGTTCCTTGACCCCGTTGGCCACCTCGGCCAGCGGTGCCAAACCGGTTTCGCAGGTGTACTGTTCCGAATCGCCGCGGAGCAGGGTGACCATTTTATCGGTCTCGCCGTTGATGGCCGCGCGAACGGCGGCCTGGCCGACGAGAAAAGCCTCGTCGCTGTCGGTCTTGGAAAGATGGCTGGCGGCGGCGCGCTGGATATAACCGAGCCTGGCGGCACGCGCTTTTATCCCCGAAACGTTCTCTTCGAGAAGATTCCTCAGGTAATCGCCGGCGCCGCCCAACGCAGCGTGCCCGAAGCTGTCCGTCCCGGCGGACGTGGTCGAAACGTAGTTCCCGTCCTTATCGACGAGGCCTTCGCCGACCACGATCAGGCAATACTTCTCCCTCCGCAGCACCCGCTGCACGTCTTCGACGAATTTTTCCGGCGAGAACGCCACTTCGGGCAGGTAGATCAGGTGGGGCGGATCGTGCGGCTGGTCCCTCCCCTTGGCCAGGGCCGCGCCGGCGGCGATCCAGCCGGAACTGCGCCCCATCACTTCAAGGATGGACACAAAATCCCCCTGCCCCATCGCCGCGTTGTCGCAGGCCGTCTCTCGAACGGTGGTGCAGATGTGCTTGATCACGCTTCCGTATCCCGGACAGTGGTCGGTGTGCACCAGGTCGTTGTCGATCGTCTTGGGAATCCCGATCACGCGCAGATCGTAGCCGCGCTGGTCGGCCAGTTTCGAAATCTTATCCGCCGAATCCTGGGAGTCGTTGCCGCCCGCGTAAAAGAAGTAGCGGATATTGTGCGCTTCAAAAACCTGAAGAATCCGGTCAAAATCCTGTTGCTTCTTCAACTTGTAGCGGCAGGTCCCCAGGGCCGCGCCCGGCGTGTAACGCAAACCGCGAATTGTCTGCTGGGATTCGGCGGCAAGATCCACGAACTCCTCGTTGAGGATTCCCAAAACCCCGCTCAACCCTCCGTAGATTTCCTCGATGCACTCATAATTGAGCGCTTCCGAGACGGCCCCGGCGAGGCTCGAATTAATCACGCAGGTAGGCCCCCCGGACTGGGCGACCAAGCAATTTCCTGTTAACTCTGCCATAAAATACGGTCTATACGTTCAAATTTGTAGCCTGCATTACGAAAAGGGAAATCCCCGTTGATTGGCAAACTTTATTTCACCTGCACTGAACAGTTACAAATCATTCATAATCGTTGAGTTAATCGAATGAGGCACGCGGGCTGACCCCGGATCCTATCCGGTGCTTGCCCGTTCCCCCATTCAACTTTAGTATCTCCCGCATGAACGAGAAGACCCTTTTCAGCAAAATCATCGACCGGGAAATCCCGTCCCGGATCGAGCATGAAGATGATCGCTGTATCGCCATTCACGACATCAACCCCCAGGCGCCGGTCCACCTGCTGATCATTCCGAAGAAGCCCATTCCCAGGATGGGCGAGGCTTCGGCCGACGACCGGGACCTCCTCGGCCACCTGTTTCTGACGGCAGGAGAACTGGCAAACAAACTGCAGCTCGCCGACGGCTTTCGTCTCGTGGTCAACAACGGGAAGAACGCCGGCGAAGACATTCCCCACCTGCATATCCACATGCTGGCCGGCCGTCGGCTGTCGTGGCCGCCGGGCTGAAGCGGAGCTGAACACTCGAACAGCGGAGTCCCGATTTCCCTCGAAAACAGGCTTTAAGCCCGGCCGCGATTGTCATTACCGTACTCCTGTTATCATGATATGGGCCTACCGCATTCTCTTCCTTCCCCTGCTGGCGATCCTGCTTCCGCGTTACGCGCTGCGCATGAAGCGGCGGGGAGGTTACCGGGAAGGCTTCGGTACGCGTTTCGGAGCTCTTCAGGATCTGCCCCCGAAGAAAGAGGGCGTACGCCGTGTCTGGCTGCAGGCGGTCAGCGTGGGGGAAGTGTTCGCCGCCGCTCCCCTTCTTAAAGAATTGAACAAAGATCCCGGAACGGAGGTTTTTCTCACCACCACCACCAGCACCGGGTATGCGCTGGCGCGGGAACGCTACCGCAACCGGCTCGTCGGCCTGGCCTATTTTCCCCTGGATTTCTGGCCCTTCAGCCGGCGGGCCTGGAATCGTGTCCGGCCGGACCTCTGCCTCCTGATGGAATCGGAGCTGTGGCCCGAACACCTTCACCAGGCGGCTTCGCGCGGTGTCCCGTTCATCCTGATCAACGCCCGCGTTTCCGACCGCTCGTTCGGACGCCTCTCGGCCCTTTCCTTCCTCACGGCACGGCTTCTTGGGAAATTCACTCGCGTCCTGGCCGCCTCCGATGCCGACGCCGATCGATTCATCGAGCTCGGCGCAGAGCCGTCGAAGGTCGAAACCTCCGGAAACATCAAGCTCGACGTCAACCTGGAGCCCGTCCTGAACGACGAACAAATCCGCCAATTGCGCCGGGAAATCGGCTTGTACACCACCGGTCCTGGGAGAGAGGAGACGTTTCCGCCCCTGATTCTGGGCTCCTCCACCTGGCCGGGAGAAGAAGCGGCGCTGCTACGGCTCCTTCAGAAAGCGCATGAAGCCGGTTTCGAGTGCCAGCTTCTCATCGTTCCCCGCCACATGGAACGCCGCGAGGAAATCCGGAAAACGCTCGGGGAGTTCTCCTATCGCTCCCATTTCCGGACGGCCGGCCCGGCGGAACAGCCGGTTGAGGTCGCCGTCGCCGACACCACGGGAGAACTTCTGCTGTTCACTCAACTCGCGGACGTCGCGTTCATCGGAAAGTCCCTGTCCCCGCGGCATCAACGAGATGGAGGACAGACCCCGATCGAGGCAGCCGCCTTCGGCAAGGCATTGCTCTACGGCCCCTACATGACGAATTTCCGCACCCTCGCCCGCCAATTGGTCGATTCCGACGCCGCGGTGGTGGTCGGCGACGACGTCGATCTCGCCGAACAGGCGTTGCGCTTGCTGAAGGACCCGGACCGGCGGCGCGAGATCGCCGCAAACGCGCGCAACTGGCACGCCGCCAACCGGGGTGCGGTCGGAAAGACCCTCGAGGCGATCCGCGAAGTATTGAAAAATCCGGACTAATACGTGTAGACCCCACACCCTGAAGACGTGTTTCTCTTACGTCCGGATAGGGCCGCCCCCTATTGTTTCCGCTCGTAAAAAATGATAACCTCGTTAGAGAATGAGGACGTACGACGGAGATACCGGCCACCCAAGACACGCGTTGCTGGTCGATGATGACGCGGCCCTGCGGGGGCTGCTTTGCGTGTTGCTCAAGCAGATGGGATTTGAAGCCACTGTTGCGCAGAACGGCTATGAAGCCCTTGAGGTCCTTGAACGCGAAGGGCACGCCCGCTTCGAGGTGATGATCACGGACATTCGGATGCCCGGAATGGACGGAATGGAGTTGGCACGGCATGTCCGGGCCACCGACTCGCAGTTGCCCATCCTTTTCATTTCCGGTTACTCGCCTTCGATGGGAAGTATCGAGCGGGGGCTGGACGAACGGTCGGATTTCCTCAGAAAGCCTTTTGCTTTCGGGACATTTTCCCAGAGGGTGGAAAGCCTGATTGAGCGGGCGAGCCAGGAGCAGAGTCCGGTTGCTTCAGAGTCAGAGTTAAGCCACCGGGAATCATTCAATCTCAGGCCGGTGCACCAGAAGGTCAAGGGACCGGTGTAGGAGCCGTTTTGTCAACGCGGCCGTCCCGGCCCCGCCAGTTCAATCTCCTTCATTGAGACAGCGACGGGCGTCCTCGCAATCCCGAGCGATTTGTCGCTTGAGGGCATCGGTGCTCTCAAATTTATTTTCGGGGCGCAGAAAAGAGAGCCATTCGACAAACACCCGGTCGCCCGGGCCGAAAGGGCAGGAGTCCCCGAGCAGATGCACTTCCAGAACAGGTTCGGCCTCACTCTCGTTCGTCACGGTCGGCCGGATACCGAAATTCGCCACTGCGGGAACCCTCGGGCATGACAAGCCCGATGCCGGAATACCGTGGGCCTCCACGGCATCGGCGGCGGCAATGCGCACCGCATAAACGCCGAAACGCGGCCGCAGATCGCCCGCCCATTCAAGGTTGAGAGTCGGAAAGCCCAACTTCCTGCCCAACTGCCGGCCCTCGCGCACCTGGCCTTCGCTGAAATAGCTGTATCCAAGCAATGAATTCGCTTCCTCAAGATGCCCGCAAGCCAGGCACTCGCGGATGCGACTGCTGCTGATCGCCTTGCCGTTGCAGTAAAGGCGGGGAATACTCACCACGTTGATAGAGCGGCGCAGCGCCTCTTTGACCAGCAGGGAGACATCGCCCGCGCGCCCCTTTCCGAACCGCCAGTTCTCGCCTACATAAATCGATTTCAATGTCGGCAGGCGCTCGACGAGATAGGGAATGAATTCCTCCGGAGAAATCGAAGCAAAGGCCGGATCGAAGCGCTGCTCGATCACGATATCGGCTCCCAGCGCGTGAAAAAGCCGTGCCTTGCAGGCGGCGTTCATGATGAGCCGGGTCGGATTTTCGGGACGGAACAGGACGCTGGGATGGGGTTGGAAAGTGAGAACGCCGGCGATACCGGTCTCGCGCCGTGCCGACTGGACCGCCGCCTCGATCACGCTCTGGTGCCCCAGGTGTACGCCATCGAACATTCCAATCGCGAGGTGAAGCGGCCGGCCTTCAAGGTCAATTCCATCCAGGGATCGAACTTTCACGGGAAACTTCATAAGGCATGACTGGGAACAACCCGGCTGACGGGAAGCAACCGCTTCTCAATCCCGGAAGGGGCGAGCGCTTCGACCTCCTCCAGCGGAAGAGCCTCGGCGAGGGAAAACGTCCCGACGGTGGTGCGACGCAACCGGACGAGGTGACCGCCGCACCCGATCCGGGCGCCGAAATCGTGCGCCAGCGTGCGCACGTAAAACCCCTTTGACGCGGCGACACGAAACTCCATATCGGGTAAATTGACGGCCAGAAGCTCGAAGAGGGAGACGCGAATAAACCGGGGTTCGCGAACAATTTCCTTTCCCTTTCGCGCCATCTTGTACAAGGGAACGCCGTCCACTTTGATGGCCGAATGCATGGGCGGCACCTGGTACTGGTCGCCGACAAAGGATTCCATTTGCCGGCGAATGTCCTCTTCGGTCAGTTCCGGGACCGGAGACTCGACCATGATCTCCCCCTCCGCATCCTGGGTGTTGGTGGTCTGACCGAGACGAACCGCTCCCTCGTACTCCTTATCCAGGCTGATCAAAAACTGGGACGCCTTCGTTGCTTTTCCGATGAGCATCAGCAGCAGTCCCGTCGCCATCGGATCAAGTGTGCCGGCATGGCCGATACGCTTCATTTTCAACTTCCGCCGCAGACGCGACACCACATCGTGCGAAGTGACGCCCTTCGGTTTGTCAATCAGCAGAATGCCCTCGAAATCCTTATTTTCCACCGTCAGTTTCCTGTTTGTCGCCGCCTGAATCGACCTCCCGGAAGTGCTCCAGGAGAACCTTAAGCAAGTTCGGGTAAAAGCTGTCGAAAGGCATTTCAACCGTAAATCCGGCGGCGCAATCGTGACCGCCGCCGCCGAAGTGCCGGGCAAGATCGCACACCCGGTAGCGCGGGTCCTTCGCCCGGAAGCTCCCTTTAATCTCAACGCCCCTGTCTTCCAGAATGACCCCGATATCGACGCCGTCGATAGAGCGCGCGTAATCGACGAGTCCCTCGGTATCGTCGGGTCCGGCGCCGGTTTTCCGGAAAACATCCTGCGGCAGCACCCCCAGGCAAACCCGGTTCCCGCACTCGAGCCTCAGACTGGAAAGGTAGGCCTCGAGCAGTTTCATTTTCTCCAGGGACTCTCGCTCATACAGGCACCGTGAAGCCCGGGCGGGATCGGCACCCAGGTGCAGCAGGCGGCCGGAAATCTCGAAGACCCGCGGTGTCGTGGAGGGAAAACGAAACTGCCCGGTGTCCGTTGCGATCCCGACGTACAGGCCCAGGGCGGTGATTGGATCGATCGGGTAACCGTTGTCGAGGAACAGTCCCGCCAGGATCTCGGCGGTTGCTGCGGACGTACTGTCGACGAGGTTGAGCCCGGCGTACCCCGTGTTGGAAATATGGTGATCGATGTTGGCGTCGAACCCGGCCAAGAGGTCCCTCACCGCAACTCCCGGCCGGTCGGGATCGGCGCAATCGACGGCCACCGCTACGTGTCCCTCCGGTTTCCACTCGCCGGGCTTCACGAAAAACTCCTCCGGGCAGAGAAAATCAAGCCGGCGGGGCACCGGGTCCTGGTTGAGGCACACGGACTCCGCTCCCATCGCGCGCAACACCCTGCCGAGGGCCACCTGGCACCCGATGCAGTCGCCGTCCGGCCGGGCATGGCCCACCACCACCACTTTCTTTTCCCGCACAGAGTCGACGAAAGTCCCGAAAGCGGGTGAAAGCTGCTCGAAGTACATGGGATCCTATTTGTCCGGACCGCCCTCGTTTTCCTCGAGTTCGTCGAGGAGGTTGATCAGGTTCATGCCCCGTTCAATTGACGGATCGTTGTGAAAGCTCAGGTGGGGCAGAAACTTCAGAACAATTCGCCGGCCGAGAAAACGGCGTATCTCCTCGCGGCTGCCGTCCAGCCACACCTGGGACTCCCGAACCCGGGCCTCGTCTCCGATGACCGAGTAAAAGACACGCGCGCGTCGAAGGTCCGGAGCGACCTCGACATCGGTAATAGTGATGTACACCGATTCGCTCCGGAAGCGGGTGTGCAGAATATCACTGACCTCCCGCTTGATCAATTCGTTTACTCTGACGGTGCGCTGACTCATGTCATTCCGGCTGCAATCCCTCAGCATCCCTTAAAGAGAAGGCCGTTTTTCCTGCACTTCGAAGCATTCGATGACATCGCCCTCTTCGAAGCGCTTGGACTTGTCGAGTCCAACGCCGCATTCAAAACCTGCTCGGACTTCGGTTGCATCGTCCTTGAAACGCTTGAGCGTCCTGATACGGGTTTCCCCGATCACCTCACCCTTGCGCAGAAGCCGGGCACGTCCATCGCGAATGATCTTGCCCTCGGTCACGAGACAACCGGCAATCAGATTCTTTGCCACCGGGAACACCTGGCGCACTTCCGCCGCCCCGATCTTGTTCTCGATGTAATCGGGATCGAGCATGCCCGTCAGAATCTCCTTCACCTGGTCGACGAGCTGGTAGATGACCCCGAACTGGTAAATCGGTACGTTGTGGTGCTTGGCAAACTTGGGAACACCGGGCTCGAGTTTCACGTTGAACCCGATAATGGCGGCCTCGGCGGCGCTGGCCATAAGGACATCCTTGCGGGTAACCAGCCCGACATCCGCCTGGAGAATCTCCAAATCGACCTTGTCGCTCTCGATGGATTCGAGCAGCCCGGTTACCGCCTCCACGGATCCCTGGACATCGCACCGGACCACGACCCTGAAGGTCTTTTTCTTGGTGCTCTCGATCGCCTCAAACAGGTTTTCCAGGGTTTTGGGCTGGCCCACGGCCACTTCTTCAGCAGCGCTACGGCGTTTCTCCTCGATCTGCTCATCCTCCACGAGCCGTCGCGCTTCACGTTCGGTCTTGACAGCCCTGAATTTCGCGCCGACCTCCGGCGCCTCAGTCCAGCCGATAACGCGAACGGGAGTCGAGGGAGGCGCCTTCTTGAGGGTTTTCCCCTTGTCGTCGAACATGGCCCGAACCTTCGCGTAACTCGAGCCGCAGACAATCGCCTCGCCGGATTTGAGGGTTCCGTGCTGGACGATCACCGTTGCCGACGGTCCGCGACCCACCTCGATCTCGGACTCGATAATGATGCCTTCGGCCCGGCGCTGGGGATTCGCCTTCAGTTCAAGGATCTCCGATTGCAGGAGGAGCATTTCGAGAAGGCTGTCGACCCCTTCGCCCTTGATCGCGGAAATGGGAACCACGATCGTTTCACCGCCCAAATCCTCAGGGGAAATGCCGCGCTCCTGCATCTGCCTCTTCACACGGTCGAGATCGGCTCCCTTGACGTCCATCTTGTTGACGGCGACCACCACGGGAACCGCGGCTGCCTGGGCATGCTTCAGTGCCTCATCGGTCTGCGGCATAAACCCGTCGTCCGCGGCAACCACGAGAACGGCGATGTCGGTGACACCGGCGCCCCGTTTGCGCATTTTGGTAAACGCGGCGTGGCCGGGTGTATCCAGAAAAGTAATTTGCTGCCCGTTTATTTCGATCTGATAGGCGCCGATATGCTGGGTAATGCCGCCCTCTTCGCCCCCGGCAACATTTTCCTTGCGGATATAATCCAGCAGAGTGGTCTTGCCGTGGTCGACGTGTCCGAGTATGCAAACCACCGGCGGACGGGGCTCGAGAAACTTGCTGTCATCAATCTGTTTCTTCTCCTCCACCTCCTCTTTTTCCGGGGTGCCCGCCGCCGCTTTGCGGTGCTTGACCTCAAGCAGGTAACCGTGCTTCTCCGCCACATCCAGGGCGACATTCTCGTCGATGACCTGATTCATGGAGGCGAAGATATTCATCTCCATGAGTTCCGAGATGAGGCGAAACGGCTTGATTCCCAGCTGCTGGGCAAAATCGCGGACCACGATGGGCGGCTTGACCTGAAGGACGCGCAGTTCCTCCTCGGACTCGGCCGGCGCCCCTTCCGCGGAGGCGGCTTCTTTTTCCTTTTCGGAGGGATCGCCTCCCGGGGAAGGGGACTCCTTGGAGGGGGGCGCGTGAGGCTTCACGCCGGGAAACGCGGGGGGAGCCGGAGGGCTTCCTCCCGGACGCGGCGGCGGCGGGGCCTTGGACGCCGGCGCCGGCTTTGCCGGGGGTGACGGCGGAGCGGACGGTTTCGGCGGTTCCGGCGGCGGTGACGTGGAAGCCGCCGGTTGCTGCCTGGACGCTTTCCTGGCTTCTTCAATCTTGGCGCGTTCACGCCGGACATCTTCAGCCGATTTGACAAATACGCCCGGAGGAAGACCGCCGGGCGTCGAAGGAGGCGCCTCGCGCTCTTCCGTTTTTTCCATAACTTCCTGGGTATCGTCCGTCTCGGTTTCCCCGCCTGAAACAGGCTCTTCGGCCGTATCGGCCCCGGACGCCCCGCCGGATTTCATCAACTCTTCGACCAGTGATTCGGCTGAAATATTGTCAATGGAGCTGGACGGACTGGTGACGTTGAAGCCCCGGGTTTTCAAGAGAGCAATCAGTTCTTTATTCGCAATGCCGGTTTTCTTGGAAATTTGATGTATTCTTACGCTCATCAGTTGCTAATCTATATCCTTTGGTACGGGATGGGCGGAAAGCGCCGCCGCTTCCCATCGCCAAACACGCCCTTATTGAGTGACGTTCTCAGGGTTGAAATGGGCCGAAACTTTCCGAAGGATGTCATCAGCCTCTTCCGGCTCGAACCCGGCGTCGATTAAATCCTCCTTCTCCACCCCGACAAAAGCTTCCGGGCTGACGAACCCTTTGGCCACGAGCCGTTCGGCCAACTCGCCTTCGATCCCCCGAATCTGATTCAACCCTTCGGCAGCGAGTCGTTTCTTGTCCTCGAAGTCGAGTTTCTGCGGCTTTTCCTTGGCCACATCCAGTTTCCAGCCCAGCAACCGCGAAGTCAGGCGGGCGTTCTGGCCGCGACGCCCGATGGCGACAGCCAGGTCGTCTTCGGAAACCTCGAAGTAGATTTTGCGGCTCTTCTCGTCGATGCTGATGTTCTTCGGGATAGCCGGCTTGAGGGTCTCCACCAGCATTTCGGTGGGTTCCTTGAAGTAGCGTACAATGTCGATCTTTTCGCCGGCCAGTTCGCGGACAATGCTCTTGACGCGGGCTCCGCGCGCGCCGACGCAGGCCCCCACGGGATCCACCTTCGAATCGGAGCTGGAGACCGCGATCTTTGTCCGGTACCCGGGCTCCCTCGCCAGGGCCTCGATCCGGACGGTGCCGTCGGCGATCTCCGTGACCTCAAGCTCGAACAGTCGCCGGATGAAATTCGGGTGAGCCCGTGAAAGAATGAGCTCGGGCCCGCGATTGGTCGACTCGATATTGAGCAAAAGGCAGCGGATCCGTTCGCCCGGAGAATAATCCTCCCCCGGAACGCGTTCCTTGGGAGGCAGGATCGCCTCGGCCCGGCCGAGGTCGACGACAAGATCACCCCGCTCCCGGCGGCGCACCACCCCGGAGACAATCGTACCCACGCTGTCCTTGTAATCGTCGTAGATCCGATCCTTCTCAAACTGCCGCAGACGCTGCATGATCGCCTGGCGGGCAGACTGTGCGGCGATCCGCCCCAGGAACGAGGGGTCAATCTCCTTTTCGAGAGTGTCCCCCAGGCTGATTCCGGGCTGGATCGCGGAAGCTTTTTCTATATGAATCTCGCAGTTGGGATCACTAACCGAGTCAACCACGCGGTACTGGGCCCACGCTTTCAGCGCTCCGTTCCGCGGATTGATCTCGACACGCAGTTCCTGGCCGGCATTCACCCCCCGTTGAGCCGCATTTTTGATGGCACCGGCAATGGCGGAGATCATGTCGTCACGACGGATCCCCTTCTCCTTTTCCATGTGCTCCAGGACTGAAAGTATATCGCTGCTCATTAGTTGCTTATAAAAGTAGTGCCGCTGCTTGAACCGGCTCTGAAATTACGGTTTTAAGCGATCAACAGTAAAGGTGGCTGAAATTCATGTCAAGACAGCATCTGCCGGTGTCAAAGCCCCCTTGCGGAACGAGGCCCCCTGTCGGAAGGCTGTGTTCCCTCTTACCATCACTGAGTTAGAATCACCGAAACCCCGGCCCGGCCGGACCGGCCGTCCCCCGGGCTGCTCCCCCCTGAAATTGTCGCTATTTCGAAGCTCTCGGCGGCCGCAGCGGGCTTCCGGGATCATCCCCGGGCTGCAAGCGGAGAAGCGGAGAGCTTTCCGGTCTCGCCGGACAAAGCGGAATCACCCCCATCCGTCCCGGGAAGCCGCTGCCGGGTACGGACAGCCGACCGGCCGGGTCCGCCCCGCAGCCTCTCTAGCTAAAAGACTTCCCGCACCCGCAGGTACTGGTCGCGCCCGGGTTGATTATCTCGAACCCTTTCCCTTTCAACCCGTCGTCGAATTCGATACGGACGTCCTTAAGGTACTCGTAACTGGCCGGATCCATTACCATCGGCACCCCCTCGCTTTCCAGGTGGACATCGTTGTCCTTCGGGACGTCAAACGACATTCCGTACTGAAAGCCGGAACAACCTCCCGTCTCAACGAAAACCCTCAGGAGCTTCGAGTCATCCCCGACCTCCTTTTTCATCGTCTTAAGTTTGCTTGCGGCGGCTTCCGAAAGGCTAATCATGTAGTCTAATTAAGCCGCCCGCCCCGCTCTGTCAATGAGGCTACCGGATTTTCAGCGGGAGACCCCTTTCGCAAAAACCCGGAGGACGAGTTTTAGGTGGATTTTCGGCATCGTTTGTGCTACTAAGATTCTTTCGATGCCGCGGGATAGCCAATGCCGAAAATACGTCATATTTTTAATGAAATCCACTTCGAGCTCGTTCGACGTATCGCCGAAGGCGGCATGGGCATCGTCTATGAGGCGCGGCAGCGGGGAGCCAGCGGTTTCGAAAAGAAGGTCGCTATCAAATTGATCAGGGAGGAGTACTCCGAAATCGAAGAGTTTCGCACCAATTTCATCGGCGAAGCGCGCCTGGCCGCCGACCTGATCCACACCAACATAGTACAGATCTACAATCTCGGGGAGATCTCCGGTCAGTACTTCATTGTCATGGAGTACGTGGACGGCGTGACCCTGGAACAATTCGTGCAGACCCATGTTGAGCGCGGGATCGCGGTCCCGGTCGGTCTCGCGACCTTCATCATCTCGCGAGTCTGCCGCGCCCTGGCTTACGCCCATCGCAAGCGAAGGGCGGATGAACGCCCCCTCAACATCGTGCACCGGGACGTCAACCCGAAGAACATCATGCTTTCCGTTTCGGGCGACGTTAAGCTCACCGACTTCGGCATCGCCAAGGCAATGGACCTGATGCACGACGGAGAAGGGCACATCATCCCGGGAAAACCCGAATACACCTCTCCGGAACAGGCCAACTACGAATGCACCGACGGCCGTGCGGACCTCTTTTCCCTGGGGGTGGTTATGAGCGAAATCCTGCTCGGCCGGAACATTTTTCTGGCGGATGACTGCAACGCGACCTGGAACAACATCCGGAACCTCCCCCTGCCCCACTTTCCTTCAGCACGAAAGGAAATCGACAAGCCACTGAACGACCTGCTCGCCAAAGCGCTGAATCGCAGACGGGAGAACCGCTACACCTCCGCGATCGAAATGCTCTACGACCTGGAAATGTACCTCTACAGCGAAGGCTTCGGGCCAACCAACGAACAGCTCGCCGCCTACATCGGGAAAATTTTCGCAGCCAACCTTCAAGGAGCACGGACGGACAGGGATTGAACGCACACCCTGGGCCCGGCAGCCCTTCCATTTCAGAATTCACAACTATGCCCGAACGATGGCAAGGCTTACAACAGGTACAAAAGCAGACCCAGCAGCAGGTACTGGCGCCTCAGCTGCGCCAATCCCTGAAGATTCTCCAGGTGCCGGCGCTGGACCTTCAAACAACCATTCGCGAGGAGCTCCAGAACAATCCGTTGCTCGAAGAGCTGCCCATGAAAACCGAGAATCTCGACAACAACGGAAACGCGGACGAGCCGGGCGGGGATACCGACGCAGGAGGCAGCGGAAACGGCGAGCTCGAGCCGGATCTCGCCATGCTCAGAGAGTTGACGGAGGACTCCCGCGACTCGTATTACAACCAATCGGCAACGGGCCCCCACACCTCGGAGGACGCCCAGAGACGGCAGCACTTCTTCGATTCACTGGTCAGTGAAACTTCACTCCAGGAGTACCTGATGGAGCAGGCAAAACTCTCCGATTGCTCAGGGGGGGAGATGGCGGCCATGCAGTACCTGATCGGCAGCCTGGACGACCGCGGATTCCTGACCGTTTCGCCCGAAGACCTTGCGGCCTATTCCGACATCTCCCTGGAGGACCTGCAGAATGCCTCCGAGCTTCTCAAGTCCTTCGATCCGCCAGGAATCGGCTGCAGGGATCTCCGGGAGTGCCTGCTCCAGCAATTGAAGCTGCAGGGGCGCGGGGATTCGCTCGCAGCGTCGATCATCCGGGACCACTTCGACCTGTTGATGCGCAGGCGGATTCCGGAAATCGCCCGAAAAGCGTCTGTAAGCGTAACCGCCGCCCAGGATGCCCTGCAGGAAATCGCGGGCCTGGATCCCTCCCCCGGACGCAGGTTCGCGGAGGACACCAACCGGGTTGTCGTTCCCGATGTGATTGTCCATCGCGACGGGGATGATTTCACCGTCGAGATGAACAACGACTACATCCCGCGTATTCGTATATCCAATACTTACAAAAACCTGATTGCCAGCGGCCATTTGAGCCGTAAAGAGAAGGAATACATCCGGGAAAAGCTGCGCAACGGCAAATTCCTCATCAGTTCCATCGAGCAGCGGCAACAGACGATCGAGCGAATCTCAAAGGAAATCATCAAGGTCCAGAAGGACTTTTTCAGGGAGGGCCTTTCAAAGTTGCGCCCTCTGACAATGACCGAGATCGCGCAGGCGGTGGGCGTGCACGAAACCACCGTCAGCAGGGCAATCGCCAACAAGTACATCAAGACTCCCCACGGAACCTTCGAGTTCAAATACTTCTTTACGCCGGGTTACCAGTCCGAGGACGGCAGCTCGGTATCCAACACAACGATCAAGGACAAAATCGCCCACCTGATTGAAGAGGAGTCGCCGCGCAAACCCTTGAGCGACCAGGAAATCGCCAATATCCTCAAGGAAAAGAACATCAACATAGCCCGCCGCACCGTCGCCAAGTACCGGGAAAGCCTGGGCATCCTGCCGGCCAAACTGCGCAGGAGATTTTAACCGATCCACTCCCCGAGTTCCTCCTGGATGCGCAGCAGGGCCTCCGGGGTCATCCTGCCGGTGGGAACGAGGAAAACATTGCCGCTTTTGCGGTGCTCCATCACCTGGACAGCGCCTTGATTGGCAAACCCGCGGTCTTTGAGTATTTTTTTCCGCTCGAGAAAAACGGCCAGGACCTGTTTCATGGTTTCACGATCCTCCCCATCCCCGTCGTCTTCGGATTCGAAAAGCGAGAAGAACATGGATTCGGCACTTTCCTTTTGCCTTCTGGAAGGGTTCTCACGTTCCGGCTTTTCCTTATAAACCCGCGACCAGCGACAGAGCACCTCGCCCGGAGGCTCGAAGCGGGCCTCCGCCGACTCGGCCACGTCGAAGCGTGACAACTCCTGTTGGCCCTCCTCGACGACGAGGTAGCTGACGTAACGGGCTCCGTCCTCAAAGACGTCTCCGGTGATGCAGCAGCGATGCGAGAAGGGCTTGATTTGCCAATTCATCATTCGCCTGTCACCCTATTTTGTGACAGGCACCGGTTCCAAGCCGATTCTGTTTAAAGGTTGAAATAATCGGCGGACTGTCCCCCGAACGGAACCGGACGCGGAATTTAAGGCTTTCGCCACCCGCCGGCGCTCGTATCATGGTGCCCTATGATGGATGAAAACAAGGATGAGAGTCCGGACCTTTCCGGGCTCGCGTTGATCGCCCTCGATATTCAAGAGCCCTTTGTTCGTGCGTTTCCCCGCGGAGAAGAATTCGTGAGCCGCTGCACCCTTGCGGTGAAGGCGGCGCAGAATCTGGAAATCCCGGTGATTTTCACCGAACAGGTCCCGGAAAAACTGGGGCACACCCTGGAGAACCTGCTTGCGGCGGCCGGTTCTCCCACGGTCTTTGCCAAGCAGCGTTTTTCCTGTTTCGGCGCGGAGGGGCTGGATGCCTTGCTTAAGGAAAAAGATATTCACCACCTTCTCATTGCCGGACTGGAGACGCCAATCTGCGTCTACCAGAGTGTCATTGACGCCATCGACCACGGGTATGAAGTGACGCTGTTGAGCGACTGCGTCGGCGCGCGCCGGGAAGAGGACGCCAGCGTGGTCCTGCGCGCCCTTGCCGGCGCCGGGGCCCATGTCCTGCCCGCGGAAACGGTGATTTACAGCATTTTGGGAGACACCGACCACCGTTGTTTCCGGGAAATAACCTCGCTGGTCAAGAATGCATGAGCGACCGTACTCGAGAAAACCTGACCGTCTCCGACCTCAAGTCTTCGGCACGCGCCGCGGGCGAACCTTTCGGTGCGGTGCTTCTGGTCCGGAAGGTCAGCACGCGGACCGCCAAGAACAATAACCTCTTTCTCCTGGCCGAAGTGGGCGACCGTTCCGGCTCATTCCACTTTACCTGCTTCAGCGACAACCCGGTCTTCGAGACCCTGAAAGGCACGGCCGCGGGCTCTCCGGTGCGCCTGAAGGGACAGGTCGAGTACTACCAGAACCGGTTTTCGCCACGCATTGTCGAGCTCGAGGTTTTGAACGAAGAGGAGCTCGGACGGGAAGGCGTTCTGGATAATCTGGTGGCCGCAACCTCCGAAGATCCGGAGGCGCTGATGGAGGAACTGTTCGGGTTCATAGCTGAGATCCGCAATGATGGCCTGCGCGCTACGGTGGAGTCGGTTTTCGGGGAGATCTCCCCGGCCTTCAAGACGACGCCGGCCGCCGTTTCGATGCACCACGCCTATCGGGGCGGCCTGCTCGAACACACCGTGCACATGGCCCGCTGCTGCCGGGCCCTGCTTCCGCTCTACCCGGTGGTCGATCCCGATCTGGCCCTGAGCGGGCTGCTGCTCCACGACATTGGCAAGACGGTTGAATACGAAGGTCAACTCGCGGCTCAACGGGGTCGGACCGGAATTCTCCAGGGTCACGTCGTGCTGGGGTACCGCCTGGTACGCAAGGCGGGCATGAAGGCCAAGCTCGCCCCGGACCTGCTGGAACGGCTTGAGCACATCATCCTCAGTCATCAGGGGGAACTGGAATGGGGAGCGGCGGCCATGGCGGCCACCCCGGAAGCGGTGTTCGTCTCCATGATCGACAACCTCGACGCCCGGATGGGTATGGTCCGCCAGGCATTGAGGGAAACCCCCGACAGCGAGGAGTTTTCCGACTACATTCCGGGACTGAAAGCGCCCCTGCTGATCACCCCGCCCGCACAAGCCTCAGGCGGGGAACCGGCACAGTAAAGAACCGCTTTTTTTCCGGCGGCGGGCGGGACATCCCGAAAGTCGAGGGTCCGGTCCCTGCCGGCCCTCTCAACCCGCAGTCGCGAACCGGCGACCGCTCTGAGAATCCCTTCCCGGGGAAACGCTACGAGAGTTCCTCGATGATGCGGATAATCGGGAGGAAGAGAGCGATAACGATAATCCCGACAATCACCGCGAGGATGACGATCATGATCGGCTCAATGACCGAGGTGAGTGCCGCGACCGCGTTGTCCACCTCTTCGTCGTAGGTATCGGCGATGCGGTTGAGCATCTCGGGAAGCTCCCCGGTCTCCTCACCCACATCGATCATACTGGTCACCATGGTGGGAAACACCTTGGTTTGCTCCAGCGGCGCCGCCACCGAATCCCCTTCCTTCACCCGGTCGTGGACCTTGTCGATCGCATCCTGGAGGATGGCGTTCCCGATGGTCTGGCGGGTGATGATCAGGCATTGAAGGATCGGCACACCGCTGGAGAGCAGGGTCCCGAAAGTCCGTGTAAAGCGGGCGATCGCCGCCTTCTTGAAAAGGTCGCCCACGGGGGGAACATGGAGCAGCATCAAGTCCAGCACCCGTCCTCCCATTTCGGTCTTTTTCACGATCTTGAACGCGATGAACGCGGCCACAAAAATCCCGAGTGTCAGGAGAAAGTTGTTCTTCACAAAGTCACTCGTGTTCAGGACCCACTGGGTGAGCGCCGGGAGCTCGGCTCCATCGAGCATATCCTCGAAGATCTCTTCGAACTGGGGAACAACGAAAATCAGAAGTCCGGTGAGAATGGCGAAGGCGACAAAGAGGACGATGATCGGATAAACCATCGCCGACTTGATTTTGTTCTTGATGGCGAGGGACTTCTCCATGAACCGGGACAGCCGGTTCAGGACGACGTCGAGCACCCCGCCCGCCTCTCCGGCTCGGATCATGTTGACGTACAAGCGGTCGAAGATCTTCGGGTGCTGGGCCAGCCCGTCGGAAAACGTATTACCGGAGCGAACATTCTCGCTCAACTGCTCGATCACGTACTTGAAAGCCGGATTCTTCTCCTGCCGCCCGAGCACCTCGAGGCTGCGCAGCAGCGGAAGCCCCGCCTGAATCAGGGTCGCCAACTGGCGGGTAAAGATGGTCAAGCCTTTGGCATTGACCACCTTGCCAATGACAAAAGGCTTCTTCTTCGTGCCCTCCGGGGGAGTCAGGGAAAAGAAGCCGGTCCCTTTTTTCTTGGCAGTTTTCTTCGTGGTTTTCCCGCCGCCTTTGGACGTGGAAATACTCGTGACAAAGAGCCGCTGCTCCTTGATCTGACTGGTCGCGACATTCTCGCTCGCGGCTTCGATCGTGCCGGTTTTCTGCTTTCCGCTCGAATCTATTGCAGTGTAGTAATACGTTGGCATGGGAAGAAGGGGCTGAAGACTAGGTATATTTTAGCACCTCTTCGATGGAGGTTGCACCGTCAAAAATGCACCGCAATCCGTCGTCGCGCAAGGTACGCATCCCCTGTTCAAGGGCTTTCTGGCGGATGACCAGGGCGGGAGCGCGATCCGTCACCAGATCGCGGACCGCGTCGGAGATGCGCAGCATCTCAAACAGCCCCAACCGCCCCCGGTAACCGCTGTGATTGCATTCCTCGCAACCCTTTCCGTAGAAGAACTGCTTGTCGCCGATATCCACAGGGTCGATTTCAAGGTTCGAGATCAAAGTCTGACTGGGCTCGTAGGAGGCGACGCAGTGTCTGCAGATGCGACGAACCAGCCGCTGGGCAACGACGGCCTCCAGCGCCGCGGAAATCAGGTAGGGCTCCACGCCCATATCCACAAGACGCGTCACCGCTCCGGCCGAATCATTGGTATGGAGCGTGCTGAAGACCAAGTGTCCGGTCAGTGAAGCCTGAATGGAAATCTGCGCCGTTTCGAGGTCGCGGATCTCCCCGACCATGATGATGTCGGGATCCTGCCGCAGGAAGGACCGAAGCGCCTTGGCGAAAGTGAGGCCGACAGCGGCGTTGACAGGAACCTGCATGATGCCCTCGATCTCGTACTCCACCGGGTCTTCCGCCGTCAGGATCTTACTCTCGACCTTGTTGACCTCACGCAGGCCGCTGTAGAGCGTCGTGGTCTTGCCGCTTCCGGTCGGGCCGGTCGCGATGAAAATGCCGTTCGGGAGGTGGATGGTCTCGTTGACAGCTTCGAAGACGTCTTCGGGCATCCCCAGCGTGTCCAGATCGAGATTGACCACCGACTTGTCGAGCACACGCAAAACCACGCTTTCCCCGAACTGGGTCGGGAGCGTGGAGACACGCAAATCGACCGGGTGGCCGGCAATGGTCATCTTGATCCTTCCGTCCTGGGGAATCCGCCGCTCGGAAATGTTCAGGTTGGCGATAACCTTCACCCTCGAGGTCACCGGAATCGCCAGGCTTTTGGGCGGCGGGGCCATCTCGTAAAGGGCGCCGTCGATCCGGTAACGGATCTTGAATTCATCCTCGAACGGTTCGAAGTGGATATCGGACGCCTTGTCCTTGATGGCCTGATTGAGCACCAGATTGACAAAGCGAATAATGGGGGTCTGGCTGGCAACCTCCTCCAGGTCCGATTCGGAAGCCTCCTCGCTCACGTCGTACTCGGTTCCCTCCATTTCACCGAGCAGGTCCTCCACCGAATCCTCTTCTTCCCCGTAATGAGTCCGGATGAGCTCCCGAATCTTGTCCGGATCCGCCACGTAGAGGTTCACGTCCTTGCCCAGGGCAAACGTCAGGTCGTCGACAATCTGCGAATTGAAAGGATCGACGACCAGAAGGTGCAGCATTTGGCTCTCAACCCGTATCGGCATCACCCCGTACATCCGGGCCATCGTCGCCTGCAGGCCCTTCACCGTGTCCGCCGGAATCGAGTCGGGCAGTTTGTCCATGCACTCCAACCCCAGGTGATCGGCCACGGCGCGGAAAAACTCCTCCCTGGAAATCAACTCCGAATCGAGAATGGCATCGGCCAGGGGTTTGGCCGTTCGTTCGTGTTCCGCAAAGACGTCCTCAAGCTGACTTTTTGTCAGAAAATCGCTCTCCTTGAAAACCTCGTAAACGGCCTGGTCGTGCGCTTCGTACATAGGGGAAAACAGTCCTCGAATGAATCAGCGGGAGGTGAGTTCGGCGCCGAGCGCCACAAGTTTCTCTTTCATCCCCTGTGTGTCCTGAGCCTTGTCCAGGCACTCATCCGGAGAAATCAGGCCCTTGTTGTAGAGACTGAGGAGGTGAGCATCCAACGTGATCATCCCGATATTGGCCCCTGTCTGAATATCCGAGGCAATCCGGTAGGTTTTGTTGTCGCGAATCAGAGCACGAATCGAATTGGTGGTGATCATCAACTCGAAACCGGCGATGCGTCCGCCGCCGACCTTCTTGCAAAGAACCTGGGAAATCACCGCCACGATCGACGAGGCCAACTGCGTCCGGATCATGTCCTTGGCGTTGGCCGGAAACGCGTCGACGACACGGTCGACGGTGCGCGCCGCACCGGTGGTATGCAGCGTGGCAAAAACCAGGTGCCCCGTTTCCGCGGCGGTCACGGCCGCCTCGATCGTCGCCAGGTCGCGCATTTCCCCCACGAGAATCACATCGGGGTCCTGACGGAGGGCCCGCCGGATGGCTTCCTCGAAACTCGGCACATCGGTCCCCAGTTCCCGCTGAGTCAGGATCGATTTCTTGTGTTCGTGGTAGTACTCGATCGGGTCCTCGATCGTGATCACGTGGCAGTCCCGGTTCTCATTGATGTAATTGAGCATCGAGGCCAGGGTCGTCGTCTTCCCCGAACCGGTCGGGCCCGTAACCAGGATGAGCCCCCGGGGAAGGTACAGGAGATCCCGTATACTGTCGGGCAGCCCGATCTGGCGGATACCGAACATATCGTTCGGAATCTGTCGCAAGACCAGCCCGTAATGGCCCTTCGCTTTCAGGATACTGACCCGGAAGCGTGCTTTATCGAGAAACGCGAACCCGAAGTCGGCGCCGCCCTGGGTTTTCACCTGTTGCTGGTGAACCTCCGGCGTGATCGACTCCATCAACTGCTCGGTATCTTCGGGCTTCAAGGCATCCCCCTCCACCGGCGTCAGCCCCCCGGACACACGCAAGGTCGGGGCCTGGCCCACCTGGAGATGCAAATCCGAAGCACCTTCGTCGACCGTCAGGTGCAAAAGATCATTCATGTCGTAACTCATAATTCTAAGAGCAGGGAGTTAATGGTATTCCAATTAATAAGTGTCACCGAGCGTCACCTTAAGCACTTCTTCAAACGTGGTCGAACCGCCCGTCACTTTCCGGACGCCATCCTCCCTCATGGAGCGCATTCCGATTTCGCGGGCTTTTGCCCGGAGTTTCTGGGTCGAGACGTTGTCGTAAATCATGCTCTCGATCTCTTCGGTCAACACAAATATCTCGAAGATCCCCATACGTCCGCGAAAGCCGGTGCCGCTGCAATAATCGCACCCCTGTCCACGCATAAACGTCGCCGACTTGGCCTCTTCATCGGTGATATTGAGCGAACGAAGCTCACGATCCGAAGCCTTATAGGACTCCTTGCATTTCGGGCAGATACGGCGGACGAGCCGCTGGGCCATCGTCGCACGCAGGGAAGCGGACACCAGGAACGGCTTGACCCCGATATCGATCAAGCGCGTCACCGCGCTCGGAGCATCGTTCGTGTGAAGCGTGCTGAACACCATGTGGCCGGTCAACGAGGCGTTGATCCCGATGTGAGCGGTTTCCGGATCTCGGATCTCCCCGATCATGATAATATTCGGTGCCTGCCGCAACATGGCGCGCAGGGCGGCAGAAAAGGTCATTTTGACCTCGGTCCTGACCTGGACCTGGTTGATTCCGCCGAGCTGATATTCGACGGGATCCTCGACCGTGATGATCTTGCGGTCGGGACGGTTGATGTAATTGAGGCAGGCGTAAAGCGTGGTGGTCTTGCCGGACCCGGTCGGTCCGGTCACCAGGAAAATCCCGTCGGGCATCGAGATGATGCGCTCAAAGGTCGCCTGGTCATCGCTCAAGAATCCGAGTTCCGGCAGCCCGAGCTTGAGCCCCTCTTTGTCGAGGATACGCATGACGATGCTCTCGCCGTGCTCGGTCGGCAGAGACGAGACCCGAAGGTCCAGCTCACGGTCGGTCAGTTTGACCTGAATACGCCCGTCCTGGGGAATTCTCTTTTCCGCGATACTGATCTGCGCCATGATCTTGAGGCGCGAAATGATCGCCAACTGAAGACGTTTGGGCGGGTTCTCCACTTCATGCAGCACGCCGTCGATCCGGTAGCGGACACGGAAACGTTTTTCCAGCGGTTCGAGGTGGATGTCCGAGGCCCGGCGCTTGATGGCCTCGGTGATGATCATGTACACCAGTCGAATAATCGGCGCGTCATCCTCGGTCACCGTGTCGTCGTCGACTCCCGGAAGGCCTTCGGCGAGATTGACCGCCGCCTCGCCCTTCATCTCCTCCCCCAGCTCGCTAAGCTGGCTCTCCACGGTCTCCTCCAGGTAGTGCTTCTGGATCGCGTCGTCGATGTCCTTGCGGGCGGCCACGACGGGTTCGACGGACAACTGGAGCACATGGCTCAGGTTGTCGATGGAATCGACGTCGAGGGGATCGCTGATCGCCACCTTCAGGGTGTTCCCCTCAAGGTGCATCGGAAACACTTTGTACCGCAGCACCAACTCTTTGGAAACGGCGGCCAGCGCCTCCTTCTCGGGTTTGAGCGCCCCGGAATCCACCATGGGCATACCGAATTCATCGGCAACGATTTCGGTGACCTGCCGGCTGTCCACCACGCCGTCCTCGATCAACCGGTCGAGAACGCTGCGGGGGATCATATCGACCTCGGTCTCCTCCTGCAGGATTTCGCGGGTGGATTCCACCGTTTCGGAGGACACCAGCCCCTTATCGACTAGCAATTGGATTATGAAATCATCGGCGGTGGTCACGGTAACGGAATAAGCTGTGAAGTGTGAAGAGGGCTACCGGTTCATCGTCATCAGGAACTCGGCGTTGGTTTCGGTATTCTTGAGACGCTGGATAAACATCTCCATCGATTCGACGATTGGAACACCTTGCATGGCCCTGCGCAACGAATAAATTCTCTCCATTTCATCGGGATGATATAACAGTTCTTCTTTCCGCGTGCCGCTTTTTTCAATGTTGATCGCGGGAAAGATCCGTTTCTCCACCAGGCTCCTGTCCAGGTGCAATTCCATATTTCCGGTCCCCTTGAACTCTTCAAATATCACCTCATCCATCCGGCTGCCGGTTTCGACCAGTGCGGTGGCCAGGATGGTGAGACTGCCGCCCTCCTCGATGTTGCGGGCGCTTCCGAAGAACCTTTTCGGCTTCTGAAGGGCCGTGGCTTCCACGCCGCCGGAGAGCATCTTTCCGCCGCTGGGCATCAGCGCGTTGTAGGCCCGCGCCAACCGGGTGATCGAATCCAGGAGAATGACCACGTCCTCACCCGCCTCCACCAGGCGACGCGCCTTTTCGAGGACCATTTCGGCGGCGTGAACGTGGTGTTCCGGACCTTCGTCGAATGTGGAACTGATCACTTCCCCCTGGGCCCGCCGCCGGAAATCAGTCACCTCCTCGGGGCGCTCATCCACGAGAAGGATGATCAGCCTGGATTCGGGTTTGTTTCTGGCGATCGAATTCGAAAACCCTTGGAGCAGGAGGGTTTTCCCGGTTCTCGGGGCGGCCACGATGAGGCCCCGCTGGCCGAAGCCGACCGGTGTCAGCACGTCGACCGCCCGCATCGACACGTCTTTCTTCCCTTCGGAATCGGGAGCTTCGAGAAGTATTCGTTCCAGGGGATAATACGGGATCAGGTCCTCGAAAGGCGGGAGCCGCGAAACGCGCTCCGGGTCGTCTCCCATCACCTGGAAGAGCTTCAGAACCGCCGGACAGCGCTCCCCCTCGACCGGAGGTCGCAACTGGACCCTCAGATGGTGCCCCGGCTTCAATCCGTACCGACGTATGAATGACGGGGCCACGTAGGGATCCTCCGGCTGAAGCTGATAATTGTTCTGGTGCCGCACGATGAAGCCGTGGCCTTCGTCCGCCACGAAAAGGATGCCCTCGTCCACAACCGGCCGGCCGGCCTCTGAGGCAGCCAGGATCATCTTCTCGGTGAGAAGCCGTCTAGCCGGGGCCGAATTGAGCCGGACCCCCAGGGTCTCGGCCTGCGCCATCAAGTCATTGAGCGCCAGGTCGTGGAACGGCGCCACTTCCAGCGGCTCGCCCCGACCGGCCTCGGCGGCGCGGCGGGCCAGCTCTTCCGGATCCTCAAAGCCGGCGGCGGCGGGAAGCCCGGGGCCGGACGCGAGGGAAGGCCTGGTCGACCTGGCAGCCGGCCTGCCTCCGGAGCCCGGGTAATGGGAACGTTCCTTCTGTTTTCCTTCGGGCTTGCGGCTCTTCCGGGAACCGCCGCCCCCTTTCCTGTCCGGCTTCTCACGCCGTCCGGACTTGTCTTTCCGGACAGGTTGACCCCCGCCGCGCCTGCCACGGGCTTCACCGCGTTGTTGTTGTTCATTCTCCCCGGCCGCCGACCCGCCGGAAACTCCCTGGTCCCGGTCCCCCGATTGCTCCGGGGAGGATCCCGCCCGTTCGGGTTCCCCCGGCTCCCGTGCGGGCACCCGGCGCGATTTGTCCGCCGTCGCCGGCACGGACTCGTGCTGCCGCTTGCCGCGGGAGCCGGGTACTCCCGAAGGCCCGGGCTTCACCGGTGCGTCCGCCTCCGGCTTGTCAGCCGCTGTCGCGGCCGGACTCCATTCCTGATTCCTCTCCGTCATTCGATAAACTCCTCCCTGTGATGCAACGCAGCCCTCCACTTATCGGAGCGCGGCTGTCCGCCCCGTGATTCCTCAATCCATTGCTCGGCTCCGGCCGATTTCCGCCCGGAATTCCCAAAGAGCGGGCTCCCGCATCATTCAGATGCGATACAACGGATCAAATCAAGAACCTGATCCCGAAGAAATCGGGCGGACCCGTCGTTCAGTATCACATAGTCCGAAAACTCCATTTTCGTCTCGAGCGGCAGCTGCCTGGAGAGTCTCGCCCCGGCCTGATTCTCGGTCAATCCGCGCCGCCGAAGCCTATCCCCCTGAACCTGCGGGCTACAGGCTACACAAACGGTCAAGTCAACCAGCTTTTCAAGTTTTTTCTCAAAAAGCAACGGAATCTGCACCACCCACCTTATTCCCGGCCGCGACTCCGTCAACTCCTGCCACGACCGGTTGACCTTCGGGTGGAGCAGGCCCTCCAGCCACTCGAGATCCGGCGGCGAGGCGAATACGATTCGGGCCAGGGCGCGACGATCCACGCCGCCCGACGGATCCATAACCGATTCCCCGAAGCGCTCTCGGACCGCCCCCTGTACTTCCCGGTTCCCGGCCAGAAGCTCCCGGACCAGGTCGTCACAATCGACGGTTTCAAAACCTTCCTCCCGGAAGATCTCCGCCGCCGTCGACTTCCCGCACGCCATCCCTCCCGTCAATCCGACAATCATGGTGAATACAGCAGTTAGATGCCTGTATTCCGCAGATGCAATCGCAATTGCCCCCTTCCGGAAAATGCCCTTGACCTTTCGGAAACCGCACCGTTCCGTTCGCAACCGGATCCGCGGAAACCTTTTCAAGACACGACTCCTGTTTCTTTAACAACCATGCCCGACTCCATCATCTGCTACGGTGAAGCGCTCTGGGATTGCCTGCCGGAAGGCCTTTTTTTCGGCGGGGCGCCCGTCAACGTCGCCCGCCACCTCGCCCAACTCGCGAAAAACGCGGTCCCGGTAACCTGCGTCGGCAACGATTTCCTGGGCGAGGAAGCGCGGGAGCGGATGGAACGCTCCGGCCTTCCCCTCGACCTCGTCCACGAGCATGACTCCCTGCGCACCGGCGCGGTCAAGGTGAAGCTCGACTCCCGCGGGAACGCCGACTACGAGATTCTTGAACCGGTCGCCTGGGACCGGATCCCGGTCGACGAGCGGGTGACCGCCCGCGCCGAAACGGCCGATGCGGTCGTCTACGGCACCCTCGCCCAGCGCGGGGACTTCAACCGCGGCCAGATCCGCGCCCTCCTCGCGCTGGAGCGTCCTTTCAAGGTCTACGACGTCAATCTCCGCCCGCCCTACGACGACCTGGAGCTGGTCGCGGAACTCGCCCGTTCCGCTGATTTGCTCAAGCTGAATGAAGAGGAGCTGTATCGCCTCCTCCCGCGGGACAGGCAAAGCACGCCCCTCGAACCGGCAACCCGAAGACTGTCCGACACGACGGGGGTCCCCCGAATCTGCGTGACACGCGCCGAAAAAGGCGCCGTTTATCTCGCCGAAGGGGAGTGGTTTGCCGCCGAGGGCCGGCAAGTCGGGGTTCGCGACACCGTGGGCGCGGGCGACGGTTTTCTCGCCGTCTTCCTCGCCAATAGCCTCGGGGGCAGCCACCCGCCGCAACGGGTCCTGGAAAACGCCTGCCGCTTCGGAGAATTTATAGCCACCCGCGACGGCGCCGTCCCAGCCTACGATCCGGACGAGTGGCTACTGGCTTGAAAGAGCCAAAAAAAGCCTCTCCCGGCGCGGCCGGGACCCGCCTCCTCCTTCCCCGGTGGCGGGGATGCGCCTGTTGTCACTGTCACCCTTGAAGGGACTGATGTCGAATAGATGGTTCCCGAAAGTCCAATCATGGACTGATAGAGAGAATGGCTCCGCTGTATCCCGAACACACCGCGTCCCCTCCGCGGAGACCGGGCGGCTCAGTCTTCCACCAGAAACGCCGCCATTTCTTCCCAGATCTCGCCTCCCACCCGGTCAATCAACGTGTTGTGGTCGGCACCTTCGATTACCCAGAGTTGCTTCCGTCCCGCAAAGCCCTCATGGAGTTCGCGGCCGAAACGCGCCGGAACAACCTCGTCGTGCTCGGCCAGGATCATGGCGACCGGACCCGGATAATCGGCCAGATGACGCTCGTTGTCGTAGTGATCCCGGAGCAACAGGCGCACGGGCAGGAAGGGGAAATGGGCGGCACCGACATCGCTCAGTCGAGTAAAAGGGGTCAACAGTACCAGCCCTTCAACGGCCTCGGAACGCTCCCCCGCCAACCGGCCCGCCACGCCCCCGCCAAGCGATTCGCCCAGGAGGTACACCGGCCGTTCGCTCTCTTCCAGAAGCTCATCCAGAGCGGCGGACGCGCTTTCGGCAAAGACCTTCTCCGAGGGACGACCCTCGCGTCCGCCATAGCCGGGATATTCGAACAGGTAAACCTCCCAGGGACCGCCCGCGTCCACGGTCCCGAAAAGATGAGAATAATACTCCCGGTGCAGCGCATGGCCCGCATTCCCGTGAAACACGACGAGCCGGTTGGCCGCATTCCCCCGCTCCTCTTTCCAGCCAGTGAACTCTCCCCCGGACAAACGCCAGGCCGTCAAACCCAGTTCCTCCGCCTCGGCCTCAAGATCGGACGGTTCGCCTGTCGCCGGATAGTAGATATACATCCGCTGAAACACCCCCATCAGAATCACCAGCCCCACGTAAACCAGGACGACAAATCGGATGACGCGGAAAACGGGTGAACGAAACACGGATTTTCTTTCGCTCATGAGGCCGCAACTAATCATCGCGGCGACTGAAACGCCAGAGTTTTCCGGGAAAAGATCGTGCTTGGTTACGCCAAAACTTTCCCTACGCTTTCTTTCCGACCGACCATGAAAAAAAACGACCTTATCGTCCTCGGTATTCTCGCAGCCGTCCTGGTGGGCGGGATCGCCCTGATGCTCATTCAACGTCGCGTCCCTCCCGGCGTGGAAGAGGAATACATCACGCCCTCCGAAGCCGGCCGCCACGCACGCGCGGAGGCTGTGGCGGCCGAGCCGGTCACCGCGGTCTACTGGATCAGCATCGACGGTCTGCGGCCCGACATGCTCGAACGCGCCGAAACCCCGTTCTTCGACCGTCTTCTCGCCGAGGGCGCCTACAGCCTGGAGCACGAACCGGTGTTTCCTTCGGTCACCTTCCCAAGCCACGTCTCCCAGGCCACCGGGGTCCGCGTCCGGGACCACGGCATTCCCCACAACCGCTTTTTCGATCTCGAAACCGGCGACGTCCACCATTACCCGAGCGACTCGCGCCTGCTCGAGGCCGAGCCCATCTGGAATACCGCCGCGCGGCAGGGCCTGCGGGTGGCGTCGCTGGACTGGGTGCTCGCGCATCACCAGACGGGGGATCACGCATCGGAGTTTTTTGACCCCGAGTACCAGCGCGGGCTGGCCAACGAGGAACGCCTCGCCCGGCTGCTCAATCTCTGGAAGACCGACGAGGGCGCCGACGAACCGCTTCGGCTCATGATGGGCTACGCGGTGGGTCCGGACAGCCCCGGCCACCGGCACGGCCCGGAATCCGACGAAGTTATCGCCGCCATCGAGGAGATCGATGACATCCTCGGCCGCCATTACGAGGAAATCGTCGAACTCTGGGACGAGCGCCGGGAACCGGAGGACGCCTTCTATTTCATCGTCACCTCGGATCACGGCATGAGCGAGGTGCACACACTCGTTAACGGGGAGCGCCTGACCGGTTTGCAGGACCGCGAGGAGGTTACGCTCATCGGAGGCGGTCCGGTCGGACACGCCTACTTGGACCCGGGGATGTTGCCTCAGGACCGGGAGCGCCTTTTACGGGAAACCCTCGAGCGCCTGGAGGACTTCGATTTCGCCCGCGCGTATCTCCGCGGGGAACTGCCCGATGACTGGGGTTACGACCACCCGTCCCGAACCGGCGACCTGATCGTCGTTCTGGACCCAGGTTACACCTTCAGCGGCAAACCGGACGCCGTCACCCTGAGCGCGGAAAAAGGTGACGGTCCCTTCGGGATGCACGGCTATCCCCCGGGCGAAGACCCGAACATGAACACCGTCGCCCTTTTCAACCGCCACCCGCATCCCCTGGGCGGAGCGGATCTCGGACCGGTCCATTCCCTCCAGCTTCACCCCACTGTCGCCCGCCTTCTGAACATCTCTCCCGCCGAAGGGGCCGACGCGTCGCCCATCGCGTTGGAACCGGAAGGGGCTGCCGGGACGAAACCGGCAAATTGAAGCGCCCGGCGCGCTTCACTCCAGCCGCCCTTCCACAAAATCCGCGCTGATTTTTTCCAGGCGAACCTCGGCCGTCCGATTGGTCAGGTTCCCCGTCCCCGCCGGCACGCTTTCGGCGTCCACCACCACCCTTATGTAGTTGTCCGTATACCCGGTCCAGAGTCCCGGTTTCGGGTCTTCGAACAGCACCCGCATCGTCCGGCCGAGGTGCTGCTCGTAGTAATCGTGACGCCGCCCGGCGCTCAGGCGCCGGAGGAAGGCGCTGCGGCGGGCGCGTTCCGGGACGGGCACCGCCCCGTCCATCCGTTCAGCCGGAGTGCCTTCCCGCTCGGAAAAGGTGAATACGTGACAGTAGGCAAAGGGGTTCTCCCGGAACACCCGGCAGGTTTCGTCGAATTCCCCGGCGGTCTCGCCCGGAAACCCGACCATAATGTCGGTGCCGATACAGAGATCGGACACGCTGTCGCGGGCCAGGTGAATGAAGTCCAAGTATTCGGAAACTGAATACTTGCGCCGCATTTCGCCCAGTATCCGGTCGCAGCCGGATTGAAGCGGAATATGAAAAAACGGGAGCAGCGCGTGTTCCGGGTCGCGCATTCTGCAGAAAAGCTCTTCGGGAATCGTGGTCGGCTCGATGCTGCTGATCCGGAGCCGATCGATTCCCGGAACCCCGTTGAGCGCGTCGACCACCTCGAGAATTCCCCTCCCCCCGTGGTCGTAGGTACCGATGTTGACGCCGGTCAGCACCAGTTCCCGAACCCCGCGCTCCGCCAGCGACCGGGCCTCGTCCACAAGGTTGGCGAAATCCCGCGCCCGCGCCCTTCCACGGGCAAAGGGAATGATGCAGAAGGAGCACATAAAGTCGCACCCGTCCTGCACTTTGAGATTCGCCCGCTTTTTGAAAGGCAGTTCCCCGGCGAACCGGATCGTGAAATCCGTCTTGTCGATACGGTCGCGCACGATGACGGGGGTCTCGTTCTTGCCGAAGCCGACATGGTCGAGTACACTGAGCTTGTCCTGGTTTCCGATAACCAGATCCACCCCGGGAATTTCCGCGATTGCCTTGTGGCCCATCTGGGAATAACACCCGACCACCGCGGTGAACGCGCGCGGATTCTTCCTTATGAAAGAACGGATCGCGTTCCGGCACTTCGCGTCGGCCAGGTTGGTGACCGTGCAGGTATTAATGATCCCCAGTTCCGCCTCCTCCCCGAAAGGCACGATCCGGTAACCGTCCGCCTCGAGCTTTTCCCTGAGCAGAACACTCTCCGACTGGTTCAGACGGCACCCGAGCGTATGCACCGAGGCCCGTTTGACTGGTGGGTTGGCGGAAACCATTGGACCGGATCTTCCCGGAAGTTGCTGCTCGACACGCTCCTGCTGCCTGGCCCTTGAGCTATGAAGATGGATAAGGCTCGCCTCCCACGCAGCCGCGCCAGCGGATTCGATTCCCTACTTGATCTCCCACACGTGATCCCCGCGAATAAGCGCATCCAGCTCACCGTCCCCCATGCGTTCGCGGGCTTTTTTAATCTGTGCGTTGACCGCCTCCTCCAGGCAGTAGCGTTCGATCGCATAAAACACCCCGAAGGCGCTCGGAAACTCTCCCTGGCCGTTGCCCGCGTTTTCCGGGAGGCGGGCCAGCAGGCCTGCCTTGAGCGAATCCTTCTCGTCGTGGATCCAAAGATCGCTTTCGGAAAGACCGCCTTTTTCGAGGTCGACGATCTCGGGTTGACAGCCGTCGCGAAGACGAATCCCTTTCCTGTTTTCAGCTCCGAAGGTCAGCGGTTTCCCGTGTTCGAGGAACAGGGCGCGGTCGGTCTTGGTGGCGCGATCGGTGAATTCGAAAAAGGCGCCGTCATTAAACACGTTGCAATTCTGGTAGATCTCGAGGAGGGAAGTTCCCTTGTGCTCCGCCGAGCGGCGAATCATAGCCTGCAGGTGCTTCGGATCCCGGTCCATCGACCGGGCCACGAACGTGGCGTCGGCTCCGAGGGCGAGGGCCAAAGGGTTGAAGGGATGCTCCACCGATCCCATCGGGCTGGACTTCGTGACCTTTCCCTCGGGAGAGGTGGGCGAGAACTGTCCCTTGGTCAGGCCGTAGATCTCATTGTTAAACAGGAGAATATTCAGGTTGGGATTCTTTCGAAGCGTGTGAATGAAGTGGTTGCCGCCAATGGAGAGGGAATCCCCGTCGCCGGTCACAACCCAGACGCTCAGCTCCGGCCGGCTCACCTTCAGGCCCGTGGCAATGGAAGCGGCCCTGCCGTGAATCGTGTGCATCCCGTAGGTGTTCATGTAATACGGGAAGCGCGACGAACAGCCGATCCCGGAAACGAAAACGATGTTTTCTTTCTTCAGCCCCAGCTCCGGAAGGACCTTCTGTACCTGCTTGAGGATCGAATAGTCCCCGCACCCCGGGCACCAGCGGATATCCTGGTCGGAAACCAGATCTTTGCTGGTGAAATTGGAGGTTTTTTCCGTTGTTTGTGTCGATGCCATGGTATATCGTTTACTGGAAGGGATTAGCGATTGAGCAGTTCCCAAATCCGGTTTTTGATCTCGGCGACCGCGAACGGCTGGCCTTTGATCTTATTGTACGGGATGGCGGGCGCCAGGAACTGGTCACGCAGGAGACGAACCAATTGGCCGTTGTTGACTTCCGGCACGAGGATCCTGTCGTAGTTTTTTATGAGTTCGCCCAGGTTCTTGGGAAACGGGTTGAGGTAGCGCAGGTGGGCGTGAGCCACATCGACCCCTTCCTCGCGCAGTTGTTTGAGCGCCGCCTTGATAGTGCCGTAGGTCGAACCCCAGCCGATCACCAGCAACTCGCCTTTTTCCGGACCGGAATCAAGCTCCTGGAGAGGAATGTGGTCGGCGATGTTATCCACCTTCTGCTGGCGAATCTTCACCATCGTCTCATGGTTGTCGGGATCGTAGGACACGTTGCCGGTCACATCCTCCTTCTCCAGGCCGCCGATGCGGTGCTCAAGGCCGGGCGTGCCCGGGCGCGCCCACTTGCGAACCAGGCGTTCATCCCGCTTGTAGGGGTGGTAGACGCCATTCTCCTTGTCGGCCTCCGTCGCGAAGCCAACCCGGATCTCCTTCAGGTCCGAACTCGACGGGAATCGCCAGGGCTCGGCCCCGTTCGCCAGGTAGCCGTCGCTCAGGAAGAAAACCGGCGTCATGAATTCCAGCGCGATGCGGCAGGCTTCGAAAACCGCGTCGAAACAGTCCGCCGGACTGGTGGCCGCGACAACCGGCAGGGGAGCCTCGCCGGGACGTCCGTAAATCGCCTGCATCAGGTCGGCCTGCTCCATCTTCGTCGGGAGCCCGGTCGAGGGACCCGCGCGCTGGATGTCACAGACCACCAGCGGTATCTCGTAAATGGTCGCCAGGGAGATCGCTTCCGTTTTGAGGGAAATTCCCGGCCCGGCCGAGGCGGTGACCGCCAGACTCCCCCCGAACGACGCCCCGATAGCGGAGGCGACCGCGGAAATTTCGTCCTCCGCCTGCACGGTCACTACCCCGAAATTCTTGTGCCGCGAGAGTTCGTGCAGGATGTCCGAGGCGGGAGTGATCGGATAGGTCGCGTAGTAGATGGGGAGATTGGCCCGGCGCGACGCCGCGATCAATCCGAAGGCGGTGGCCTGGTTGCCCATGATACTGCGGTAGGTGCCCTTCACCATCGGCGCGGCCTTCACTTCAAAACGGCCGTGCTGGATCTCCGTCGTATCCGCAAACGAGTACCCGGCCTTCATCGCCTTGACGTTCGCCTCGGCGACTTCCGGTTTCTTCGCGAACTTGCTCTCCAGGAACTGGATGGTCGGGTCCATCGACCGGTTGTACATGTAATAGAGCAGCCCCAGAACGAACATGTTCTTGGAGCGGTCCATATCACGAACACCCAGGCCGGTATCCTTGAGACATTCCCTCGTCAGCTTGGTCACGGGCACAATGTGGACCTGGTACTCTTCCAGCGAATCGTCCCGGATCGGATTCTCCCCCTCCGGGTACTTCGCCAGCCGGAGGTTCTTTTCGTCGAAACCGTCCTCGTTGGCGATGATGATTCCCCCCTTCTTCAGGTGGCTCAGGTTCGCCTTGAGCGCCGCCGCGTTCATGACCACCAGAACATCGGAGTAATCCCCCGAGGTATGAACCTCATCACTGCCGAAATGGAGCTGAAACCCTGAAACACCGGCGATCGTACCCGCCGGCGCACGGATTTCGGCCGGGTAATCCGGGTAGGTCGCCAAATCGTTGCCCGCCAGGGCGGTTGACGTCGTGAACTGGGTTCCGGTCAACTGAATACCGTCGCCGGAATCCCCCGCGAAACGAATCACCACGTTCGTTTTAAACTGAATCTTCTCTTTGGACATGCTGTAAGTTGAACCTTGGGCCCGGAAGACGTTAACGGATTCTTTCCTGTTTCCACACCTAACCAGGCAGCTCCCCGTCTTCCCGGGGCTTTCTCGTAGTAAACTGTTATTTACTGAAACAATCCCCGGTAAAGTCAAGAAACTGTGCAGATATTGGCCGGAAACCTCGACCCCTTGGTCCCTTGAGTCACCTTTCGGGCCTTGAAGTTGCGCAGCTTTTTTTTGAATCAACCCCGGTTGTCAGCTGTTGGAAGTCCTCTTTCCTCGCCTTCAGGCGTGGCCCCGGCCGCCTCTCGTGCCGCCCCGGGGGCAGGCTGGAGCATGGAACTTCAACCGGTTGCGAAATCGTCTCAGAACCCGTCCTCGCCGAGGGCAAAATTGACCGCTTCGATCCCCGCCGCCGAACAGGCGTCGAGAACCCGCACCACAGTCTGGTGCGAAGCCCCGTCTTCCGGGGCCAGCACGACAACCGCGTCGATACGGCCGGCCTCGCTCGTCTCCCGAAACCGGGAGAGCATTCCCGCCAGCTCCACGAACCGCCCGGCCTCCGGCACGTCGTAGGCGTACTCGTTGACGACCACCCGCCCGTCGGCCCGAATCTCCACGACCTGCTCGTCGGGCAGCTCCAGAGGCGAAGCCTGCTCAACGGTCCCCGGCAACTCGAAAGAAACATCCGCCTCCTGTTTCTCGAGCGTCGAGCTCACCATGAAGTAAATCAGCATGAGGAAAACAACGTCGATCATCGGCGCAATCTGCATCTGCGTCCCGGGAGCCGCTTTTCGTTTCAGCACCACCGCCATGAGACCCTCAATCCGCCTGGTACGTCGAATAAATCACCTCGAGCGCCCCCGCCTCGGCGCAGGCCGAAAGCACTCGCCGGATTTCCTTGAACGGCGTCTCCCGGTCCGCCCGGACCTGAATCCTCAGATCCGGTTCCTCGCGCAGCGTCTCGCGGATTTCCTCCTGCATCTCTTCGAGCGTCGTTTCACCGCGGGAAGTGTGGAGGGTCCCGTCCCCGGTAACCGACACCGTCCCTCTTCCCGACAAGTCGTCGGGCACCGTGCTCTCGGTCGATTCCGGCAGGTCCAATTCCACTCGCAGCCGGTCGGCCCGGGCCAGAGAGCTGACACACATGAAAAACACCAGGAGCAGGAAGACCATGTCGATCATCGGGGCCATTTGAAAATCCTCCGCCGCACGCTCTTTCCGGGGTAAACGCATCCTCCCAGATAATAGGGGTTTTCCTTATATTTCAACTAAAATTTTCACTGTCGCCCGCCGTCGGAAGCGGGTTCCCAGCGAGAGGCGGAACCGGCATCTCAAGACGAGAACAGGATTGATTCCTCCGTGTCGTCGCCCCATCGTTTTCCTCATGACAGCCCCCCTTTCCCGTCCCGACATCGACACGCCGTACACGCTCACGGAAGACCGGATCGACTCCTTCCGCAAGAACGGCTACGTCAAGCTCAAGGACGTTCTCTCGCCGGAAACGCTCGCTTACTACGGCCCGGAAATCACGGCCAGGGTCACGGAATTGAATCGCGAAACCCGCCCCGTGGAGGAGCGCGACACGTATCACAAGGCCTTCCTTCAGGTCACCAACCTCTGGCAAAAGAGCGACCTGATCCGGGAGTTCGTCCACAGCAAACGGCTCGGACGGATTGCCACCGAACTTCTGGGCACCCGGGGGGTGCGGATGTACCACGACCAGGCCCTTTACAAGGAACCCGCAGGCGGCTTCACCCCCTGGCACGTCGACCAGCAGTACTGGCCGCTGAGCAGCGAAAAGACGGTCACCGCCTGGATCCCCCTTCACCCGGTTCCTCTCGAAATGGGACCCCTGGAATTCTCGGTCGGCAGCCAGAAGATCAAGTTCGGACGCGAATTCGCGATCAGCGACGAGAGCGAACGCGAGATCGACCGCTACCTGAAGCTTTCCAATCTCCCGATCGACCGCTCGCCTTTCGACCTGGGGGAGGTCAGCTTCCACTACGGCTTTACCTTCCACCGCGCCGGACCCAACACCACCGAGAAGCCCCGCGAGGTCATGACTATCATCTACATGGATCGCGACATGAAACTCGTCGAACCCAGGAATGACGCTCAGCGGCGAGACTGGGAAGCCTGGTGTCCGGAGGTCGAGGCCGGCGAGATAATCGACGCCCCCCTGACACCCGTGCTGTACCCTTAGCCCGAATCCCACTCGGTTAAGTTCAAAGTAAAACACGCACCCGAGAAACCTGCCGCGGACACGGATTCCGGGATGGACATCGTCGCACGCATGCTTTGATTGAGGGAATGGCTTACGAAATCTCCGGCACCATCAAAAAGATCTTCGACACCCAGACTTTCCCCAGCGGCTTCTCCAAACGCGAGTTCGTCGTGACAACCGAAGACGGCAAGTTTCCCCAGGACATCAAACTGGAATGCCTCAAGGAAAAGGCCTCCCTGCTCGAGGAGGTCGCGGAGGGACAGGCGGTCAAAGTCCGCTTCGACATCACCGGCCGGGAATACAACGGCCGCTATTTCGTGAATCTCAACGCCTGGCGCCTGGAACCCGGGGATGGAAAAGCCGACCCGGCGAACACCGAAAGCCGCGGGAAAGCCAAGGACCCCGTTCCCGAAGATACGACCGACTACAGCCAGGAGGACGAGGTTCCGTTTTGAGCCGCCTGGAGCCCGATGACAAAGATCGGTTCGTCACCTCCTGCAGGGTCTTTCGCATTGGGCCGGTTTGATTGCGGCTTCCGTCCAGGAGAACGAGTGCGCCATTCTTTATTCCGCACACTTCAATTTCGCAGGCGCGTTCGCATTTCCTGACGCTCTTCCCGGATGGGTTCAAAGCCGGTGAACCTCCAGCCGTCGGCGGTTCCCTCCACGGTGAAGACGGCTTCGTACAAATTGGTGCGGGTGTGAATATGCCCCCAATGTTCGACGGTCCCGGTCACGGTCCACGAACATCGATACTCGAAAGCCTGGAACGCCGACGGGGAGCCGCTGACGGGACGCTTGGTCCCATCCAGAATCTCGATTTCATTGACCCGGGACACGGCGCCTCCCTGCTCCCGCATCCGGATACCGGCAAGGATTTCGAGATACATATCCTCGAGGAGCCGGCCGGCAACGCTCTGCCGGAGGACCTCATAGATTTCCTCCTCTCCCCGTCGCTCGAATGCCCGATAGACGTTTTCGTGCAAGGCTTGAAAGATCCGGAGGGAGTCCTCGTCACTCAACGCCCGCCGCTCCTCAAAAGGATGAGGGACGGTCGCGTGACCGTAGGGAGCGACCGCAACCGAAGTGGCTGCCAGAACGCCCGCCATGACGAGAAACCCCCCTCGCCGCGCTCGACGCGGCCGCAGGCCGAGTCCGGCAAAAACGAGCGCTCCGCTCCCGGCGATTAGGGAGAGGACCGGAAGGTCCAGCCGGGGTGGTGCTTCGGGCGGCGCGATCTCGGTGAGCCCGGATAATTCCCGTTCGCGATCGGTTTCCCATTCATACCGCGGATCGAAAGTGGTGATCAACACATCGTCGCTTTCCTCTTCGAAGGCGTAGATCCGGGGCCGCAACAGGGGGATTCGCTCGTCGAAATGGTCCCATTCAAACGTCATTTGCCGGGGGATTTCCGGGGCGGGGAACGAAAGAATGACTCCGACGCGGGCGTTGTGGACGCTCACCTCGCTCCGCGGGGTTTCACTGGCGAAATCCCGATATTCCGGGCCGAAGAAATCCGCGCGTTCAAGACGGGGCTCCACCCGGTTCCCGTTGATTTTCATTCTCTGCTGCGAATCGAGAAACTCGAATATCAACGGGACGGCGGACTCCTGCTCCTCCACGCTCATAAAATCGGGATCCGCGCGCTCCAGCGGCACCCAGTCCTCCAGCGTCAGCAGGGGAATCAGCATTTCATGCCGGATTTCCGTATCGGTGATATAGACGTAGCTGTAGACGGCGCTGTAGCTGGTGATGCCAAGCTGGTCCGCCTCGCGTGCCCGCCGTCGTTCACGCGCCGACTCGACGTCGCCCGCCTCGGCCTCGTCGAATTCCATGTCCCAGTCCAGGGCAAACGTATGCGCGGAACGGTGGCTCAGCCCTCCGACGGATTCGATGTGCACGCCGCGGTGGAAGAGCGACAGGTCCATCTCGGCGGGCACGACCGGATCGGTTCCGCCGAAGGTCTGGGTCACGGTCAGAAAGTCCGGTTGGGCGTCGAGGGAATATTCCAGGGTATAAACGACGGAATAAGCCATGAGTTCGTCGAAATGAACGCCGGCGACTTCGTCCAGATCCGAAAAATCGATCTCGTCGACCGTTCCCTCCAACCGGTATCCCTCGCCGTCGCGAAGCTGGAAGTAACTGAGGAGAAAGGCCCGATGATCCCGGGCCTTTTCCCGGATTCCATCGACCGGAAAAACGAACTCCCGGTCGTGTTCCAATTCGTGGTAAAAGAGAAGGTCCTCGACCATTATCTCCAGTTCCACCGTGATGATTTCCTCTCCGACATTGATGAGGCTGGAGGTGAGCGAGATTGGATGAGCCCGCACGTCGACGGCCGCGCCCCAGAGACACACCCCTGAGGCCAGGCACGCCGCAATGCGTCCCAGGCGTTGGCCTAATCGGTTTCCGAATTCCTCTACACTGCCCATATCGATCTCATAATCGCTTGTGTGTCTCCCCAATGGAGAAGCAACGTGTCCGGTCCCGGCACTCCCCGCGCTTTCCGTGGAAGCCCCGGCGCACACGCCCGCCGCGGGATTCCGCCTTCTCCCCACTCCGACTCCACACCCCGCGAGGGAGCAACGGAGCACTCACCTCCACGCCGGCCGGGACGGGTCGACTTCGCGGGAAGCGCCCGCCGGTTCGGCCTCCTCCCCGGAACGACAGGTCCGCGTTCGATAAGTTGCGGCAAACAGGCACCACAGCGCCAGGGGCCCCAATACGTGGGGAACGCGAACGAGCAGCTCCGGGTATTCCGAGAGGGCCTCGGAGGGCCTCATCGCCGTCATCCTCGAAAGCGCGGTGATCAACCCCCAGAACGCCAGCCAGATCATCAGTCCGGGAACGATCACCCTGCGAATGGCGCAATCCCGGCAGGGGGAAGCCCAGAATCGATGCGGCACCAACAATGGCCTGGGATAGATCAGGGCTGCGAGCGCCACGCAGAAATCGATCACGGCAATCACCTTCAAAACAGCAACCGCCGTTGACTCGCCCACGGACACATTGAAAAGGTTTCCGAAACTGCCGATAATCAGGTCGATAAAACGCGGATCCTCCATCAGCGCCTGATAGCCGTGGGTGACGAAAACCACGGCCACCAGCACGCGCAACAGCCCCGCGGCCACCGGAACCGTCCAGTTCCTAAGGCTCGCGATTTTCGGCAGGACCACCAGGGTGAGAAGCACCAGAGGCAACCCGTACCGGAGGGCGTGCGCGGGGATGGTCCACTCGCTGAACCGATAACCGGCATTGAAGGTGCCCGAGGCCGCCTCCATGAAGGCGTAAGCGGCCATCAGCAGGAGGAGCGGCCAGTACGGGCGGAACAGCACGATCAGCCCGGCCAGCAGGTACAGGGAAACGGTAATCTTTTCGACGAGAATCGCCGCGGCGTAGGGATCCTCCAGGTCGATGAACCACTTGAGGAAGAGAACGTTGCCAAACTGCGTCTGCCGGGTCGAAAACACGATGGCGAACAACGCCAGCGCGTGAAGCAACACGGCGACACGAATCAGCCAGGATCCGGCATCAACAGGACCGAACCGACGCCCCTCGCGACGCCCATCGGACGCCGGAACGGCTCCGGAAACAGCCGCTTCATTCGCCACCCGCCGGCTCTCCCTCGACGACCAGTCTGCGGTCATGGGTCAGGCTGAATTCGTCCACGATCTCGTCATCAATGTTGATCGCCTTCACGTCGACGTGATCGTCGTTGAAGGTCACCAAATGCGTATGGTGATAACGCCCGGTCATTTTCAGATACCAACGGTCCGGATCCGGCTGGCGCTGGGGAACCCCGGCCCCGCCGTCGCCGAAGTAAACGACCCCGCGCTCCTCGTCGATCTCTCCGTCGAAGATGGGATGGCTGCGCTTCAGGGCGTGATCGTGGGACTCGTAGGCCAGATCCAGTCCATACTCTTCAAAGAGGGGAACCCAGGCGCTGCGCTGGCTCGAACCGGTCCCGTAATCGCGGACACTGGGGTAGGCGGGACGGTGGTACATTGCCAGCAACCATCGCTTCGAAGGCCGGAGCTCGGCGAGCTCCGATTCCAGCCAGGCCCGCTGGTCGCCTCCGCGGCTGATTTCCGTGTTCAGGGTGATGACCGCGGCCTCTGAATTGAGGTGGGTCGTGTAATAGTAGTCGTTCTCCCGGTCCGGCCACCAGAACATTTCCTCGAACCCGATGTCCCGGTCATGATTGCCGCGCGAGGGAATGATGGGCAGCAGGCGATTGTCGGAGGCGGTCGTCATTTCAGCGTGGTCCTTCAACCACCAGTAAAGCTCGGCCCAATACGCCCGGTTCGTGTAATCCGCCCCGTGAATCATGGCGACGATGTCCGAGTGCTCCTCGACAAGCCGCCGCATCAGGGCGTTCACCTGCCTGCGTTCATTCTCTTCGTGGGTGCGACCCGCTCTCGGTGTTCGCGAGTCCCCGACCCCGACGACGCGGACCTGGCGGTCATCGTCCGGCGCGGTCTTGAAATAGTACTCCTCGGAGGCTTCACCATCGGAAACAACGGTCAGGTAATACCTTGTGGCGGGCTCCAGATCGCCGAGAAACACATTGTGAGTAAAGCCGTTCATGCCGACTTCCTCCTCTTCGGTGCGGAGGGTGTACGGCTGGCTGTGGTCGCTTTGCAGATCCAGGGAGTAGGCGTCGAGGTCGCCTTGGCGAGGCTCGGTACAGACATACACCCGATGCGATTCGCCCTCAGCCGTCGTGGTCCACGCAACCACCGCCTCGTTCGCGGGATTGGATTCGAAGAGCACCCGAACATGAATCGGCTCGGTCGAGGGCTCCAGTTCGCGAATGTGGGCGTCGGCCAGTGTCGCCATCGCCAGGGAGCCTGCGATCAGGCAGGTTGCTGTTAATTTCGGTCCGGATTTCTTCATAATAACAACGGGTTTGGTGGAGATTTATGGATCGCGCCCCTCGATATAAGCGTTTTCCGAAACTTCAATGCGCGTTTTTTTCCCCCACGCCATTCGAGACAGCCAAGCCAAGAATGTCTGCGGGACCCCGTCAATCCTTTCCGAACAGGTCCCGGGCGTTCCCGCCGAGAATGGGTCTCTGTTCGGCTTCGCTCAGGTCCGCGTTCCGTATCTCCTCAAGGAAGGGACGAAAATCGGGGAATTGCTGCTTTTTCGGGTATAGGCGGAGCGGGTAGTCGGAGCCGTAAAGGACGCGTTCGGGTCAGATCGCGTCCACGACCGTACGGAAAATCCTTGGATCGTACAGCAGCGGGCTGGCCGCGGTGTCGTAATAGACGTTGCTCATCCGGCTGCCGACCCACTTGTTGATTTCGAAAAACGGCAGAAGGCCGCCCCAATGGGCGAGGATCAGTTTCAAATCGGGAAAACGATCGGCCAGCCAAACGTAATCGTCGAGGGCATCCTGCAGGCGACCGGGATGCCGGCGGCCGACCGGTTCGTTGACGTGCAGGTTGATCGGGAGCCCCCGTTCCACAGCGAGTTCGAGGATCCGGATCCACCCGGGATGCTCCATGGAAAAGCCCTGTGAGGTGTGCGAGAGCTCCCCTATCCCGCACAGACCGGCGTCGACAGCCCGTTTCACTTCATCTTCGGCCTCGGCCCCCGCCCGCGGCTGGACGGTGGCGAAGGCCATCAGCCGGTCGGGATGCTGTTTGATCCACCCGAGGTACCAGTTGTTCTGCTCGACACAGGTTTCCAGATGATCCCAGTACCAACCGAGAAGGACCGCTTTTTCCACACCGGCGGCGTCCATATCCGACAGGAGCGTGTCGATATCCGACCACCCCTGCAGCCGCGGCCCCGAAACCGGCGCGGCCAGGTTCGCCCAGCGCTCTTCGCCCCGGGCCTCCGCCCAGCCGCGCGGATCCGCCGCCACCTCGGGCGCGTAAAGGTGAACATGGCTGTCGATGATCATGAAAGCGGAATGTAGCAGGAGTCCCGGGGGGGAGTCAGCGCCAAATATCCCCCGCGGGCGCGTTTCAGGAAAAAGGGTCCCGCACCCGGTAACGGACCGGGCCGGTGACCCTTGTTTCGGTCTGTTCAAATGGGCCTCCCCCGCCTACAATCGGCCTCCATGTCCAAACAGTACGATTTCATTGTCATTGGCGGCGGCAGCGCCGGCTACAACGCGGCGCAAAAGGCCCTGGAATTCACGAAAAGCGTGGCTGTCGTCGACGGCGCCGATCCCCTGGGCGGGCTGTGCATCCTGCGCGGCTGCATGCCCTCGAAAACCCTCATTTATGCAGCCGAGATCCTCCATCACGCCCGCCACGGCGACCGGTTCGGGCTCGACATTCCCCGGGCCGAGCCCGACATGAAACGGGTGGCCGCGCGCAAACGCGAGATTATCGCCGATTTCGCCTCGTACCGGCAGCAGGGTTTGAAGTCCGGAAAATTCGATCTCTACCGGCGCCACGCGCGGTTTCGTGACGGGAAATCCGTCGAGCTCGACGACGGAACCGTCCTCCATGGGAAAAAATTCCTCGTCTCCACCGGTTCCGTCGTCGCGCGTCCCCCCGTTCCCGGACTCGCCCGGG
This sequence comes from Opitutia bacterium, assembly GCA_003558065.1. Classification (GTDB taxonomy): domain Bacteria; phylum Verrucomicrobiota; class Verrucomicrobiia; order Opitutales; family T3Sed10-336; genus PXDC01. Next base: position 21,714 of record PWMU01000026.1, on the reverse strand, counting down.
TGCCGCTGTGGACGAGCGACGACGTACTCGAACTCGACTTCGTGCCGGAATCGGTGATCGTGCTCGGCGGCGGCATCGTCGCCTGCGAGCTGGCGCAGTACCTGCGCCGCATCGGCAGCGAGGTCATCCAGATCCAGCGCAGCCCCCGGATCCTGAAGGATTTTCCCGAAGGGGCGGCGCGTGTGATCGAAACGGCTTTCCGCGACGAGGGGATCGAACTGTTTACCGGGACCCACATCCGGGAGATTCGGGAGATTCGGGAATCCGGAAACGGCGTAGAGGTGGTTTTCGAGCACGGGGGCAAGGAAGTGACCCGGCGGGCCGCCCACGGATTCAACGCCCTGGGTCGTATCGCCAACACGAATACGCTCAACCTGGAAGCCGCGGGCGTCAAAACCAGGGACAACGGTCAGGTCGAGACCGGTCCGCACCAGCAATCCAGCAACCCGGACATCTACGCCGCGGGCGACTGCTCCGGTCCCTACGAAATCGTCCATATCGCCATCCAGCAGGGCGAGGTCGCCGCGCAGCACGCGTTCGGGCGGGAGGTTTCCCCCGTGGATTACCGCCTGTTGCTGATGGTCCTGTTCACCGATCCCCAGGTCGCGCTGGCCGGGCGAAGCGAAGCGGTCCTCCGGGAGGCCGGGGAGGATGTGGCGAGCGCGTCCTTCCCCTTCGACGACCACGGAAAATCGATCCTCATGGAAGCCAAGTACGGTTACGTCAAGGTCGTCGCCTCGCGGAAAGACGGGAGAATCCTCGGCGCGGAAATCGCCGGCAAGGACGCGGGCGAACTGATCCATGCCCTCTCCACCGCCATCGCGCTCAACGCAACCGCAAAAGACCTCCTGAAAGCCCCCTGGTATCATCCGACCCTCTCGGAAATCATCACCTATCCGCTCGAGGACATCGTTGAGGCATTGGGCGTCTGAGGCGCCCGTGCCTCCTCAGCCCGCGAGCGCGATCAGGTCGGCCAGGTCGACCTTTCCGTCGTAAAGGGCCTTCCCGACGATGACGCCTTCCAGGTTCGGGTGCTTCCGTGCCATCTCCGCAAAACGCGCCACGTCCTCACGCCGGGCGACTCCCCCGGAAGCGATCACCCGTGCGGAAACGGTTTCCAGCATTTCCTGCTGGGCCGCGAAATTGGGACCGGTCAGGGTGCCGTCGGTGGCGATATCGGTGTAGATCAGGGTGGCGACCCCGAGTTCCGCCATGCGCCGGGCCAGTTCGACGGCGGAGGTTCCGGTCGTGTCGACCCACCCCTTGACCGCCACCTTGCCTTCGCGGGCGTCGATCCCCACCGCGATCCGGTCGCCGTGCTCGAGGACCAGATTTTTGACAAACTCCTCGCTTTCGCACGCCCGGGTGCCGATCACCACGCGGGAGGCGCCCGCCGCCAGCGCGGCGGCGACCGTATCGGAGCTACGGATACCGCCGCCGAGCTCGACCTTCAGCCCGGTCGCGGCGATGCGCCGCACCGCCTCGCCGTTCTTCGGGACGCCGTCGAAGGCCCCGTCCAGGTCCACCACGTGCACCCACTCCGAGCCGGCCTTTTTCCAGAGGCCGGCGGGCTCCGCCGGATCGTCGTAGTAAACGGTCTCCCGGTTCTTGTCGCCCTGGTGAAGGCGCACGCAGCGGCCTCCGCGTATGTCGATCGCAGGATAAATCCTCATCTTGTCCGTCATCCGTGTTTTTGGCGGAATTCGGCCATGAAACCGGCAAGCGCTTCGACACTCTCGCGCGGGCACGCATTGTAGATGCTCGCCCGGAGCCCGCCCACGCTGCGGTGGCCCTTCAGCCCGTGCATGTCGCGCGCCTCCGCTTCCTTCAGAAACGTCTTTTCCAACTCCTTGCTCGGCAGCCGGAAAACCACGTTCATCAACGAGCGCGATTCCTTTTCGACGGGGGTCCGGTAAAACGCGTCGCGGTCGATCTCGTCGTAAATCAACCGCGCCTTCTCGCGGTTCCGGCGCTCGATCCCGGCCAGACCGCCGCATTCCTGCAGCCACCCGAGCACCAGGTTCACCAGGTAGACCCCGAAGGTGGGCGGGGTATTGAACATCGTGCCGGCGTGGGTCTTGTACTGAAGCATCGACGGGATTCCATCGGTCCGCGCGCCCTCCAGGAAGTCCTTGCGCACCAGCACGAGGGTCACCCCGGAAGGACCGGCGTTTTTCTGGGCGCCGGCGTAAATGAGCCCGTAACGTTTCACGTCGAGCGGGCGGGACAGGAAATCCGACGAGGCGTCGCAGATCAGCGGCACCCCTCCGGACTCCGGCTCTTCGGGATGCTGGGTGCCGAAAATCGTGTTGTTGGAGGTAAAGTGCAGGTAGACCGGGTTGCCGGACATCCGGAGTTCCTCGTCGCGGGGCACCCGGTTGTAATTGCCTTCCTCCGAGCTGAAGGCCTCGTGGACGTCGCCGATAATCCGGGCCTCCTTGATCGCCTTTTTCGCCCAGGCCCCCGTATTCAGATAGTCGGCGGTCCGGTCCCCGCTCAGGAAATTCATCGGCGCCATCATAAACTGGGTGCTGGCGCCGCCCTGGAGGAACATGACCTCGAAGTCGTCGCCCAGCCCCAGCAATTCCACCAGGCGGCTTCTCGCCCGCGCGTCGACCTCCATGTATTCGGGGCCCCGGTGACTCAGCTCCATGATCGAGGAACCGGTCCCCCGGTAGTCGGGCAGCTCCTCACGGGCTTTCTCCAGCACCTCCAACGGCAGAACCGCCGGACCGGCGCTGAAGTTGTGCGAACGATGCGCTTGGGATCGTGTTGTGCTCATTCTCCCAGTGTACGGAGTTCCTCTTTGCCGGGACAAGGTATTTTCCGGGAAGGGGCCCGAGTCGTGCGCAAGGGATCCCCTATCCCCCGTCACCGTCACGAATCCGCTCCCAGTGCGGCAGGAAAAAGAAAAACGCGTCGATCACCAGCGAGTGCGTTATCCCGCCCTCGCGCGCGAGCGAAAAGGCTTCCTCCACGTCCAGAATCACCGTCTCCAGTTCTTCATGACTGTCCCAATCGATCTCTTTCTCCTTCCGGGCCCCCTCGATCAGGACCAGGTGACAGCGGTTGTTCTGGATGGCCGGGTTCGGGTGGACGACCCCGATCTCCGTCGCCGTACGCCCGACGTAGCCGGTTTCCTCGCGCAGTTCCCGCATGCCGGCTTTCACCGGATCTTCCCCCGAATCCGCCATCCCCCCCGGAATCTCCAGCGAAAAATCCTCCGTTCCGTAACGGAATTGCCGGACAAGGACCAGCCGCAGGTCCCCGGTCACGGCGATCACGTTCACCCATGCGGGGGCATCAAGGACGAAAAAATCCGATTCCTGCCGACGCACCGGATGCCGGAAGCGCTTCCGCATTACCGAGAAGACCCGGCAATCGAGGCAATAGTCGCGTTTCAGCACCTCCCACCGCGACAAAGATCGATTCCCGTTACCCATCTTTCCCTCAAAGACAAAATTCTACGGAATGACAATCTCCTGGCCGACCTGGAGGCGAAGCGGGTCGACGTCGGAGTTGGCCTCCTGGAGAGCGCTCAGCGCAACTCCGTGGTCGCGGGCGATTCCGGACAAGGTATCCCCGGTCTGGACCTGATAGGTGCGCGGCCCGTCCTCATCCCTTTCCCCGGCCGGTCCTTCGGGTTCACTTTCCTCCTCGTCCGGACGCGCCCGGGCTTCGGGGGCCTCCGGCTGATTATTCCCGGGCAACGGCGTGGTCTCTTCCAGATGCGCCAGCCGCTGTTCCAGACTCCGAACGGTGTCGGCCAGCCTCTCGAGATTCTCGTTCATCCGCCGTCGCTGCTCGGCTACCCGCCGGAAACCATCCTCGGTCTGGCCGACAATGTTGTCGAGCATGTCGAAAAACTCCCCGGCATCCCCCGCCACTTCGCGAAGATCCCCTTCAAAATCACGGATCCTCTCGGCAAATTCGCTCAGCCGCTCCAGTTCGCGGAGTTCCTCCTTCGACTCCTCAGCCTCGGTCCTGGCGAGGTGGGAGTAAAACAAGGCGACGCCTCCCGCGCACAAAGCGAGCAATGCCAGGGTCAATGCCGCCTTAATCCCGTTCGTTATCATTCCTGTTGATCTCTAAAGGCACGGCGCCCGAGGTGCAATCCAGAAACGAGCCGGAATGCCCGGCTTCCGTCCGGCGGATAGTGGACGAAATCATTGACAAAACCGCACGGAAGCGGAGAGTTGGAGGATTCCGTTGACTCGGGGCGTAGCTTAGCCTGGTAGAGCGCCTGCTTTGGGAGCAGGAGGTCGTTGGTTCGAATCCAATCGCCCCGATCCGAGCCAAACCTTTCCGGAACCATGGATAAGAATTCAATTCTCAAAGCCTACGGCTTTTACGCGCCGTTCTACGATCTCATTTTCGGCTCGTGGGTCAACCACGGCAGAAAAAAAGCCGTTGAGAAAATCGATCAGACTCCGGGGAGTCGCATCCTCGAAGCCGGGGTCGGCACCGGCTACTCGATTCCTCTGTACAACAGGGACGTCCGGGTGATGGGCATCGATATCAGCCCGGAAATGCTGAAGGTTGCCAGGAAGCGATTCCCGCAGGACAAATACCCGCAAGTCGAGGGGTTCCTGGAAATGGACGCGCAGGAGCTCGATTTTCCGGACAACTCCTTCGATGCGGTCATGGCCATGTACGTGGCCTCGGTGGTGCCGGATCCGATGAAGATGATGCAGGAAATGTCACGCGTGTGCGTACCCGGCGGGACCGTGCTGGTCCTCAATCACTTCGCCTCCTCGAAGGGCTTCCTCTGCAACATCGAACGATTTTTCTCCCCCTTCTCGAAGCGGCTCGGGTTCAAGCCGGATTTTTCCCTGCCCCATTTTCTCGAGATGACCACCATCGAGGTCGAGGGCATCCTCCCCGTCAACCTCGGCGGGTACTGGAAGCTGATTCAATTCCGAAACGGAGAGGCGAACGGTGACGCTAATGCCCGGGACGAGACGCCGATAGACCCTCAGCCCGCTTGACCTTAGGGGCCGGGAACAGGAATCCGGCGGGCTCGCTTAAGCTCCGTCCGGATTAAAGCATGCCGTAATTGCGGCCGCTCTCGCCACGAGAATCGCGTACACGAGGTCCGGCCCGGTCAGTAAAAACAAAAAAGCGAAGCCGCCTCACACTCCGCGCCCAAAGGGAGCCGCCACCGTTCTCCTTCAGGCGCACCAACCGGTCCAGGCTGTCACCCACCGAACCAGGGTAAAAGGGCGCTCAGATCCCGGTCCAGAAGACGTCGTCTTCCTCTTTCTCGTCGATCTCCCGCTTGCTCAGGAATTCGATGTGGCCGTCGACAAACCCCACGTTGACGCCCGCGCCGTCTGTATTCGCACTGCGCGGAGGATGAACGTAATCCGGTGCCGTGATACCTCCGTCCGCCCGTTGAACCCGGGTCGTGTATCTCGAACCGTTCCAATGGCCGTCCATAATCATGGCCGTCATGCTGGCGTCGCGCGCCTGCTCCATGTTCCTCACATTGGGAGTACCGCCCCCCAAATCTCCGCCCGATACTTTCGCGTTGATGCCGTAGGAAGAAGCATTGCCTTCCGGAACACTCCGATACCGCACCGCGGTCGGACAGAAGAACAAGGTGTCGACTTCACCTCCGGCCACCAACTGCTCGGCATACCCGCCGCTGGCGAGCATCATCAGCCAGTTCATCTGACGCTCGCGGGTGACACGGCCCTCCTGAACCTCAAATATCCCCTCGGCATGGGGAAAGTTGCCGTTTTCTTCCGCGAACAAATGACACGCCTGAACCAGCTGTCGCACATTCGACCCGCACTTGGTGCGATTCGCCGATTCGCGAACCGCGCTTACGGTCGGTATCAGGATTGCGGCAAGAATCCCGATTATCGCAATCACGGTCAAAAGCTCGATCAACGTGAACGCGGGGGCACTCTTCTCCCGCCTGGTCACAACGGACTCCTTCCGTCCCGGCAGTTCTCGTAGCGTCGATTTCATAGGATTTTACGGTTGGCGTATTGTGCTTACCTTCCTTGAATAATTCCGTCTTGCGCCGCGATACTCATCCCTGTCGCGTGAAGTGACCACCTCTGTAAAGTCTATCATCCGACAACCCGTTTGCAATCCGATTGACCCGAAAAACGCCCTGCCAGGCTCATTGTCGAGAGCCGAAACCCTTGCCGCATCGTGATGCAGACCGCCCACAGAAGGCATTCAAGGAAAATAAACCGCCTGGCGTCCGGGCTTTCATTTCACAAGCACTCACAACAGGAGAAATACTAACACAGGGAGCCACCGGCGTCTTGAATGATTCGCTTATATTATTGAACGGATCCGACTTATCACCTCTTCGGATCCCACCCGGCCGCCTCTTCCGCGTACCGGTAATTAAAACGGCCGTTCGGGGCAACATCGCCGCTGATCAGAAAATCAATGACATCCCCTTCCCGCTGAAGGTTGTCCGCCCACTTGAAATCGAACCGAAGCGGCCCGTCGACCGCCGGCAGACCGAGCGCCTTCCGGGGAATGGCGAGCTGCATCTCGTTGCCCTCCACGCGGTAATCCACCTTCACCACCGGGTGCCATTTCCATCCGCCTGAACTGACTTCCAGCCAGGTGGTTTCCGTGTCCGCCACACTGCGATTCACGATGAAATTATACCCTTCCCACCCGCTTACGGAATCGCCGTCGGTATTGATCAACAGCCACATCCAATTCGGGTCGGTCGAGCCGGTGATCGCCTCGCGGGTTCGGGCGTAAAAATAAACCGTGTCCTCATCGTGCGCGACCTTCATCAGCACGAAATCGTTGCGCCCGCTGTCGTCCCGGTACGGCCCGGCCTCCCCCCAGCCGGGATGATCGCGATGGGTCGTGTCTCCGGCATCGTCCCGAAACTCCGGGTCGACATCCTCCCATTGCGAAAAGTCGGCATGAACCGGCAGGGTTTTCGGGGCCCCGGCAAACGGCGGCTTGCGCACGCCCTTGTACCGCCTGATGAAATCGACGAGCTGGGAGTAGTAAAAATCGCGGGTGAAGCTGTCCACGGGCTCGATGTCACGGGTGTATTCCTCGTCGAATACGTCGACGAACATGACCGGGTTTTCAACGTTGTTGAACTCGTCGTGGCGCATTGACACCCATTCATTCCAACCGGTGATGAAGATGAACCGGGGATCGTGCTCCAGGGCCCGATCAAACTGCTCGGCGAAATTGATGCCGAAGGCCGTGTGCCGCATGTCCCCGGGATGCCCCTCGTAATAACTGTAGCTGCGTCCGCGGGCTCCCGCCTCACTGAAAGCCGCGAGCCGGTCGCCCACCGCGTTCTGCCCGACTCCAACCGCCATCTGCTCGGCCTCGCCGGCCCGGTTCCTGAAGACATGCTGCGGGTACACTTCCAGCCAGCTCCACATGTCCGGGCCGGTCGGTCCTTCGAAGTAAGAGGGTTCCGGCTTCCGGAAAGTGAAAAAATCGCGGAGGCCCGGGTCGACCCCCTCGGGATCGGCCATCAGCAGCGGTTTCCCCTCCCAGTGAAACCAGAGGTCCTCGTAACGCCCGGGCCCATACAGGTCCTCGTAAAGCCGCTCGACCAATTTCCCGGGTGCGGCGAACGGGGTCAGAAAGGTCACCTGGGGCGTATCTCCCCCGTCCCTGCGAACTTCGTCGAATACCTCCAGAAGGGTCAGGTAGTTTTCGGTGTAGGGAAAGTTGTTGGTCACATCAAAAATCAGCGTGTCCACCCCCGCATCGGCCAGCATCTGGGCATGCCTGCGGATCACCCACCGGTCATCGGACAGGTAGTAGCCGAACAGCGGCTTGTGCCAGTGATGATACTCGCCGAGTTCGCCCCAGGGCGGACTGGCGGGCGTTTCCATCGCGTCGGGATGCCGACGCAAAATCTCCGTGATATTGTACGGGCCGCCCGTCCCGTGTTGCCCCAGCCACAGAAAATAAAATATCCCGACAAACCGGTCCTCCCGCGGCGGACCCACCTCGGAATACCCCGGCAGCTCGCGCCCCAACCCGTCCGTTGCGACCCAGGTATCCGGATACGTGTCCCACTTCTGCCTGTCGTTCGCCATGAGCCCGCTTCCCAGCCAAGAAACTCCGGCCAGGAAGAGCAACGGAATATTCAGCTTCATTTTAATCATAGTTCCCGCACGGTTGTTTTCGCATTCCTACCATTCCGAGGCTAGTAATCATCCCCACCCTCGTTCACCGGCTCTTCATCGCACGGGAAAAACCGGATCTCCGTTCCGTATTCGGGTTCGAGGTCAAAGGTCAACTCGCCTCGATCGTCGCTTCGGACGCGCTCCGCGGCGCGTGTTTCCCCGTCACTGTCAACAATCAGCCTCAGGTAGCAGGTGTCGGGTTCCAGGTTCCCGATCACGCCGTCCAATCGCTCGCCCGTCTCTTTCTGCGGCAGGATCGTCACCCGGTCCGAGCGAACTCTTACCGTGTAAAGACCGCCGCCGTAGCTCAGGTCGCGCACCCCGGCGTACTCCAGGTCCGAGGGAAGATTGGGACGGATATTCAACCCCCTCAAATCGGCCTCGATTCCGAGAAAAGCATAAAGAAAGGTGGCCGGGACCAGCCCCGACTCAGGGAAAACCCCGGTAACCCCGACCTTCCAGCCGGCGCCGACGTCGTTGACCGGGTTGCGCCGCAGGTCATCCTTCCGGAACTCGTCCATGATCGCTGAAAACCGCCCCCAGGCATTGTCGGCCCCGAGGTAAATCGCCCGCGCCATCAGGTCGTAATGGGACACGTAAAAGATCGCTCCCCCGTTCTCCAGATGCTCGCCGAAGGTGGCCGTCCCGCCGGGTTCGACGGTGATCCGCGGAACACCGTCGATCACCACGCTCTTCCACCAGTAGGGCTCGCCCGTTTCCACCACGTCGACCGTCGTGGCCCGGGGCGCGAAACCGAAGTGATAAATATCCTCGCCCTGAGATGTATCCCCATCCAGGATACGGTCACCGTCCAGCCACGCAAACACGGACTCCGCCTCTTCCTCGCCGCCCAGTCCGTAAGCGAGGGCCTCCAGATTAAGAAAAGTGAAGCCGAGATCGATTTTGGCGCCTTCGATGTCGATGTTGCCGATAAATCGCCCTTTTGTATCATCCCAGAACGTTTGCCGATAGCGTTTTTCGATCTTTTCGGCCAGCTCTTCGTAAAACACGGCCGCTTCCCGGTCGCCCGCCCATTCTTCGATTTCGGCCATCGCCCGAACCGAGGCGTAAAAATAGATATTGGTGTACCCGTCCATGTAGCCGAACGGGAAGTTGTCCCAGTAATTGGTCGGCGCCCCGTCGGGCAGTCCGGTATTGTGGTCGTTGTCGATCACCAGGAGTCCGTTCCCGCCCCCGAGTTCGTGCAGCTGATAGCGCATTGCCATACGCACCTTCTCAAGCATGGTGTGATCCGCGGATACGTCCCGTTCCTCGTGCCGCACCCTCGAAGAGTGCCTGACCTCCAGAAACCTTTCGTCCCGGGTCCACATGAGATGACGGTAGGCCCCGAGAATGTACTTGGCGTTGTTCTCCTGATGGTAGGCGCCCGGCTCAGTCGGCCAGTCCGGGCGTGAACCCCACGACCACACGTAGCCATTGTCCGATATGGGGAACCGCACCAGGCGATTGTACACACCGGACCGGTATTCGTATTCGTTGCTCCAAATCAGTTTGCGCGGCATCCATTCGAACCAGGCGGGCTCATTGCCGAAGCGGTTCACCGTGTCCGTGCCGTCGTTCACCGCTCCGAAAACCCGCCACATGTGGTTGAGCGTGAGATCGAAGTCCTCTCCCAGCGAAGTGAAAAAAGGGCCGTCCGCTGGCGAAGGCACCGTCGAAGGCGCTTTGACAAAGCCGCGGTCCCCGTACAGGTACAACTTTTGGGAAAAATCCCCCTCGTCACGGGGACTCTCCGCAGGATAGGTGCCAAACAGAAGCCGGGCGTGCGGATGGGCATTTCGCACCAGGCGCGGAGCGTAATGAAGATCGCCGGTTTCTTCATAGGTCTTGAGGTCTTGCTCCTTTTTCCAGGAACCTCCGAAATCCGTTTTTCGCCACTTCTGCACATTCCCGCCGCGTTTGTTGGCGGTTTGCTCCGAGCCCTCGGAGATTAAATACACAACGACACTTCCACGGATTGTCGGATCGATCGCGCCCGTGTTGTCGAAAAAGTGATCGGTTTCGGTAATCGCGGTCACCACCCACTCGTCGTCCTCGCTCCAGCGGGCGAGGCGGTGTTTGAACTCGTTGTCGTGGCCGTCGATAATGAGGAGATAGGGACGGTCAAACTCATCGTACCCGACACCGGGAGCATTCGAATGGCGGGGTTCGTCGGTACGCCAGACCAGGCATTGATCAAACGCCTTCTCCTCGGTAACCGGCAGCGTCAGGGATTCTCCTTCGGCGTTACGCCAGACACCGTCCTCGTCCCGCCGCATGTAGAAGGTATGGCGACGGTTCTCCCACTCCGGCCGGCGCTCCACATTCTGGTGAACAAAGGCGGCGTGCACGGACTTTCCCTCCAGCCCCGGAACAAAGGTGACATAAACGCCCATCGGCAGAAAATCCACAATCGTCTCCGGATCACTCCAGCTCTCGCCCCGGTCTTCGGAGGTCATCATCAGCCACGGATTCGGCCACCCGCCCTTTCGCAGGAACAGCGCCAGGGTTCCGTCGGCCAGCTTCATGGGCATCGGGTAGGTGGCGCTTTCGATGGGCGGATCCATCTCCTCCCAGTCGGTCATGTCGGCCGGACGCGCCGATCGCGCGTATTTCTGGGGAGTGATGTGCGATCCATAGAAAACGTGGAGATACCCCTTCGCGTCGACCGCGATGGCGGGCGCGCCGTGGTCGTCGCCATAGGCGATCTCGGCCAGGGGATTCTCCCCGACCTTCACGGTTTCGGCGGCCCATGCCTCCTTCCGGTGATCGTAATAGGTGATGTACGGGTGGTAATCCTTTCCCTGATACACCACAAACGTTCGTCCGCTGAAATAGGCGGCCTGCGGCTGGATGAGATCGTGGACCGCATTCGACGCACCGTCATCCGCAAAGTACGGTGCCGGCTCCGCGCTTTCGCCCGGGAGCACGGACGCGGCGAGCAGACCGGCAAGCAACACAGGGATCGGTCCCGGTAGAGGCAGATGGCTTTTCAATGTCATAACATAACTCGCTCTCGCGTTGAACTTTGGCTTTTCGGCAACGAAGCAACCCGGCTTGGCCCCGCAGGAACCTTAGAGACCCCAAATGCGGAAATGGTTCCGGATCCGGCCCTACTTCCCGGCGGTCTCGTCATCCACGATCTTGACAGGGAACGGCGCCGTGGCGGCGCCCGCATAAAGGGTGCGGTGCGGAAACGGAATCTCGATCCCCTCCGCGTCGAAACGCTCCTTGATCTCGCGCATGATGCTGTTGCGCAGGAGCAGCAGGTCGGCTTTGGCGAACCAGACCCCGAAAAGAAAATCGAGCGACGAGTTTCCGAACTCCTGAAAAATGATAACCGGTTCGGGTTCATCGAGGCAGTGCGGATTCCGGTCGGCAATTTCGTGAAGAATCTCCATCACTTTCCCGATATCCTCCTTATACGCAACGCCCAGTTGAATGTCCAGGCGCCGGATCGGGAAGCGGGTGATGTTGATCATCTGTCCCTTGACGATCTGCTCGTTGGGAATCCGGACAAAGCGGTTGTCAAAGGTCCGAAGCTTCACGGACATCAGGTCGATCGAAAAAACCGCCCCCACATGCTCGCCGACTTTGATGGCATCGCCGACCCCGAACGGCTTCTCCCAGACCAGAAAGATCCCGCTGATAATGTTCGACAGGCTCGTCTGACTGGCGAACCCGATCGCAACCCCCGCAATACCCGCGGCCCCGAGCACGGCGGTCAGTTTAAAACCAAGATCGGAGAGCACCATCAGGGCGATCATCACCACGCCGAAATAAAACAGCCCTTTCCCTATCAAAAAGCTGCTGTGTACGGACAGGCGTTTCCCGGCAAAGCGTGTCGCCAAACGGGTCACGACATAAAGGAGCGGCAGGCCAACCAGCACCAGAAAAAGCAACCTGAAGAGCCGTGCCAGGTGCTCTTCGGTGATCAAGGCGCCCAAATCGATCGAACTAAAAAGAATCCCCATAATAATGCTTCCGCTCATGAGTCACCCCCCGAATGAACGAAGCGTGTCGAAACTCCGTCGAAAGAAACCCCTTCTTTCTTTCAAACGCGGTTCTCCCACCCTCTCGAGCCCGTTTTCGTATTCGGGCGCGTCACTGTCAAACGCCACCGAACTGAACTGGCTCTTCCCCAGGTAGGACAACGAGATCCGGTTGCTCCATAAACGTTTCCCGCCGCGATAAAGCTGAACGTACGGAACCGGCAAACACACCTTCCGGAAACTCAATTCCTCCGGGCTGTGGTTCTTCACCAGCAGGGGGCAAACAAACCGGTTACTTCCGCGCTTAACCCCTTCCAGTTCCACCGAAGCCCCGGTCTTCAACCCATAACAGAGTTCCCCCTCGGTGGGCTCTCCGAACCAGGTATTGGAAAGCACACGGGTCGGCTCCTCCGTCAGGAGCACGGGATGCTGCCCATCCCCTGCCGAAACGCGAACCCAGAGGGGAACGCTGACGAAGAAAAGCACCTCATTCCCGGGAGGGATGCGCAACGGCGTGTCCGGCCTGGCCACGACGGAACGGTCCGGCGCGGCCGGGAGCAGGCTTACGTCCGTTTTCTCCTCGGTGAACGCCCAGCGATTCCAGGCGACGCTTTCCTCGGGCTGCTGTCCTTCGATAACTTCACAAACTTCTTCTTCCGGGCCATCCCGTTTTGCATAAACCCACCACTCATGGTGCCTCCGGCGCACCCACAAAGAAAGGGGGCCCAGTTTCCAGCATACTGAAGCTCCCCTTTCGAGTTTTCGCCGCCCCCAGAAGGCCGCTTCCTTTTGAATTTCGCCCGGATTGTGCATGATTACCTGTCCTCAATCATAATTCGGCGGCGATATAATCCGAGAATAAAGGCGGGCGGCCCGGCGAAGCGATAGTACCGGCTCTTCCAGAACTCTATCGCTTGTTCTTCATAATCCATAACACCCGCTCGTATCACCTTGAATCTCCTCCTCGAATGGCGCCCCGCATAACAACTCGAACGCGGGAAAAAGGCAAGCCGCGTTCCGTTCATGATTCGGTCCGATCCCGACTCACCCCGGTCCCGGCTCCCGACTCCGGCAGAATCGAAGGCAGGCGCAGGATATTGATGAAGTTAATCCCGACGTGTACGAGGATCGCGTAAATCAATGAATTCGTCCAAAGACAGAGTCCCCCCAGGCCGAGGCCCATAACGAATGCAAAAATCGGCCAGTAAAGCCAGTTGCGCGTCGGCGGCACATGAACCAGCCCGAAGACCAGGGATGAAAACAACAACCCCGCCTCGTTCAGCAACCAGCCCCGGAAAAAAATCTCCTCGGCCACCCCGCTGGCAAGCGCCACGGCAAACACCTCCGCCCGGGAGAGTCCGCCGAGCCATTGACCCATTTCCGCAACACCCCGCGCCAGTGACGGCCAGTGACGCGCCGCCCAAACCGACCCGAGATGCACCGCGCCAACAATCCCCAGACTCACCGCCAGGTAAAGCGCCCACCCCTCGCCTCCCATACCCAGTGGATTGAAGGCGCTGTCCTCATCCAGGCGCCACGCCATCAAACCCAGGCCGATCAGGCTGAGAAAAAAGTAAAAGATTACGATGACACCGACCATGGTCCTCGCGTAAGACTGGCGAACTCCGGCCGGAAAGGCGGCTACAAATCCTCTTTCAGGATCCGCCCAAACACCATTTTCCCTCCGGATGACGGGAGCACGCTGATTACTTCGACCGGAACCGTTTCGCCAAGACTCGCCCTCCCGCCATTGACCACGACCATGGACCCGTCCTCGAGGTACCCGATCGCCTGATCCTTCTCCTTGCCCGCCTTCACCAGCTCGACTTCGAATACCTCGCCGACCGAGATATCCGCAATCAATGCTTTGCTCAACGCATTCAGATTCAACCAGATGATTCCGTGGAACTCCGCCATCTGGGCCAGGTTGTAATCTGTCGTCAACAACTTCCCCTTCAAGGAATTAGCCAGAAAAATCAACTTCGCGTCCACGTTTTTCCCCTTGCCCACCTCGCTCTCCTGAATCCGCAGGTCCAGATGCTCGATCTGCTTCAGGCGATTGAGCGTTTCGACCCCCCGGCGCCCCTTGGCCTTGCGGATCGGATCCGAGGAATCCGCGACCCGCCTCAGTTCATCCAGCACGAAAGTCGGAATCACCAGGGCCGAGCTCAGGAAGTGCGTCTCACACACCTTTACGAGGCGCCCGTCGATCAAGGCACTCGTATCCACCACCACGAGCGGCACGTCCACGTTGTGCGGGACGAACCGCACGTAGGGAATCACCAGATTAAATTCGTCTTTCCCGCGCAGGGCAATCACGGCCCCCAGGTACATACAGATGACAAACAGGGCCATCCGGCTCAGAAAAACAATCTGCTCGTCCCCGTGCTCAAACAGGGGTGACGAGGATATGAAAAAAGCGACCACCGACCCCACCGCCAGCCCGAAGGTCAGCGCACTCAGCCCCCGCAGGGAAAATCCCTTCAGCATCAGGTCCACCAGAATGACCAGTGCTCCAATCAGGAGCCCGATCACGACCGCCAGCACCTGATGTTCCTGCCATTCGGGCGTTGCGTACCAGATCAACCAGCTCCCTGCGCCGCAGAGCAGAATGAAAAATATTCGCAGAATGAGTAAGGTTTTGTTCATCGATAAGTCCGGTCAGCGGATAAGAAAAAACAGGATCACCGGCAACGCAATCCCAAGCGCCATGAGCACATAAAGCACCACCACCACCTTCCTTGCCTTTTCCTCGTCATCGTCCATAGGTCACTTCACCTCAATTGCATGTCGTCCAAAAGTCTGTCGGGTTTCGCCGACAGACTCCTAAAAGGCAAGACCATGACAAAAAGCAGGGCTAGTTTGAAGAAAAACCAGAAATTTGGGCAAAAATGAACGAGATTCGAGCCTAAACAGGGCTTTGTATACGCTTTCAAAAGTTTTTCCGCCCCTATTCCACTCTCTTGTCATGATATTTCCTCCATTAGCAGCCTGTCGCTGTACTCCTGAAAAAAGAACGTTGCGGCAATAAACTTCCCCCCGGAATAATTTTCTGTATCCCCCGTCAGGCTTGGCCATAATCAGAATATGGCATCGAAAAACCACTGGCTTGTGAAACAGGAGCCCGAAGCGTATTCGTGGGACGACCTCCTCAAAGACGGAAAAGTTGTCTGGGACGGCGTACGCAATTACCAGGCCCGCAATAACCTTAGAAAAATGGCCGCCGGCGATCCGGTCCTTTTTTATCACAGCGTCGGTCCCAGAAAGGTCGTCGGGACGGCCGAGGTCGTCCGCGAAGCCTTCCCCGACCCGACCGCCGACGATGACCGCTGGGTCTCCGTCGAGCTCAAACCGGTCCGGTCGCTCAAAAACCCGGTCTCCCTAGACGCGATCAAACAGGATCCCGCCCTGGCCGACATCGCCTTGATCCGACAGAGCCGCCTCTCCGTCATGCCGCTGACCCGCAAGGAATACGAGCGGATCGTCAGGATGGGCTCCTGACCCGGTCGGCCGGTTCCATTACGTATTCAAATTGCCGCCACATTTTGCGACTTGAGACGACTAAAAGGCGTCAGCCTGTCACCGGAGATGCTCAATAAGGCACAGTCCCCTAGCCACCGGGGTAAATAAATGACACTTCAAGGCCAACCAGGCACCCTGCCTGAACTGGCACAGCGGCTGCTGGGAGAACCGACGACCGATCCCCCGCTCGAACGGGGTTTTGGGCAACATAGTGAGGTGAACCGGGCAACTTCCTTCCGCCGGGCGGAAGAAAGTTGCCCAGGGGCCCGGGGTTGAGGGTTATCCCCGGGCCCCTTCCATCGCCCCGTCCCTCTCCACACTCTTTCCGGACGGGTGCGGCCATGAGGCCTAAAACTCGCCCAACAGGAACAGGTTCTTCATTCCGTTCTCCCGAAGTTCATTCTCCACCTTCTTCTCAATGGGTTCGCGCCGCTTCCGGTAGTGCTCGTCGCTCCATCCGTCCATCTCCGCGCCAAACTTCTCATCCATGACACGGTCGGTCAGCCGCGCCGCCAGTTCGCGCCAGAAGACACGATCCACGTGGTCGGCAATGAACGCCGACTCGATTTCCTCCACAAACTCCCTGGAAGGAATATAGTCTTCGCGTGCAGGCTCAAAGGGCACCAGGTCGCCGAACCCGAAAGTCTCCGCCTGCGAATAGATCCTGCGGCACATCCGCACAATCTCCTTATCCTCACCGGACGGGCTCTCGGCATGGGCATTGGCCAGCCAATCGGCCAAATAAGCCACCTTGAGCAGCGCCAGGTATCCTTTGGGTTTGAGTTCCATATCCATAACCCTTCCTTTCTGAATCTCGAGGCGGAAAATGACGAGTCCTATTACTTCGATCGCCACGGCTTCAAGGACCACAAGCCGATCCACGCGGGCCGAAGGAATCAGCAAGCGATTTCCTAATGTTTCCGGGAGTTTTTCCCGAGAAGCAAAGAGCACGGGTCGCCAATCCGGCTCATTCCCCTTCAAACGATTCCGCGGCTTGCCTCAACGCGCGCTCCATAATACCCGGAGTGAGAATCTCCGGCAAAATCTGCGGATTCTCCCGATCCTTTCCGTAAACCAGATACAGCGGCACCCCCGCCCGATTGTGTTTCCGCAGAAACGAGGCGATCTCAGGATTCTGGTTTGTCCAATCCCCGTACACGAATATTGCGTCGGTGTCTTTCTTGACCCCGCGTGTACGGTCGATTTCAATTGAAGTGCGCTCGTTTGCCTTGCACGACAAGCACCAGGCGGCCGTGAAATTGACAAATACCGGCTGGTCCGTCTCCAACAGCTCCTCAAGCTTATCGGGAGTAAAATCAACCCAGCCGAGATCCCCTTCCCCGGCCGGCGCTTCGCCCGAAGCAGACCCAGTTTGCGGAACCGCTGCCCGCCAATTCATTTGCCCCTCCAGGATCCCCGCCACTCCCGCCGCCAACAGCACCAGAACCGCCGCATGCGCCCAGCGGCGGACAGGCCGGGATTTGGCCGGATTACCGAACGTCCCGTACACCCACGCCGCCAGGGCCAGCACAAAAAGGAACGCTGTCGTCCAGACCACCGCATCGCCCCCCTGAGACAGATTGATCACCCAGAGCAACCATACTACCGCTCCGAGCATCAGGAAACCCATTGCCTGCTTGAAATACTCCATCCACATGCCCGGCTTGGGCAAAAACCGAAGCCACTCCGGCTTGTGGGCCAATACCGTGAACGGAAACGCCAATCCCAGCCCCACCGCGGTGAACACCGCCACCGTCACCAGCGCCGGCTGCACGAACGCGAACCCCATCGCCGCCCCCAGGAACGGAGCGGTGCATGGAGTGGCAACCGCGGTCACCACAAAGCCGGTGAAAAACGCCCCGGTCAGACCCTTTCTCCCGCTCAGTTCACTCGCCTTCTGATAACTTCCCGAGGTCAGATTGACTGAAAAAACACCGAGCATACTCAGGGCGAGGCCAAAAATCAATGCGGTCACAAAGACCAGAAACGGAAGGTGCTGGAATTGAAAACCCTGGCCGAGTGCCTGCCCCGCCGCCTGCAACACGATCACCACCGCGGCCAGAATCCAGAACGAGACCACGATCCCGGCAGTGTACATCCATCCCTGAAGAAGGATCGCCCTCGGCTGGTCTCCCGCACTCTTGACTACCGACATGATCTTGACGCCGATCACCGGCAGGACGCACGGCATGAAATTAAGAAGCAGACCGCCAAGAAACCCGAATATCAGGTACAGCCCCAGGGCTCCAAAAGAAAAACGAGCCCCTCCCGGAAGGACGTCCCCTTCAGCCTCATCCGTCTCAACAGCCGCCGCCACCTCCTCACGCGCCCCGAAAAGGTCGCGATTCACCTCGGACAGCACCGTCTCGCCACCGACCGAAACAGTCAGCCCCACCCGCTCCTCTCCAGGAATACAAACAGCCGAACACGCCAGCCACGACACGGCTGCTCCAAGCGCAAGGTCTCCTTCAAACTCTTCCGGAAGCTTCAGGGTCGCCGTCAGCAATACCTCGCCGGAGTAGCCCAGCGCCGGCTCTCCCTCGAATTCAAACCGCTCCGGCTCCGGGTACTCGAGATCGCCAATTTCAACATCCTCAGGCAGCTCCCAATCCACCTCCGTCGGCAGACCGGTCACCCCGGGATCCTTGCCGTAAATATACCAGCCGTCGTCGATCTCCAACCGGACCCCGACCCGGAGAACCTCTCCGGGGGCTACCTGGACGGCATCCGCCAGAAGCTCCGCCCGAACCGGCTCGTCCGCCCCCAACCGATCCGCCTGCATGGCCACCCCCACGGCGAACACCGCAAGAGTCGCCACACGCAGGTGCCTGCGTCCGGAAGAGAAGGCAGGGAAACCCTGGATCGAAACACGGTTCAACCTGCAAAGCCCCTTTCGGTACAAGTTCAATAAAAACGCCAAAATCATAAATCAATCGATGCGAAACAAAGGAAACCCTAGTGCCACCAAACCGTCACCGCAACGACCCGAACCATTTTGGCCAAAATCGCGGCGCGACTCCGTTAAGCTATTAGGACGCACCAACCGGGGATTCTCTTCCATCAAATTTTCCATACGTCCCGCGCCCCTTTAACAGCGCCGGAATCACCCCCTGCGAATTTACCGCGGCCATCCGCCCCATGAGGACGGGGAACGGGCGGTTTCTTCCCTGCAGTTCCGCTTGATCAACTCCCTGAACTCAAAACCTCGCGGATAAACGCAATGTCTTCCTCGCCGAGCTCGCGGCCGTCCGCAGCGAGGTTGCAGGCAACCTGGCGTTCATTGCGGAATCCGGGGATCACGCAGACAACCCGGGGATGCCAAAGGACGTAGTTGAGCGCCACTGCTGCCAGGTCCTCCACGGAACCGCCGAAACGGGATTTGATTTTCCGCAGTTTCGGCCTGAGTTTCTCCAGCTCATCCGCACTGAAACCGGGCTTGTTGCGCCGGTGGTCCCCCGGCTCGAATACCGGCGGTCTCTCCGGGTCATACTTATCCAGAAGCCGCCCCTGAGCCAGAGGACTGAATGCGACAAACCCGAGATCGTGCTTCTCCATCAGACGCGTAAGAGGATAGCCCGGCCGGATAAATTGGTCGTCCAGGGCATGCGCCCAGCTCTGCAAAATTCGCGGCCGCACAACGGGAACCGCATTCTCAAAATCCTCGGCTGAATAGGCCGACTGCCCTTTCACCCTGACCTTCCCCTCCTTGACCAGTGCGTCGAGAGTCTCAGCGGCAGTTTCCAAATACCGGTTGTTTTCACCAAAATCGCCGTGATGAAAATAATAGATATCCAGATGATCCCGTTCCAAATTGATGAGTGACTGCTCGCACTGGTTCCGGATGTGGGAGGGTTCGAAGGCATGGGCCGCCGTGCCGCGGAAATGCCCCACCTTTGAACTGATGAGATAATCCTCGGACCGCAGCCCGAGACGACGAAACACGCGGGCCAGCATCCTTTCCGCCCGGCCGTTCCCGTAAACATCGGCGTTGTCGAAATGGTTGACTCCCGCCTCCACCGCGTGCCGAATCGCCCGGGTTACCTCTTCTTCATCCACGTCAGCCCAGCCATTGGGAACGCCATCGACCCAGTTCAGGCCGCCCATCGTCCAGCACCCGAGGCTGATCTCGGAAACATCCAAATCCGTACCCGGTATTCTCCTGTATCGCATCAGTTGAGCTTCCCGGCTGCTTCGGTATCCAGCAGCCAATACACTTTGTCTTTATAATGACTCAGTAGCTGTGCCGGACGCTGGTCTGGCTGGATGATGCTTTCGAAAATACTCACGAGAGGCACCGCTTTCTCCTTGCCCATCGCCATCACGACGATGATCCCGCACCGGGAAAGCCCGTGCGGGGTAACCGTCAGTCTGTACCCCTTGGTCGGCACTTCCACCGACGCGAAGTTTGCGTTGACCGGTTGCCTGATGAGAGGGCTGTGCGGAAAAAGCGACGCTGTGTGGCAATCGTCGCCAACTCCGAGAAAGCAAATATCAAAACACTCCGCCGGTCCTCGTCGTTTGTTCCAGAGATCATTAAAGACGTGCGCCGCCTCGAGGGGATTCATGTCCGTCGGCCAGGGATACTTGTCATATTCATCAATATCGTAGTGCTTGAGAAGCAGCCGATCCAGATTGCCGAAATTGCTTTCTTCGTTGTTGGTCGGAACCATCCGCTCGTCACTGGTGAACCAGGTGCCGTGCTCGATAAAATACTTCGGGATCGCGTCGTTAGCGACACAGTATTTGAAAAACGCTTTGGGCGTCGACCCGCCCGCCATGGCCCAACTCGGCTTGGGTATTTCGTTTCTCGTACGGTGCTCCTCCGCAAGCTCGACCGCTTTCCCGAAAAGCTCGTCAGGCTCGCCAATCATCACCGTGCCGTAATACGTGTTTTGCGTCTTCATGGGGAGTGTTCCAGTTTTCTCACTTGATCGTCGTTTGGATCGACGGCAAACAGCGCTTTTCGAGCTTGCCGGTTTTTCAACTCAGCCGAATTCCCTCCCGGGAATATTGCGACGAACAGAGTCTGAACGACTCAGTGATACAGGTCAATGCCGCTTTCGGGAGACGCTCTCCCGCCGCGTTCCCGAAAGCGGATTGCACAGGCGCCTGGTCCGAATGCCGCTCGGTCAAGCGGGTTCTCGGGCGCCGCGCCTCATTCTCCGCGGTAACGACACCTCCATCCTTGGAGGACCGCTACCCGGATGCAGCTGAAACCGAAACTTCTTTTCTCTCCGTATCCACGCGGTGCTTCTCCCTGTTAAAGCGCATGGAAACCACCTTCGAGACCCCCTTTTCCTCCATGGTGACCCCGAAAATAGCCTGGGCTTCGGAGATGGTGCGCTTATTATGGGTGATGATGAGAAATTGTGACTCGCGCGTGAATTCTTTCAACATATCGGTAAATCGCCCGATATTGGCCTCGTCGAGCGGTGCGTCGAGTTCATCGAGGACACAGAAAGGGCTGGGCTTGACCATGTAAATGGCGAAAAGGAGCGCCACGGCGGTCATAGTTTTCTGGCCGCCGGAGAGAAGAACGATTCCTTTCAGCTTGGTGCCGGGAGGCTGGGCGATGATGTCGATTCCGGCTTCCAGCGGGTCGTCGGCTTCGAGCAATTCGAGATTGGCTTTACCCCCGGCAAAGAGTTTCTCAAAGGTGTAGGCGAAATTCTTCTTAATCTGTTCGAAGATCTCTTTGAACTGGGTGGTCGAGCGGTGATTGATGTCGTCGATGGCCTGCAGGAGTTCGTCGCGGGATTGGACGAGGTCCGAGTGCTGGGTGTTGAGAAATTCATGACGTTCTTTAAGTTCGACGTATTCCTCGATGGCCACCAGGTTGACGGGGCCCATGGAGTGGATACGGCTGCGGGCGGCCTCAATTTCCTTTTTAAGGGCGTCCCAGTCCGTCTCATCGAGAGCCCGGCGATCCTCCTCGGTCATGGGCGGCCGGTCTTCGGCTTTCTTTTTCTTCTTCTCGCCGGAGTTTTCGTCCTCGTCGAGGTCGAGCGGGTGGGGACCGGCGGGTTCCTCGTCTGTGCCTATGAGTGGCTGAA
>PWMU01000117.1 GCA_003558065.1 Opitutia bacterium | reverse complement strand
AATCGGTCTCGGATCTCACGCCGGTCCTTTTCGTAGGGAGGTCGCTTGCGACCTCCGTGGCGGATGCCGGCAAGCGGCATCCCTACGGGCTCTTGCCGCCGACTCCACCGGGTTGGATAATTTACATTATTTGTGGCGGACTAGACTAGCTCAGCGCCTGAACGCCGGCTTTCAGCCGGCGGAGCCCTGCCTGCAGGGTCTGGCGCGGGCAGCCGAAATTGAGACGCACAAATCCTTCTCCGTCGAAGAAACGGCCGTCCGACAGAGCGATTCCGTGCTCCTTGAAATGATTGACCGGATCCTTGAGACCGAGGTCGCGGACGTCCAGCCAGGCCAGGTAAGTGGCCTCGATGGGAGTCGTATGCACCCCGGGCAGCTCGTCCCGGACAAAGGAGGTCACGTAATCGCGGTTGGCCCTCAAATAATGGATCAACTCCTGCCGCCAGGGTTCGCCGCGGGCGTAGGCGGCCTCGCATCCGGCGTAGCCGAACACGCCCACCTGGGGAACGATGCCCGCTTTGGCCTGGTGGAACGCCGCCCGCAGTTTCGGGCTTGGAATAATGGCAAAAGCGCAGCCGAGACCGGGCAGGTTGAACGTCTTGCTCGGGGCCATGAGGGTGATCGTGTTCGCGGCGATTTCCGGGCTTAACGCAGCGGTGGGGATGTGCGGAATAGCGTCCAGAATCAGGTCGCAATGAATCTCGTCCGAACACAGGACGATGTTTCTCTCGAGGCAAAAAGCGGCCAGACGTTCGATTTCCGCCCGGTCAAACACGCGGCCGACCGGGTTGTGCGGTTGGCAGAGAAGGAACAGGCGGGTGGCGGAGGTCCACCGGCGCTCCAGTTCCTCCCAGTCAAAGGTCCAACGCGACCCCCCTTCGCATCGCAGGGGAACGGAGACCAGTTCGCGTTTCATGTTGCGCGGCGCTGTAAGAAACGGCGGATACACCGGCACCGCCGTCATGACCGCGTCGCCCGGATTCCCGACGGCGCGGCAGGTGACGTTGATGCCCGAGACGAGTCCCGGAAGCCAGACGATCCACTCGGGCTCGATCGTCCACCCATAGCGCGCCCGACACATTCCGACCACCGTATCGACCAGTCCCTGGGTGGGCTGGGCATAACCGAAAACCGCGTGCTCGACCCGCCGTCGCAGGGCCTCGATTACCTCGGGCGGCGCGGAAAAATCCATGTCCGCCACGGGCATGGGAAGGATGTCCTGATCCTCAAAAGGCCCCCATTTTTCGCTGCCTGTGTTGCTGCGGTCGATGACGCGGTCGAAATCGTAAGTCATTCCATAGAGCTAAAGCCCCGGGATGGACGCTTGGCAAGCATGGAGCTTCGGGTGGGGTGCTCTCCAGCGGAGTCGGGCCGGGGCCGGTTTCCATTCCCCTCGCTTTTGGTATTCTATCGGGCGCCTGGATCGTATAGGATCGCCGCATGAGTGAGAAAAAGGACAGGGATCAAACCCGAGTGGAAAAGGTTGGGATTATCGGGCTCGGCCTGATGGGGCTTCCGATGTGCCGGAATCTCGTTAAGAACGGCTTCACGGTGCTGGCGCACAATCGCAGCCGCGGAAAACTGGACGAGGTCGAGCGGGAAGGCGTCGGGGTTCCCGGAACCGCCCGAGGGGTGGCGGAAGCGAGCGATTTGGTGATCACCATGCTTCCGGATACACCCGATGTGCGCGCCGTGGTGCTCGGAAAGGAGGGCGTTCTCGAGGGGTTGCGCCCGGGTTCGGTGTTGGTCGATATGAGCACCATCAGCCCGGAGTTCACCCGGGAGTTGGCCGGCAAATGCGAGGAGAAGAAAGTCGAGATGCTCGATGCGCCGGTGACCGGCGGAGACGTCGGCGCGATCAACGGGACGTTGTCCATTATGGTGGGCGGCAAGGCGGAGGTCGTGGAACGTTGCCGCCCGGTGTTTGAATCGCTGGGAAAGCAACTCACGCATGTGGGTCCGGCGGGCGCGGGGCAGGTAGTCAAGCTCGTTAACCAGATTGTGGTGGTGGGGAACACCCTGGCGATGGCTGAAGGATTGCTGTTCGCCCGGCGTGCCGGGGTGGATCTGGAGAAAGCGCACCGCGCCATTGAAGGCGGCGCTGCCGGATCCTGGATGCTGACTCACCGCGGACCCCAGATTCTTGCGCGCGACTGGGAGCCCGGGTTCACGATCAACCTTCAGCAGAAGGATGTCCGTTTGGCCCTGGAGGCGGCGGAGGAGTACGGGGTTCCGCTGTTCGGAACGAAGGTCGTGCATTCTTTGTATCAGGCCCTGCTGAACCGGGATCTGGGCGGTGAGGGGAATCACGCTTTGATCCGCGCACTGGAGATCCTGGCGGGAGAAGGGACCTCGAACGGCACCGGGCGGGGGGGGGGGTGAAAATGTATTTGAAATCGCAAGGACATCGGCGTTTGCCCGAATCGGCCCGGTTTGTCCCGGGGTGGGCTGCCGTTTGCGGCCGTCGCGCGGACATCATCCTTGTAGGTCGAGAAGCGACCTCTCTGCGGGGGGTGATCCGAAGGATTAAAAGGTTTTTTGACGACAGGAACCCCGCAGCCGCGCTAAGGTTATGCCGATGTTAACCGAATACAGGATACCTATTGGCACGGAACAGGTGCGCGCGCTGGAAGAGGCGGGAGAAGAAATGGGCGAGTGGTTTCTGTTCCACGACGCCCTTGAGGGCCGGGACTACCTGTCAGGTTATTTCGACGGCGAATGCGGAGCGAGGGCCCAGCTGGAAAGAGTGAATGCCATGCTGGCGGCTCCCTTGGCGCTGGAGAACGCCGAGACGGGATCTCTCGAAGAGCGGGATTGGCGGGAAGCCTACAAGGACCACTTCAAATCCTGGCGGTTCGGCGGGTTGCATTGGGTTCCGGTCTGGGAGCGGGAACGTTTTTCGGTGCCGGAGGGCGAGGAGGTGATCTGGTTGGATCCGGGAATGGCCTTCGGCACCGGCAATCATGAGACCACGCGCCTGTGCGTGGAGCGGCTCGTCGCGTTGCTCGACGAGTTTCGCAGCACGGGGCGCGAGCCCGAGACCCTGTCGGTATTGGATGTCGGGTCGGGGTCCGGTATTCTCGCTTTGTCGGCCGCGAAACTCGGATTCGGGCGGGTTGCGGGTTTTGACAATGATGCCGAAGCGGTTGCTGTCAGCCGGGAGAACGCCGGGGAGAACGCCTTGGGCGACCGGGTGGTTTTTTCGGTTGCCGGTCTCCCGGATGGGGTGACGGGCCGGTCCGCCGACCTGGTGATGGCTAATATACAAAGCGACATCCTTTGCCGGTACGCCGGGGAACTCTGGGCGGCGGTCAATCCGGGAGGCGCGCTGGTAATGAGCGGCATTCTCGCTCACGAGGCCGACGGCGTCCGGGAGCGCTTTCTCGGTTTGGGGAAGAGGATCCAAGCCGAGAGTCGCACGCTCGGGGAATGGGCCGAAGTCGCGTTGCGCAGGGTCGGATGAAATACTGAACTGAAATGACGGGAAAGGAGAAAACCGGAATGAACAGGGACAGCTCGGCTACCTGTGAAATGCGAGGAAAAGTGGCCGTCGTCACCGGCGGCGGGCAGGGGATCGGCCGGGCTGTGGTCCGGCGATTGGCGGGCGAGGGCCTTTTTATCGTGATTGCCGATACGGACGGCGAGGCCGGCAGCGAGGCGGCGGCCATGGCAGGGAATGATAGCGCCCTGTTTGTGCAAACCGACGTCGCGGACGAAAGCGGGGTGCGTACCATGATCGAACGGGGAGTCGGGGCTTTTGGGCGAATCGATTTTCTGGTCAACAATGCCGGAATCGCCGCGGCGCATCTCGGCCCGGTCGAGTCCCTGCCGCTCGAAGCCTGGAGCCGGATGATTGCCGTGAACCTGACCGGGGCCTTTCTCTGCGCCAAACACGCGGCCCCTCACCTGAGGGCCAGTTCCGGTGCGATCGTCAATATCGCGTCGACGCGGGCTTTGATGTCGGAGCCGGATACGGAGGCCTATGCGGCGAGCAAAGGGGGGATTGTGGCATTGACGCATGCGCTCGCGGCAAGCCTGGGGCCGGAGGTGCGTGTCAATTGCATTTCACCCGGCTGGATCGACGTGCGCGGCTGGCGGAAGGGGGTGACCGGAGGGGTCGAACCGCTGGCGCGGGAACACCATGCCCAACACCCCGCCGGGCGCGTCGGTCGCCCGGAGGATATCGCGTCGATGGTGTTTCATTTGCTGTCGCCTGAGCAGGGATTTTTGACCGGGCAGAATATCGTTGTGGATGGAGGAATGACGCGGAAAATGATTTACCGTTGAATCTTGAGAAATCCAAAAAGCAACTGGTGCCATTGATGAGTGAGAGAGTCAGACAAACCGGATTCCGGATGGCCGCCCGCAGGGGCGTAGTGGTGGTCGCGGGATGCGTGGGGTTGGCGTTCCTTATGGCGGGGTGTGTGACGTACGAGGAAACGCGAACCGAACGCCGGACTCCGCAGGCTCCTGTCAGGGAAATGGTGGGGGCCGCGGCGGCCTTCTATGTTGAGAACGAACGCTGGCCTGACACTCCGGAGGAGTTGGACGGGTATTCGGGGGAGCGTTCAGGGACTTTTTCCGCGGACGAGTTCAGCGAGCTCGAGTTCACCCCCGCGCCCGGCGATACGCTGGACGTCCGCTGGGCCACCGAACCTCCGTCGGCCCTGGAAGGCCGGGTAACCCTGCAGCCGCCTTCGATGCCTGAAGACGAGGACGGCGAACACGAACGCGGACCGCTTGAATCCGGCGGGCCGTGGATCCGGCCGTGACAGGTTTTTCCTAACGGGGGCCGTTCCCGGCACCGCCGCTTGCGTGCCTTGCTCCGGGGTTTCCCTGACCGGCTGATTGCCGGAAAAAAGATTCGGCGCGATTCAGGAGCGAGAAGCAGCGATGGTAGTCTCCGCGCCAGGAGTTTGTCAGGCGGAGGCTCTTGATGAAATGGATTCCGGGTTTGCCTTCCGGGTCGTAGTCCGGATCAACCTCGATGGCGAATTTTGGCGGAACCGTATGCAGAATATAGGATACGCTACGGCCGTCCTCTTGTTTTTCCACTCGCAGAAAGTTGGACAGGGACATGGAAAAGAATGATGAATGAGAATCCGGCTTCGGTCAACGTCGACCGGGGCATCCCGGAGTGAATAACCGCGAAAAGCCTGCTTTCAGGTTCTGTTTGCTTTTACCGCGACCTCGACCAGGAAACTCGAGGTTTTTCCGGGCTCAACCCAGTGCAGGCCCCGGTAGTGGTCGGGACTGTTGGGAGGTCCCATCCAGGGCTCAACGCAATAGTAGGGGCTGTCGTCCGAGGCGGTCCAGGTAACGATCGTGGTGTCGGGATCCGGAGCGCGATCGTCGCTGCCCAGACGCAGGACAAGCGAGTTGCCGCTCGATGCTTCGGCCACCGTGATCTTGTTCTTCTTGAGATGCGTGTGGATACGGTTGACCAGCTCCGGAGAGTCGAACGGAGTCTCGCGGGGCGGCGGCTCCAGCGGCGAAAGGCTCCCGTCGGACAGATGACGACAGGCTTCTTTTGCCGGGATTCGGGCGATGTAGTCCTTCCGGGTCTTTCCTTCGCTCCAGGGCAGGGTGAAATAAAAGTGATGCCCGGCCGACCAGGGGATCGGCGTTTTGTCGAGGTTCTTCAGTCTCAGTTCGACGTAGAGGACGGTGGTTTCAAAGCGGTAAAGGACGGTGAACTCGTACTCGTAAGGGTAGGCTTTCCGGGCTTCGGCGTCGGGGATGAGCCGGGCGGCGAACCCGCGCTCGTTCGTGCTGAGCAGCTCGAACGCTCCTTCCTGCGCGAAGCCGTGCTGGGGCATGGGACGCCGGGTTCCGTCCGGTGCGATCCATTGGTGCAACTCATTGTCGGCATAGCTGCGTCCGCAAAAGGGAAAAAGAATGGGGTTGCCGCCGCGGATGTTGCCGGGATTCTCCAGCGTGTCGATCTCCGGCCAGTAGACGACGTCGCGCACCGAGCCGTCCGCGTAAGTGAGATTCCAATTCATGAGGCGGGCACCCTTCTCCGGCCAGACTAGAAAGGTGGACTGGCCGAGGGTCCATTTGTAAAGGGTTTCGCCCAGGTAGGTGATGCTCTCCATGACCCTGAAGTGTACAGGGTCATGGGCTCAGGCCAAGGATGGAGTGCGTGAAATGTGATGCGGGCGCAGCCCGGGCGCGATGCGGACCTAAAGGTCGATCCACAGGCTGCCGAGGTTGAGCCAGAGGGGAATCAGGAGCAGACTGAGGCAAGTGGTCGCCAGAACGACCGAGAGCGCCGTGGCCGGATGTCCGCCGTAATGGCGGGCGATGACAATCGGAAAGATGGCCGCGGGCATGGCGGCCTGAATGACGAGCACCCGCTTCAGTTCGGGGGTGGTCGGGAGACAATAGGCCAGCGCCAGAAACGCGAGCGGGATGAGGCCGAGGCGGAGCGCGGATGCGGCGAAAGGAACCCTCCATTGAATCCGGCCGCTGTCCTTGATCATCGTGGAGAAGTCCCCGAGCGTTGCTCCGATCAGCAGGAGTCCGAGCGGGATGGCGCAGGCCCCGAGCAGGGCGATGGTGGTCAGCAACATTCCCGGCAGCACCGCGGCCAGTCCGGTGAAATTGAGAAAGAGTGCCAGTGCCAGGCTGATCGCGGGCGGATTGAGGATCTGTTTCCAGCCCTTGCGGAGGGAAATGCCCGTGAGCACGACGATCCCGACCGTCCAGAATGCCGCTTCAACCCCGACGTTGAACAGCAGCAACACGCCCAGGGTTTCGCGATCGTAAAGCTGTTCGACCAGCGGGATGGGGAGGTACCCGTAATTGAAAATCCCGATCGCAAACACGAAGGTGCGTGCCTGGGAGGAGAGGTTGAAGCGCATCAACGGGAGCGCGAGCGCGGCGAGTGCAAAGCCGATCAGCACCGTTGCGACTCCGAGGACAGGAGCAACCAGCAGATTGCCCGCCTGCTCCATCGCCGGATTGTCGAGGACCGCGTTCAGGATCAGGCACGGGTAAAGAATCTTGATGACCACGTTCAGCAGGCTCTGGTCGGCTTCCGGGGCCAGCCACTTGAGCCGCCTGATGGAGAAGCCGATGCCCAACAGGAGGAACACGGGAGCGATCGTGCCCAGAAGTGTCAGATAATTTCCCATCGTTGCCCCTTTCGGGCCCGCGTAAAGCCGGAGCCGCCGTTCCCCGGTCGGCAGGCCCGGCCGGCCTGTGGGCTACTTACTCGTCATCCTCCTCCGTGTCGTCATCCTCGTCGTCCTCGGGGTCCGAGTACGCCGTGAGAGCGACGAGGTGACTGTTGAAGGAATAGACCAGCGCCAGGGGAATAACGACGAGGACGACGTTCAGAAAGACGTTGGGGTTGATTCCGTGCAACAGGTAGCCGAAAACAGCCAGAACGCCCGCCGTAATCCACAGTTTCAGGTCAAGGCTGTTGCTCATGACGGATGCGCAAAGCCCGGCAACGATTGCATAAACGGCAAGGACCCAGTCGGACAGGACAAACGTGACCCCCCAAAGGTAAAACATAGGGGTCAGAAAGAAGAAGATGCGGTTTTTGTGAACCGTTTGAAGCACCACGGCGATACCCAGCACCGCGGCTTTGAGCCCGAGCATCCACTGCTCGGTGTTCTCGACGCTGTCGTCGGGAAAAATCGCGAGATGGATCAGGCAGAAAGCTCCGGCAAAGGCCCGGAGACCGTCCAGCCAGTTCTGCCAGGCTCCGATGTAGTTGAAGAGATTGTAGTCAAAGCCGTAAACATTCGAAACGAATCGCTCCTTCGAGTCGGCCGGGTAAAAGAAGGCGGCAGGTATCCACAGCAAAAGCAGTGCAATGACAAGATAGGTCCAGTTAATTTCCATATACGCTCACACTTTTCTCGTCCTCCCGCCCCACCAAGGCACAACTCCGGCAAATGCCATGTATTCGCCGTGGCGGGAATCCCTCTGTACTCAAGTAAGAATTACAGGCGACTGTAAATAACAAAATACCCGCACGCCGCAGCGGGCGCGCGGCGCCGGATAATCATCCCGTTCGCAAAGGGCTTCACTCCGGCCGGGATAAGCCGGCGGGAGGCTGGAAATCGAAAGGCCTGGGATCGGTTTAGCCTTGATCGCGGGCAGAGTATCTTCTTTTCTAACGGTTCGGCTCCCGCCGGTCGGAGCCGGCTCGGATTTCCTGTCCACTTTACGATTATGAGCACCAATCGAAAACTAAACCTTGTTCCTCCGCGGGTGGAACCCTCACTGGATCCGGGCTTTCGTCCGGCGGTACTGGCCAACCGGGCTTATCGCGAAAATCTGCGCAAAAGCGGCGGTGGCGAGAGGGTCGATCTGGCGCTGGAACGCGACGAAGGGTCCGTGTCCCGCTTCAGCACCGAAGTGTACCCGGAAGACCGTACGGAGTCCGGACAGAATTTCGACTACTTGGAGCGGTTGCTTAAGTTCCTGCTCTGGTCGAAGGGCGGCGCGCGTATCCACTACGCGGGACCGCCTCAGTTGCGCGAGAGCCTGGCCCGGCATTACCGTGAGGCGCCGACGGGGAAATTCGACGCTTCGATTATGGGCGACAAGATTTACGAGATCCCCTTCGAGGTGCGGCAGGTGTCTTCGGCCGATGCGTTGCCCGCGGAACAGGAAGCCACGACGCCGCTTGGGCGGCACCTGGAGGGGTGCCGGATCGGGTTCGATCTCGGGGCCAGCGACCGGAAAGTGGCCGCGTTGAGTGACGGGGAGACCCTTTTCAGTGAGGAGGTCCCTTGGGATCCGCGTCCCCAGACCGATCCGGAGTGGCATTTCCGGGAGATCATGGACTCGTTGAAACGTGCCGCCGAACACCTCCCGCGCGTCGACGCCATCGGAGGGAGCTCCGCCGGCGTCCTGGTGAACAACCGGGTAAAGGTCGCTTCGCTGTTTCGCGGTGTTCCGGCCGAGCTTTTCGAATCCCGGGTCAAGAACCTGTTCCTGGAAATCCAAAAAGCCTGGGGCGGAATTCCGTTTGAAGTGGTCAATGACGGCGAGGTCACGGCCCTTGCCGGGGCGATGGCGCTCGAGGACAACGGCGTCCTGGGGATCGCGATGGGTTCCAGCGAGGCCGCGGGGTACGTCAATGCCGAAGGCAACATCACCTCCTGGCTCAACGAGCTGGCCTTCGCCCCGATCGATTACAATCCGCAGGGACCCGTCGACGAGTGGTCGGGGGATTCGGGTTGCGGCGTTCAGTTCTTCTCCCAGCAGGGCGTCGGACGCCTGGTGCCGAAGGCCGGCATCGAGGTCGAGGCAGGGATGCCGCTGCCCGAGCTGCTGGTCCACGTGCAGGAGCTGGTCGCCAAAGGCGATGAGCGGGCCGCGCGGATTTTCGAAACCATCGGGGTCTGTTTCGGCTACGGAATCGCCCATTATGCCGAATTTTACGATCTCCGGAATCTCCTGATTCTGGGCCGGGTGACTTCGGGCCGGGGCGGGGAGCTGATCCTCAGCCGGGCCCGGCACGTATTGGAAGAGGAGTTTCCCGAGCTCGCGGAAGGGATAGCCTTCAATATTCCGGACGAGAAACAGAAGCGGCACGGCCAGGCGATGGCCGCGGCCAGCCTGCCGACCGTGAAGTGACCTTGAAGGAGAACCATGAATCCCTACCAAGACTACGTCTCCGAATTCAGCCGCCTCTTCCGCGACGGCAAAGACCTTCCTCTGGGCGGAATGCCCCCGCTGCCGAGGAGGGAGCCGCCGGCGGACGCGCGGACGGCCCTGATCTTTTCGCCGCACCCGGACGATGAGGTTATCGTGGGCGGCCTTGCGCTGCGCCTGATGCGGGAAAGCGGCATGCGCGTGGTGAACGTGGCCGTGACCCAGGGTAGCAGAAAGGAGCGGCAGCAGGCCCGCTTCGAGGAGCTCAAGCGGTGCTGCGACCACATCGGTTTCGAGCTTCGTCAGACCGCACCGAACGGTCTTGAGCACATCAATCTCCGTTCCCGGGAAGAGGATCCCGGGGGCTGGATCTCCTCGGTCGAGACGATTGTGGAAATCCTGTCCGAATATGACCCGGACCTGGTGTTCTTTCCCCACGACACCGACCAGAACAGCACCCATATCGGGACCCATTACCTGCTCGTCGATGCGATGGAACGGTTGCCGAGGGCCGCTTCATTTTACACAGTCGAGACCGAGTTCTGGAGTCCGATGGCTTCTCCGAATCTGGCGGTGGAACTCGACGAAAAGACCGTTGCCGACCTGATCGCCGCGCTTTCCTTCCATGTCGGGGAGGTCGAGCGCAATCCCTACCACCTGCGGATGCCGGCCTGGCTGATCGATAATGTCCGCCGCGGAGGCGAGCTGGTGGGGTCCCAGGGAGGCTCCGTGCCCGAGTTTATGTTCGCCACGCTTTATCGCTTGAGGCGCTGGGAGCAGGGAAGATTCCGGAATATTCTGGAGCGGGGGCGTTTTCTGGGCGCCTCCGAGACAGCCGGGGTATTGTTTCCTTCCTGCTGACGCCAAGGGGGCCGTGATTTTGCGGGGCTGAATTTGGTTTGTCATCTCGGAAAGATCTTCTATAAACCGTACTTATCATGGGCCATCCCGAAGAAGATGATGAAGACCTCGACTTCGAATGGGTCGACGAGGATGAAAATGAAGTTCCGGAAGGGAGCGGCAAGCCGCTCAGTTCTCTCAATCCAGTGGCTGCCTGGATCATGGGGGGGCTGGTCGGCCTCTTTGTTCTCTATCTCCTGATGAGACTGATGCTGGCGCTGGCGGATTATTTCGGTTAGCCGTTATTCCGCCCAAGGGGGCGTCGGTGTCTCCTTCGGCTTGTGGGACGGTTTTTTTGACGTGCGGCCAGCCTGCTTTCAGCGCATTTTTAGAGAAAACCGTGCCGTTCCCGTTGCTCCGCGATGCCTCCGGAATGCCCTTGGATAGACCTCGCATAAACCTCGCCACCCGCTCCTCAAACTTCAACCCCCGCCCGCCCCCCGCATGTTCTACGCCCTCCTGCAGATGAGCCTCGATCAATCCATCGACCGGAAAGCTCTGGAGGAGGCTTCGGTTACTGCTCCGGCGGTTGCCCGAAGCGATTGTGCCCGCCTGAGCCGTGAACTGGCCGGGGTGGTCGCGGAAAATCTGCCGGTGGAGGATGCGCGGGCGTTTGCGGCGGCGTTGAGGCGGAAGGGGTTTCCGGTAAAGGTCGTTGAACAGGCCGGCCTGCCGGCCCTCGGGCACCCGGTGAAGCGGAGCGGACTGCGTTTCGCGGAGGACGGGCTGGTGCTGATCGACGGCTTGCAGCGTGAGAGCGCCTATGACTGGAACGACCTGCATTTCGCGGCAGGGGGCTTTTTGCAGGTTGCCGTTCCCAAAACCGAACGGACCTGGGAATGGGACTACAGTTATCAGCCGGGCACGGGAAGGGGGGGCGTGTCGAGGCAGGTTGTCGTGGGGGAACGGGAGCGGCTGGAGAAGGAAGAGCGCTTTCGCCTCGAGTTTTATCTCGGGGACCAACTCGAAAGGTTTCAGATCGACCTGCACAACGAGCGACTGCTCTTTTTCGGCGAGCACAAGCTGCGACTGTGTCAACGCGCCGCCCTCGAGGAGATTCTGCGGCAGGTGGGCAGCGTCCTTCCCCATGACCGGCTCAACCGGGGAATCCAAGCGGCGCAGGACGGTTCGCCGATGGTTTATGCCGGCGAAAGGGCTTTCGAACGCGAGACCGTCTGGCATTTTTACCGGCTGGCGGAGGGCTGAAGGAGAACGGTCCCCGGGACGGTGCCCTGTGAATTTCAACACGGTTTTT
>PWMU01000110.1 GCA_003558065.1 Opitutia bacterium | reverse complement strand
CAGGGCCACCTCGGACCCAATTCCGACGTCACCACAGAGTTCGGCGTCCGGGGCATCCCTGCCTTCTTCCTGATCGATCCGGAAGGA
Source organism: Opitutia bacterium (assembly GCA_003558065.1). Lineage (GTDB taxonomy): Bacteria > Verrucomicrobiota > Verrucomicrobiia > Opitutales > T3Sed10-336 > PXDC01. Next base: position 2,909 of record PWMU01000110.1, on the reverse strand, counting down.
AGAATCGCCGCCCGGGGCATGCGCGGCGAACGGATCAAGGCCGAGGTAGCCAGGGCGTTGGAAGAGGAGTGATTTTTAGTCCCTTGTTTCTCAAACGCTGCGCAAATTGGTCTCGAATTTCAAGCTGTTCATTTTCGTAGGGAGGTCGCTTGCGACCTCCGTGACGGATGCCGGCAAGCGACATCCCTACGTGCTCACATCAGTACTATGAATACAAAACCCCTGTTCCTGCTGACCCTTGTCGTCGCGGTGCTCGTGCCTTTCGAATCGCTTGCCGATTCCAAGGACGACCTCCGCCTCCCGGAGAATCTTGTCTTTCGCCTGATCATTGAGGAGCACGATGAGACGATCGCCGATCTCCGGCTCCTGCTTGCCCACGAAAGATTCCATATCACTCACCTTATCAGGAAGGACGACGAGGTGAGTTCTCTTCGATTTCAGGGCGTATTAACGAAGACCGATGATGAGGAGTATTACCTGCAGTATACGTTCGGTCGCTCCGTGCCCGTTGTCACGGGAGAGGTGAGGTCGGAACAGACTTCCGTACGAAGGCAGGTTACCCACCGCGACGTCGGGTGGGAGTCCACCGTCCAATTGAAAGTGGGTGAAGCAGTGACCATCTTTCAGGACACCAAAACGACCTACCGGCTCTCCCTCTCCCGCCCGGCGGAGCGGACGCGTGAGAATGAGACACCCTGATCTGACATTGGGAGCCCCAATACCATGTTACCTTTATGGCAAAGGAAGATCCGGCTGAGAAGATGCGTCGTTACCGGGATCGCCTGAGAGCCCAGGGTCTGCGGCCGGTGCAGGTATGGGGGCCGGACAGTCGCGCTCCGGAATTTCAGCGATTACTCGAGACACCGGCCCGCGCGAGCGCGGACGCCACATGAGTGCCGCTACCGCAGTCTGATTTTCGCAAAACTTGATGGCGGGGAGTATAGCGGGCTCACCCACGATTCCGCGCCGGGTTTCACCGTTGCCCCGACCCGGGTGTAACACCTGGCGGCAAGGTGCGTAGTAACGGGACAGAACCGATTCAGCCGGAATCGGCACTATTTGAATTTTTTCCTTTGAACCACCGACTGCCATGAAAACGATGATTGTTTCTTTGCTTGCCGCCGTCTGCCTTCTGGCGGCGGCGGGATCGACACGGTTCCTGTCTCCGTCCCCGTCTTCGTCGGATGAAGCGTCGCCGCCGGGTTCGGATCGTTCGCATTCGCCCGGGAGCTTGGATCATTCAGAGCGCGGCGGGCCCGAAACCGATCCTCGGCTTTCAGCCTTTCCGACGTTCCGGTCGCCCCAACCTATCGCGGAGCGCTTCCGCACGCGGTTTCAGGACCTTTCCGACGCGGAGCTCTTCGGCGAGAAGCATTCGTTTGGACGCTCGGGCGGTGACCGCTTGCAGCGGTCCATCGATCTGCGGATGGCGTGCGTAGAGACCTTCGAATGTCTTGATCGAATGCGGATTCTGTTTCATATGATAATTTTACGGCAATGCCAGGTGGAGGAGCTTGCATGGAGAGATTACCAACGCAATTGGTTCGGCCATACGTTCGACAATCCCTCCGAAATTCTGGGGGAGGGCTTTTCCAGCCGATATGATGATTCCCTTCAAAAAATACGGGGTCAACGGGCGGAAGTGGAAAGGATTTCTCTGCTCTTGTTGAGTTCCAGTTTTTCAAGCGAGCTGGAAGACGGCCGGGATCGATCTGAATTCACGTTTCACTCCGGATTCCGGCAATGATCAACCCCCGAACCTTGTCGAATCTTCGAGTCATGACGCCTCGGGTCAGCCAGCAGCGCCTCATGAGATCTGCCCGTATCAGCCAGGTCCTTTTCGGGATCATCGACGTTCGTGCGGCGTCCAAGGGCTCAAGCCCGACAGCGCCGCACTGCCTGGATGGTGCCCGGAAATGGCACTGGCATTTTGTCATGGCAATCGCGGGACGGAGCATTAGTCTCGGGAGGTTCACTGTATGCCTCAAATAACCTCCAATGATAGTGACCGGCCCGTGCAATCCGTACGCTTCCAGACAACACGGTGGACGGTCATTCTGGCCAGCCGGCGGCGCGAGGACCCTTCTGGGCGGGATGCCATTGAATCGCTTTGCCGGGATTACTGGTACCCGCTTTACGCCTATGTCCGCCGGACGGGCCGCTCGCCCGAGGACGCCCAGGATCTGACCCAGGCTTTCTTTGCTCGCCTGCTCGCCCAGGGCAGCCTGGCGGCGGCCGCGCCGGAGAAAGGCCGGTTCCGCACATTTCTGCTCGTGGCCCTGAAGCGCTTTCTCACTTCCGATTGGAGGCGGGCGCAGGCGGAAAAGCGCGGCGGCGGGACGTTTCCAATCTCGATGAGCATGATTGATGCAGAGGACCGGTACGCGGCGGAGCCGGTCGAGAGGGTGTCTCCGGAAACCCTTTTTGACCGTCAATGGGCGCTCACGCTGTTTGACCGGGCGATGCTCCGCTTGCAACAGGACTACGTCGCTTCCGATCGTTCCGGGGTCTTCGAGGCACTCAAAGAGTTCCTCGCCGAACCGGCCGGGGCGGGCTCGTACGCGCAAGCAGCGGCGGCGGCCGGATTGACCGAAGGCGCCGCCCGGGTCGCCATGCACCGTATGCGGAGGCGGTTTCGAAAGTTCTTCCGTGAAGAACTCGCCGAAACGGTCACCCCGGAGGAACTGGATGAAGAGCTGCGGCACATCCGGACGGTGCTTTCGCAATGAGCCCTGTAATTCGAGGGAGGAAATTGCATATTATACTATACGTCATCAAGTTTTTCGAAAACAGCGGATATCCCGTGGTTGTGGCGACCGGGTTTATCCCGGGAGATCCGGGGACCCGGAGAATCGGGGGATAAACCCCCTCGCTACGAAGAATTCCGAAAACTTGGCGACGGGGAGTAT
>PWMU01000095.1 GCA_003558065.1 Opitutia bacterium | reverse complement strand
GACTCGATGGTCATGGGAAACCGCATCCTCAAGGTGCGCACCCAGGGCATCGGCGCCTACAACACCGAGGAAGCCATCGAATGGGGCGTCACCGGCCCGAGTCTCCGCGCCACCGGCATGGATTGGGACCTGCGCAAGAAACGCCCCTACAGCGGTTACGACCAGTTCGAATTCGACGTCCCGGTCGCGCACAAGGGCGACTGCTACGACCGCGCCGTCGTCCGGATCGAGGAGATGCGCCAGAGCGTGCGCATCATCCGCCAATGCCTCGACAATATGCCGGGCGGCCCCTACAAGGCCGATCACCCCCTCACGACCCCCCCTGTCAAAGACCACACCATGCACGACATCGAAACGCTCATCACCCACTTTCTCAGCGTGAGCTGGGGACCCGTGATTCCCGCTGGCGAAGGGGTCGGCTGCGTCGAAGGAACCAAGGGCCTCTACAGCTATTACCTTACCAGCGAAAAAGGAACCCTGCCCTACCGCGTTCGCATCCGCACCTCCTCCTTCCCTCACATGCAGATCATTCCGTTCATCAGCAAAGGCCACACCGTCCCGGACCTTCTCGCCATCATCGGCGCCACCGACTTCGTGCTGGCCGACATTGATCGATAGGGCAAGAGGCGGGGCCGAACAAGCCACCTCATTTCTCTCTCGCACCGCGAGCCGCTCGAAAATCCAAATTCCAAAATCCGAAATCCCGATCATGCTCAGCGATAAAGAACGCGAGGAAATCGAAGCCGAGCTTCCGCACTATCCCCGCAAGCAGGCACTCTGCATTGAAGCGCTGAAGGTCGTCCAACTCCACCGCGGCTGGGTGGACGACTCGGCGCTGCGCGATGTCGCCGGGTTCCTCGACATGACCGAACACGAGGTCGACAGCGTGGCCACCTTCTACAACCTCATTTACCGCCGCGAAGTCGGGAGGAACGTGATCCATCTCTGCGACAGCGTCTCGTGCTGGGTCATGGGCTGCGACTCGATCTGCAGCCACCTGAAGAAATCCCTCGGTATCGGCATGGGCCAAACCACCGCCGACGGAAAGTTCACGCTGCTGCCGATTCCCTGCCTCGGCGATTGCGACCGCGCGCCGTCCATGATGATCGGCCACACCCTGCACAGCGACCTCACCCCCGACAAAGTCGATAAAATCCTCCGGAACTGCGAATAGAAGAACTGTATGGAAAAACCGCTTACAGAGCACATCACTCCGGGCGCCCCGCCTCTCGACCTCGCCGCCTACGAGGAAAACGGCGGCTACGAAGCGTTGCGTAACACGCTCGGGTCGATGGCGCCCGGGGAGATGACGTCTCTGGTCGAGAACTCCAAGCTGCGCGGCCGCGGCGGCGCCGGCTTCTCCACCGGCATGAAGTGGAGCTTCGTGCCGATGGGAGAGAACGCGCCGAAACAGAAATACTTTGTGTGCAATGCCGACGAGATGGAGCCCGGCACCTTCAAGGACCGCTACCTCATGGAAGGCAACCCGCACCTGCTCCTTGAGGGCATGATCCTGGGCGCCTACGCGATCCAGGCGCCCACCGGATACATCTTCCTCCGCGCCGAGTACCGCAAATCCGAAGAGGCCCTCGCTCGCGCGATCGAAGAAGCCCGCCGCGCCGGTTACCTGGGGGAGAATATCCGCGGGTCGGGTTTCAGCCACGACATCCACCTGCACTCCAGCGCCGGGCGCTACATTTGCGGCGAAGAAACCGCGCTCCTCAACGCCCTCGAAGGACGCCGGGCCGTTCCCCGGGCGAAGCCGCCTTTCCCGCCGGTGGTGGGCCTTTGGGGAAAACCGACCATCGTCAACAACGTCGAAACCCTCTGTAACATCGCCCCCATCGTCCGCCACGGCCCCGAGTGGTTCAGAAAACTCGGGCGCGCCGAGGAGGCCGGCACCAAGCTTTACGGGGTCAGCGGGCGCGTCAGGAACCCCGGCCTCTGGGAACTGCCTCTGGGAACTCCCCTTCGCGAAATCATCGAAGAACACGCCGGCGGCATGCGCGACGGGTACCGGTTCCGCGGCGTCATACCGGGCGGGGCCTCCACCGACTTTCTCGTCGAGGAACACCTCGACCTCCCGCTCGACTTCAACTCCGTGCAGAAAGCCGGCAGCCGCCTCGGCACGGGAACCATGATCGTGCTCGACGACCGCACCTGCCCGGTCGGCATGGTCCTCAACCTGGAGCGCTTTTTTGCCCGTGAATCCTGCGGCTGGTGCACCCCCTGCCGCGACGGTCTTCCCTGGGTGGAAAAAATCCTTGAGGACATCGAAAGCGGCGGCGGCCGTGAGGACGACCTGGGAATCCTTCACCAGCACGCCAAGTTCCTCGGTCCCGGACGCACGTTCTGCGCCTTCGCACCCGGAGCGGTCGAACCGCTCCAGAGCGCCCTCAAATACTTTGAAGACGACTTCCGCCGGCATTTCGACGGCAAAGGCTGCCCGTATCACGCCCCCTCCGCCGCGACGGGCAACGGACAGCCGCCGTCGTCGAGCCAAGGGCCCGAAACCCGAAACCAGAAATCCTAGAATTACCATTTTCTCCAAGAAATTCCGGTACTGCGCCCACATTGAACGTCAAACCCTGAACCTCGCCCCCAACCATGGCCACCCTTCACATAGACGGAAACCCCTACGAGGCCGATCCGCGGCAGAACATGCTCCAGGTCAGCCTGACCCACGGGTTCGACCTGCCGTACTTCTGCTGGCATCCCGCCCTCGGTTCCGTCGGCGCCTGCCGCCAATGCGCCGTGCGCCAGTACCGCAACGAGGACGACCAGCAGGGCCAGATCGTGATGGCCTGCATGGTTCCCGCCGCCGAGGGAACCCGGATCTCCATCCAGGACGAAGAGGCGCGCGAGTTCCGCAAGAGCATCGTCGAGTGGCTCATGATCAACCATCCCCACGACTGCCCCGTGTGCGATGAGGGCGGAGAATGCCACCTCCAGGATATGACGGTTATGACCGGCCACGCCTACCGCCGCTTCCGGTTCCGCAAACGCACCTTCACCAACCAGGACCTGGGGCCGTTCATCAATCACGAGATGAACCGGTGCATCCAGTGCTACCGGTGCGTGCGCTACTACAAGGACTACGCCGGCGGACGCGATCTCGACGCGTTCGCCTCCCACAACCACGTCTATTTCGGACGCTCCGAGGACGGCGTCCTCGAAAACGAATTCAGCGGCAACCTCGTCGAGGTCTGTCCCACCGGGGTGTTCACCGACAAAACCCTGAAGGGCCACTACACGCGCAAGTGGGACCTCCAAAGCGCCCCGTCGGTCTGCGCCCACTGCGGCCTCGGCTGCAACACCCTCCCGGGCGCCCGGTACGGCGGTGTGCGCCGGATTCTCAACCGCTACCACCATGACATCAACGGGTACTTTCTCTGCGACCGGGGCCGCTACGCCTACGAATCCGTCAACCGCCCCGAACGCATTCGTCACCCCCTTCTGCACGAAGACGCGCACGACACCGACACCCATTCGAAGCCGGAGTTCTGCTCCGTTGACCACGCTCTCAAACGCGCCCGCGATCGCCTTCATTCCGCGCGCCGCGTCATCGGAATCGGCTCGCCCAGGGCGTCATTGGAGTCCAATTACGCCCTTCGCGCACTGGTCGGCGAGGACCATTTCCACAACGGTCTCCCGGCGGCCGAATCGCATTTGGTGAACGTGGCGCTCGACATCCTGAGGCACGGACCGGCCAAGGCCGCTTCGCTCCGGGAGATCGAAGAGGCCGACGCCGTCCTGATCCTGGGGGAAGATCTGACCCAGACCGCTCCGCGAATGGCGCTGGCCGTTCGCCAATCGATTATGCGGGCTCCCGAAGAAACCGCCCGGGCCCTGGGCGTTCCCGCCTGGAACGACCGGGCCGTTCGTGACGTTATCCAGACCGACCGCGGCCCCCTTTACATCGCCGCCGCCGACGAAACCCGCCTGGACGACGCGGCCACCTCGGTTGTCTACCGCGCTCCCGAAGACCTCGCCCGCTTCGGGTTCGCCATCGCCCGCGCCGTCCACGGCGACGCCCCGCCGGTCGATGATTTGCCGGAGGAAGACGCCGCAGTCGCCCAACGTGCCGCCGAAGCGCTGGCCAACGCCAAACGTCCGGTCATCATCTCCGGCACCAGCCTCGGCAATGAATCCCTGCTGCGTGCGGCGGCCAATATCGCCTGGGCGCTGCTGCGCCGGGAAAAGCCCGCCGCCCTGGCCTGGGTCGTGCCGGAAGCCAACACCTTCGGGGCCGGGCTCATGGGCGGCCGTCCGCTGCGTGAAGCCTACCAGGCCGTTTCCTCCGGAGCAGCCGACACCGCGATCATTCTGGAGAACGACTTGTTCCGGCGAACACACGATGTCGATGTCGAGCGTTTCCTCCAAAGCCTCAAGAGCGTGATCGCGATCGATTCCCTGCGCAATCGCACCACCGACCGGGCACATGTCGTCCTGCCAGCGGGAACCTTCGCCGAAAGCGACGGGACCTTCGTCAACAACGAAACGCGCGCACAGCGCTTCTTTCAGGTGCTCGCTCCCGAAGAAGACGTGCTCGAGAGCTGGAGGTGGCTGGGACACCTGGAATCCGGGACGGCGCCCAGCGAGGAACCCCGCTGGAAGGAACTGGACGACGTTCTGGCCGCTATGGCACGGGATCTGCCGGAACTCGCCGGCGCCCGCGACGCCGCGCCGGCGGCGGATTTCCTGAAGAACGGTTCGAAGTTCCCGCGTTCCCCCCGGCGTTTCAGCGGGCGCACCGCCATGCTCGCACACCGGGATGTCAGTGAACCCAAACCGCCCGTGGATTCCGACTCGCCCCTTACTTTTTCGATGGAGGGCAGCGTCACCATCCCGCCGGCGGAACTGGTCAGCCATTACTGGTCCCCGGGCTGGAACTCGGTGCAGGCGCTCAACAAATTTCAGGAGGAGGTCGGCGGGGCCAACCGCGGGGGAGCCCCCGGAGTGCGGCTTATCGAGCCGGAGAAGGCGACCCACTCGTTTTTCACGGATATTCCGGCAGCCTTCACTCGCTCCGACCAAAAGTACCTGGTCCTGGGCCTCCACCACATCTTCGGCTCCGAAGAGCTGAGCCGCCACGCTCCCGCCCTGGCCGAACGCATTCCCGAACCCTACGTCGCCATCGGCGAAGCCGACGCAACGGCGCGCGGCGTCAACGAGGGCGACGAAATCGTATTGAGAATCCTCGGACGCCAACACAAACTCCGCGCGCGGATCCGGACCCGGCTGCCCCAGGGCGTTCTCGGTGTTCCCGCCGGGTTTCCCGGGCTCACGGGTCTTGTTTTTCCCGCGGACGGACATTGGTAACCCATGAATCCCATCCTGCAGAGTTTCCTGCTTATTCAAGGCGTCCTGATCGGCCTCATGACGCTGGCTGGGCTGCTTGTCTGGATCGAACGGCGGCTTCTCGCGCTCTGGCAGGATCGCCTCGGGCCCAACCGCTGCGGCCCGTTCGGCATTCTGATCTTCGTCGCCGACGGGATTAAAATGGTCACCAAAGAAGACTGGATTCCTCCGACCGCCGACAAACCGGTATTTATCCTGGCACCGGCTATCATCGTCGTCACGGCCCTTCTCTCATTCGCCATCATTCCGTTCGCCCCGGGACTCGTTATTCTCGATTTAAACATCGGTATCCTCTTTTTCCTGGGACTTTCCTCCATGGGACTCTACAGCACCGTCCTCGGCGGCTGGGCATCCAACAACAAATACTCGCTGCTCGGCGGCCTGCGCATGTCGGCCCAGATGTTCAGCTACGAGGTTTTTATGGGACTCTCTCTCATGGGGGTGGTCATATTGTCCGGCTCCCTCAACCTTCGTGAGATCGTGGAAGCGCAAGCCGGCATGTGGTTTGTCATCCCCCAGTTTCTCGGCTTCCTGATCTTCATGATCGCCGGCCTCGCCGAAACACATCGGCTCCCTTTCGACATGCCCGAGGCCGAAAGCGAATTGATCGCCGGCTACCACACCGAGTATTCGAGTCTGAAGTTCGGCATGTTCTTCGTCGGGGAATATGTCGGCGTCACCCTGATTTCAGCCATCATCGTCACCCTCTTCTTCGGCGGGTGGCACGGACCTGTCCTCCCCCCCTTTGTCTGGTTTTTCCTTAAGACGTCGGCCTTCATCATCTTCTTTATTCTGTTGCGCGCCGCCATCCCCCGTCCCCGCTTCGACCAGCTCCTCGCCTGGGGCTGGAAGTTCATTCTTCCCCTCGCCCTGCTCAACCTGATCATCACCGGCGCGATCGTGCTCGCCCGGGGAAATTGAGACCAACGATTATGAATCCGATGTGCTTCCATTTCAGAGTGCGGACTTTCGATTTTGGATTTTCGAACGGCTTGCAAAGCGCGGGTCGAGGCATTGGGCCGAAGGCCGCCGAACCTGAATCAAAATTTGATAATGACCCATTCGACCAATGATTAGCATGCTCAAAACCCTGTGGCTGGTCTTCAAACACGCCTTCCATAAGCGTGTCACCATCCAGTATCCCGAAGAGAAGGCGTACCTGGCGCCGCGCTACCGCGGCCGGATCATATTAAGCCGCGACCCAGACGGCGGCGAACGCTGCGTAGCCTGCTACTTGTGCGCGGTCGCCTGCCCGGTCGACTGCATCGCACTCGACTCGGCGGAGGATGAACACGGGCGCCGTTATCCCGGCATGTTCCGGATCAATTTCTCCCGATGCATCTACTGCGGATTCTGCGAGGAAGCCTGCCCGACTTATGCGATTCAACTGGTTCCCGACGTCGAAATGGCCGAGTACAACCGCCAGAACATGGTCTACGAGAAGGAACACTTGCTTATTGACGGGCAGGGAAAGTATCACGGCTACAACTACTACAAAGTAGCCGGCCTCGCCATCGGCGGAAAGGGTAAGGGTGAAGCCGAAAACGAAGATCCCCCGATCGATCCGAAGAGCCTGATGTAACGACATGGAAACCGCCTTTTATATCGTGGCCGTCATCGCCGTCCTGACCACTCTTCGCGTGGTCACTCACACCAATGCGGTGCATGCGCTCATTTATTTTATCGTTTCCCTGCTGGCGGTCGCCGTGCTCTTCTATCTGTTGGGCGCTCCGTTTGTGGCGGCCCTGGAAGTGATCATCTACGCCGGTGCGATCATGGTGCTCTTTCTCTTTGTCATCATGATGCTCAACGTCGGGCGCGAGCAGGACGAGCAGGAGCGCGCCTGGACGCGGCCGGGCGTCTGGACCGGGCCCGGCCTGGTATCGCTGGTGCTGCTTGGCATACTCGGATGGGTCCTCTCCGAAAGAGAGCAGGCGCCCGTTCAGACCCACTACGTCGGCCCCGAAGAAGTCGGCATCGCCCTGTTCGGCCCCTACCTGATCGCCGTCCAATTGGGAGCACTCCTGCTCCTTGCCGGACTCGTGGGCGCCTCACACCTGCGTCGGCACGAACGCCGCACGGTTATGAGCGAAGAACGACCGGATACGGAAACACGCGAAACCAAGCCGCTTCCGGGCGGGCGGGGAGGAGCCGGCTGATGGTGGAAATTCCGATGGAGCACGGACTTTTCCTCGCCGCGATCCTGTTCGCGCTAGGCTTCCTCACCCTCCTGGTGCGGCGGAACCTGATCTTCATGCTCGTCGCTGTCGAAATCATGCTCAACGCGGCCGGCCTCGCCTTCGTGGTTGCCGGTGCGCATTGGGGACAGCCGGACGGACAGGTCATGTTCATTTTCATCCTTACCATGGCCGCCGCCGAGGTGGCCATTGGCCTGGCGATCATTCTCCAGGTCTACTGGCGGTACAACAGTCTCGATGCCGACCTGGCGGCTACCATGAAAGGGTAGAATGATGTTCGATCTTCTCTGGCTCATTCCGGCGCTTCCCTTCGCGGGCTTCCTGTTTCTCGTGTTTGCGGGAAATCTTCCGCGTGCAGCAATCGCCGCCACGGGATGCGCCTCGGTCGGCTTGTCCACGATCATTGCCCTGCTGATCGGCTACCGATTCCTGATGTCCCCTCCCCCCGGCAACGCCTACACTCAAACGCTGTGGACCTGGATCGAGACGGAAACCTTCGCACCGAGCATTGCCTTCCATCTCGACGCCCTCTCGCTGGTTATGATTCTGGTAATCACCGGTGTCGGCTTTCTCATCCACGTCTACTCGGCGGAGTACATGGAAAGCGACGAGGGTTACCAACGCTTCTTTGCCTACCTGAATCTCTTCGTCGGCTTCATGCTGGTTCTCGTTTTGGCGGACAACTTCGTGCTGCTCCTTCTCGGGTGGGAGGGTGTCGGGTTGTGCAGCTACCTGCTGATCGGATTCTGGTACCGCGACCCGGAAAACGGGAAGGCGGCGCGCAAGGCGTTTGTCGTAACACGCATCGGGGATACCGCCCTGCTGATCGGGTTGTTTCTGCTCTTCGCCGAGTTGGGCACGCTGCACATCCAGGATGTTCTGGACCGGGCCGGCGAACAGTGGGCACCCGGAAGCGGACTCGCCGTCGCGGCATCGCTGTTGCTGCTCGGGGGCGCAATTGGCAAAAGCGCGCAACTTCCCCTTCAGACCTGGCTTCCCGATGCCATGGCCGGCCCGACACCCGTCAGCGCGCTCATCCACGCCGCCACCATGGTCACGGCCGGCGTTTACCTGATCGCGCGAACCCATATTCTTTACGAACTCGCGCCTGTTGTGATGGCTGTCGTCGCGGTGATCGGTGCCGCGACGCTGCTCGTCGCCGGTTTTTCCGCGCTGGTCCAAAGCGACATCAAACGGGTGCTGGCCTACTCCACCATTTCCCAGTTGGGCTACATGTTCCTGGCCCTCGGCGTCGGCGCCTGGTCGGCGGCCATGTTCCACTTCATGACCCACGCACTCTTCAAGGCGTTGCTCTTTCTGGCCGCCGGCGCCCTCATTCTTTCGCTGCATCACGAACAGAACATGTTCCGGATGGGGGGACTCCGGAAAAAGCTTCCCGTCGTGTTCTGGACCTTTCTCATCGGCGCGATTTCCCTGGCCGCCCTTCCGCTGATCGGTTCGGGGTTCTACAGCAAGGAAAAGGTTCTCTGGGACGTGTGGATATCGCCGCACGGCGGGGCCGGACTCTGGGCCGCCGGAGTGGCGGGTGCCGTTGTTACCGCCCTGTACACGTTCCGGATGGTTTTCCTGACCTTCTTCGGAAAAACCAAAACCGAGGTCTCTCATCGTCCGGGGAAACGGGTGGTCACGGTCCTGATTATTCTCGCGGTCCTTTCCACCTTCGGCGGCGGAGTCGAATTGCCCCACACCTTTGGCCACGTCACCTTTTTCTCCGAATTTCTCGGGACGGCGATCGCGACCGAAGTCACGCTTCCGCCAGGCCTGGACGCGGAGCTGTGGACGCTTTTGGTGATCGCCTCGGGATTGGTGCTTCTCGGACTGCTGACCGCATGGTTCTTCCACATCAAACGTCCCGAGCTTCCTGAACTAATCGTCGAAAGCCTCTCCGGCTCTCTCCTGCAGCGCTTCTGGATGTCGGGCTGGGGATTTGACCGGCTCTATGGGACACTGATCGTCAAACCATTCACGGCCGCCGCCCGGATCAACCGCCGCGACGCCGTGGACTTCATCTACACCCTTGCCGCGGCGATTGTCCGCGCCCTTCACGTACTGCTCAGCGAAACCCAGACAGGGCGTCTGCGCTGGTATGCCCTCGTTTTAGGGGCCGGCACCGTCGCTCTTCTCCTTATCGCCTTTTCATCATGATTCTCGTCTGGATCATAGCCATTCCTCTACTCGGCGGCCTCGCGGCGTGGGCGGCCGGCGTCCGTTCGGCATCCGCCCCCCGCTGGATCGCCCTGGCCACCACGGCGGTTCCGCTTTTGGTCGCGCTCTCTTTATGGGGCACCGACGCCGACGGCCCCTGGATAGCGACTTTCGAGGCGGCCTGGATTCCCTCGGCGGGAATCGAATTCTACCTCGCGATCGACGGCCTCGGCCTGCTCTTTGTGATCCTGACGTATTTCCTGGGTGTCCTCTCGGTCGTTGTCTCCTGGAATTCCGTCACCGATCGCCCGGGTTTCTTCTACCTCAACCTGCTCTGGATTCTGGGCGGAACCGCCGGCGTATTCACCGCCCTCGATCTATTTCTCTTCTTCTTCTGCTGGGAGCTCATGGTGCTGCCGATGTACTTTATCATCGGCATCTGGGGACACGAGAACCGGAACTATGCCGCGATCAAATTCTTCCTTTTCACGCAGGCCAGCGGCCTGCTGCTGCTGATCGCCATTCTCGGCCTCCATTTCGCCCATGCCGCCGAAACCGGCATCCACACTTTCCGCTACGACGACCTGCTCGGAACCACACTCAGCCCCGGACTCGGGATGGGGTTGATGCTCGGCTTCTTCGTCGCTTTCGCAGTCAAGCTCCCGGCCTTTCCCTTTCACACCTGGCTGGCCGACGCCCACACGGAGGCACCGACCGCCGGAAGTGTGATCCTGGCCGGCCTGCTGCTCAAAACAGGTGGCTACGGGCTTATTCGCTTCGTCATTCCCCTGTTTCCCGAAGCCTCCGCGGATTTCGCTCCGTTTGCCATGACCCTCGGGGTCATCGGGATTCTCTACGGCGCCAAGCTCGCTTTTGCCCAGTCCGACCTCAAACGGCTGATCGCCTACACCAGCATCAGCCATATGGGCTTCGTCCTCGTCGGCGTCTTTGCCTGGAATACCTGGGCGCTTCAGGGTGTCGTGGTTCAAATGATCGCTCACGGCCTGAGCACGGGCGCTCTCTTCATTCTTGCCGGCGGAATCCAGGATCGGCTCCACACGCGTGACATGAACCTCATGGGAGGCTTCTGGCCCAGGGCCCCGCGCATGGCCGCTCTGGCCCTCTTTTTCGCCATGGCTTCACTGGGCCTGCCCGGCCTCGGGAATTTCGTCGGCGAATTCCTGGTACTGCTCGGCAGCTTCCAGGTCAGCATTACCGCCACCGTATTCGCGGCCCTCGGAATCGTGGGCGCTACCGTTTACTCCCTGTGGATCATCCAGCGGGTCTTTCACGGGGAACCCGGAGAAACCGCCGGCTCGCTCGTCGACCTTTCGCCGCGGGAACTCACCATCCTGGGGGTTCTCGCAATCGGCCTCCTCGGGCTCGGACTCTACCCCCGACCAGTCCTGCAGACGGCGGAACCCTCCGTGTCGGTCCTTCAGGCCGGCACCCATTGGGCTTCCCACAATTCGGACCTGCGCGACGGAACCTACGTCGAGCATACCGATTCCCTACCGGTCCAATCGACAGCTGAAAGTCCGGTTCTCCCTTCCCGGGCGGGGCCGCTTTCGCCTCACGGTCGACTCACTCCTCCCACAGCTGCGCCTGCTGCCGACAGCCCCCTTCAGGCCAACAACGACGCCGCAACCCCCGACCCGCACTTTCCGCAATGACACTGCTCGACCTCCAGATGAGCCTTCCTCTGGTCGTCGTCGCCGCAACGGCGGTGACGGTCATGCTGGTGATTTCCTTTTACCGCAACCAGACCGTTTCCGCAATCCTGACACTGGCCGGCCTGCTGCTCGCCGGCGCATGCCTGCCTCTTGCCTGGGGCGGCGAGCCTTACCGGATCGCTCCGCTTGTCCTCATCGACGACTTCGCCATCTTTTACCTTGGACTTCTCCTGGTCGCTTCGTTCGCAGTAACCGTTCTCTCCCACAGCTACCTGGAAAAGTACCGGATGGAACGGGGCGAATTCTATATCCTGTTGCTGCTGTCCGTTCTCGGAGCACTGACACTCGCGGTTTCCGATCACTTCGTCAGCTTCTTCCTCGGTCTGGAGCTTCTTTCGGTTTCCCTGTACGTAATGATTGGGTACCTTTTCACCAAGGAAAAAGCGGTGGAAGCGGCGGTCAAATACCTCTTCCTGGCGGCGGCGACTTCCGCGTTTCTGCTGTTTGGCATGGCTCTGATTTATGCCGAACTCGGCACGATGGAATTTGCGGCCATCGTCGAGAGCCTCACTCGCGACGGAGGTGTCCGGTCCCCCTACCTCCTGGCGGGTTCCGTGCTCATCCTCGCCGGAGCCGGATTCAAGCTCTCCGTCGTACCCTTCCACATGTGGACGCCGGACATCTATCAGGGCGCTCCGGCACCCGTCACGGCCTACCTGGCAACAGTTTCAAAGGGATGCGTGGTCGCCGTTCTGCTGCGGCTCTTCTCCGGAATCGATCTGGAACTCCACTCCGGCCTCTTCCTCGTCCTTGCCGTGGTCGCCGCCTCCTCCATGATTGCGGGCAACCTGCTCGCCCTCCTTCAGGACAACATCAAACGCATCCTCGCCTATTCCTCCATCGCTCATTTCGGGTACCTCCTCGTCGCCTTCATCGCAGGCGGGACCAACGGCGCCGCCGCGGCAACCTTTTACCTGGTCACGTATTTCGCCGCCACACTCATCGCGTTCGGAACGATCGGCTTCCTTTCCCCGACCGACCAGGAGGCCGACACAGTGGAGGATTACCGGGGACTCTTCTGGCTGCGGCCCGGGCCGGCCGCGCTGCTTTCGATCGCACTCTTTTCTCTGCTGGGTCTTCCCTTGAGCGCCGGTTTTATGGGCAAATTCTTTCTGATCGGGGCCGGTACGGGCGCCGGCCTTTGGACACTTCTTATTCTTTTGGCCGCTTCCAGCGCCATCGGACTCTACTACTACCTGCGTGTCGTAGTTGCCATGTATTCCAGTGCGGACGGGAATACCGTAAAAGAGCGAGGCAGTGCAGCCGCCCCTCCCTTCTCTGCGAGCGTGGTGACCATACTGGTCCTGCTCGCTCTCTTCACGATCGCCATCGGAGTCTACCCGGAACCGATGATCAACCTTATCCAATCTGTCGCCGAAAGCCTCGCCGGAATCCTGTAACCGGCAGTTCAGACCGTCGGATCGCCGCCAGGCTCAACCCGCCGGGAGCGCCGGCGCCACATTCAACTCCCAAACCAGCCAATGCCATGAACACGCCCGTATCAGACATCCTCGCACACAAGGGCTTTCAAGTCCATTCCGTAAGTCCCGAATCCACTGTCAAAGAAGCGGTCCAGCTCATGAATGAGAAAAAAATCGGCGCCCTTCTGGTTGTTCACGATGACAAGCCGGTCGGCATGTTTACCGAACGGGACGTGCTCGTTCGGATTGTCGACGCCGGCAAATCACCGGATGCCACCAAGGTACATGAGGTGATGAGCTCGAAACTGGTAACGATAAAGCGCTCCGTCACCGTTGAAAACGCTATGAAAATCATGTCCGAGAAACGCTGCCGCCACATCCCCGTGATGGAAGACGGCAAACTGCTCGGCATGGTCTCCATCGGAGACCTGACCCGATGGCTCGTCCGTGAGCACGAGAGTTATATCGACAACCTGCTCAATTACATCAGCGGCGGTTACCCGACCTAAGAGGAATGCTACTCGGATAAGCGGGTAGATCGATGGGCGGATGGGTGCCGCAGGCACAACGGACACACCCCACAGCTCTCCAGAGGGGAATCCCTGAAAAGTCCCCCCTGGAGAAGGGGGACCATGCGCCAGCATGGTGGGGTGTGTCCATGAGCCGGCCTGAATCTCCCATTCTCCATAAGCCCAATCCCTCCGATCGAGCCCTCTAACCGAGCGCCATTCGACCTGGGACCCCGTCGCCCGCGGGAGGAAGAGACGGCGAAATCCGTCGCCAAAAAAAGCACCACCCGAAATCGGGTGGTGCTTTGCCAAAATGAATTAAGCGTGTATCAGGCTTAACGCCGGCCGTAGTCCGAACGTCCGCCGCCACGATGTCCTCCACCGCCGAATGACTTGCGGCCGCCACCGCCGCCGCCACCGCCGCCAAACGAGCGACCGCCGCCACCTTCTTCGCGAGGACGAGCTTCGTTGACCACCAGTTTCCTTCCTTCCATTTCGCTTTCGTGAAGCGCTTCTACTGCTTTGATTGCCTGCGACTTTTCGCCCAGAGTCACAAATGCGAACCCGCGGGGGCGCTGTGTCTCACGGTCCGTGACAATGTGAATATCTTCAATTGGGCCGTAAGGCTCGAACACTTCCTCGATATCTTCCCGGGTCGCACTGAATGGCAGATTACCTACATATAACTTCATAATCGATCACAGAGCGTTTGTCATTAACCTTTAGCTGCGCCCTCTGCCTGCGAATCTCGGAATCTAACCATCTATACACCGTGCATAGACGAATCCGGGTAGTTTCTCGGAAGTAGAACGGACAAACCTCTTTAGACCCACACTCATGCAGGCTGACTGGGGAAATGCAAGGAAATACGGACATTTCCGCACACAAAAGCAGTGAAGTTGCCCGCGGGAAGGTAATTCCGGTGCCAAAAGGGCCCGCCGCTCCCGAATTTCCGAACGATCCCGCACTCGCCCACAGGCCGGTCAGCCTTGCTTTCGAAGCAGCCCAAGTAGCGAAAAACCAACAAGGTTCCTCACGGAACCCGGCTCAGACGACACAGCCGGCACAGACCCAATCACCCCTCAAGCCCGACCCGGCATCCCGGATCATGAGGCTTTCGAGGGCCAGGGAACGGAGCGAGGGGGAAAACCACTCGCCGGCTCCCTCCCCGTCCGGCCCCCTGTCCCTTTCAGGAGTCTGTCAGCAAAGCCCGACAGACTCCTGGTCGCCTCGCCCCGGAACGCCTGCACCGCGGCGGGCGCCTTTGGGCAATCAATCATCGTCGACGTCCAGGGCTTCTTTCGCATCGGCAAGAGCCTCGCCGACCTCGTCACCCGCTTCGGAAACCTCGGCCTTCACCTCGTCCCAGGTATCCGGAGTCGCCTCACGGGTCATGCCAAGACGGTCGGAGAATCGGTCGCGCGCCTCGATCAGCTGCTCTTTCGCTTCTTGGTAGCGCTCCGCAGCTTCGTCGCCCGCTTCTTCAGCCCGCGCCTCGAGTGCTTCAATCTCCTCGTCGAACTCGGCCTTCTTTGCCTCCATCTCCTCGACAAACGAATCCCTTACCTCTTCGCCAAAATCAGGCGCCGCCTCGAGCCTCTCGCGGGCGTCATCGCGAAGCTCCTGGAGTTCCTCATAAGCCTCCGAGTCTTCGTCGACCGAACACCCGGCAAGAATTAACCCACCGACAAGAACCCCTGAACAGAAAAACACTACCTGCTTTTTCATAATCCCACCCCTTTTTTGATGATTTTGTTGACTACTCTTCTCCATTATCGCCAGAACAGCGATGATGTAAACTTCTTTAGAGGCTTCAAACGATGCGAATCCCCCGCTTTCGTCCCTCCAGATATTCCCTAACCTGCTCGAGCGACCGGGTGTTAAACACCGAGGCCCTGGTCAGCCATCCCTTGCGCGCCACGGTGACTCCGGCGCGAACATACTCAAATCCCTTAACGTCGTGCGCGTCCGGATTGACACTCGCCAGCACCCCCTTCGCCGCGGCGCGCTTCCAATGCCGCCAGTCCATATCCAGGCGGCGCGGGTGCGCATTAATCTCCAGAATCACTCCATTGGCCGCCGCCGCATCGATAATTTTCGCCGGATTCACCGCATACCCTTCACGCGCCAGCAGCAACCGTCCGGTCAAATGGCCGAGCATGGTCACGGAAGGATGCTCGATCGCGCGGATCAGGCGGCGGGTCATCTCCTTCTCCCCCTGAGTGAAGGACGAATGAACGGAGGCGACCACGTAGTCCAGTGTCGCGAGCACTTCGTCATCGAAATCGAGCCTGCCGTCCGGCAGAATATCGCATTCCACTCCGGAAAAAACATGGACCGAAAACGCTTCCGACAGGTTCAGTTCCCGGATGCGGGCCACCTGCTTCTCCAGCCGGGCCTCGGTCAAACCGTTCGCCTGAAAACTCGATTTGGAATGATCGGCGATACCGAGGTACTCCCACCCGCGATCCTGCGCCGCCCGCACCATTTCCTCGAGCGTATGACGCCCGTCACTGGCGGTGGTGTGGTTATGGAAAACTCCCCGAATATCCCCTGCTTCGACCAGGCGCGGAATCCCGTCTTTCTCCGCCGCCTCGATTTCATCCAACCCTTCCCGCAATTCCGGCGGAATATAGTGCAGACCGAGAAAACTGAAAAGCCCCGCTTCGTCCCGGATGTCCTCAGGGGAACCGGGAGCCGCCTTGACCCCGTGCCCGCCCGGGGGAAACCGCTTGCGCCCCCCGCCTTCCTCGCGCACCAACCCCCATTCGCTCAAACTGTAGCCCCCGCTGATGGCCCGTTGCCTCATCCGTACATTGTGATCTTTGGAACCGGTAAAGTGATGCAAGGCAAAGGGGAACCGGTCGACCGGCACCACCCGTATATCCGCTTGCAGCCCTCCCGCAAGCCGAACGCTCGACTTGGTTTCCCCGTGGGCGGTCACTTCGACAGCCTCGTCCATGCCGGTAAACCAATCCATGATCGGCGACGGGGTGCTTGACGCGACGATAAAATCGATATCTCCCACGGTCTCCAACCCGCGCCGCAAACTGCCTGCATACTCGGCCCGCTCCACCCCCGAAAGCCCCCGGAGATGTTCCAGAATCGATTCGGCAATGATGAACGCCTCCCACCAAAGATGGCGTTTCGCGTAGGCTTCCCGGTTTTTGATCCCGGAAAGGATCTTCTCCTGGGACTTCGCCCCAAAACCTTCCAGAGCAGAAATCTGGTTATTCTGACAGGCCTCCGTCAGTTCGTCGATCGTTTCGATACCGAGCTTACCGTGCAACGCCTTGACCTTCTTCGGTCCCAGACCGGGAATCTCCAGCATTTCAATCAAACCGGGCGGAATGGAATCCTTCAGTTCTTGGTAAAAGGGCAATTCACCCGTCTGATAAAGCGTCTCAATTTTTTCAGCCAATGCCTTTCCGATCCCGGAAACCTTGTCCAGCCGTTCCTCGGCTAGCACTTGCCCAAGATCCTCCTCAAGGTTCTCCAATGCCCGGGAGCCACTTTGATAGGCCCTAACCTTGAAGGGATTCTGCCCCTTCAACTCCAACAACACCCCGATCTCCTTAAGGACCTCCGCGATCTCAGTTTTATTCATTTTTTTCACCAGCGCCCGGTCAATTCAAGAGAGAGCTCAATCATCGCGATGTCAAAACTTCCTGAAAAGCGGCCTTTCTCGACTTCCCCGCGGCCAAGGTCAGGACCTCCACTCCACAAAACGCCGGCACTATCGACTCTCATTAGACCGGCCTGATTATTGATCTGAAATCATACCCTTGTTTCTTTCCACCAGTTCGTGAATTAAGCCTGGATCCGGTTTCCCCCGGCTGTTGCGGGGAATTTCAGTGACAGAGATCCAGTGCTTGGGGATCTTGTGGCCGGCAAGCTTCTTTTTCATCAGTTCTCGAAAATTTCTGTATTCCTTGAATTCGCTTGCTGCAGGAACGTAAACCGCCGCCACCAATTCTCCCCATTCCCGGTTCGGGATGCCGAATACGTGTGCTTCCTCGGCCAGGCCCATGGCGACAAGAACCTTTTCGCCCTCCTGAGGATCCACTTTTTCTCCGCCGGTATTAATCGTGGCCCGTATTCTGCCGGTAACGAACAGCCGGCCTGCGGCGTCGAGATAACCGGTGTCTTCGGTGGGCCAGGGGGAAGGAGGGGGGGCCGATTCGGAGCAGTAACCGCGAAACAGCGTTGGTGTTTCGACCAGGAGTCGCCCTTCGCTGCCGGATTGTGAAGCGGCGCCCTCCACTTGAATCCGAACCTGCGGCAGCGGTTTGCCGCTGGAATCGTCTCCCGCGAGAAACTCGGATGGCCGAACCAGGCAGATGGCGGCGGCGGTTTCCGTCATTCCGTACGAAGGCGCCAGCGGGAGTCCTGCTTCTCGCGCGTGATTCCGAAGAGTGCCGGAAAGGGCCGCCCCACCGACCAAAATGATTGAAAAGCGACGGAGCAGTTCCGACATACCGGCCTGTTTCATCAGGCGCGCCAGTTGGGTCGGAACGAGGGAGAGAACTGTCGTCGTTCCGCCGTCTCGGGGAACCCGTGCCGGATCGAGTTCGGAGGCCCAGTTGAACGTTCCGCCGCTTTGCACACCCCGGATCACCGGCATGAGTCCGCTGACGTGGAAACACGGAAGGCCGGACCAGGAATCAATGGGACCACCTCCGAAGTGCTGTACGAACCCCTGAGCCGCCGCACGCAGGGTGGCTTCCGTGTGGCTGGCAAAGCGCACCCGCCCCCCGGTTCCTCCGGTGGGAATCGCTATGATGGGTCCCTCCGTTTGTCGCGGGGACGAACCATCCTGCGACGCCTTGAGCAGCGCCGAACCGAAGACCGACTGCGGCCTCACATACGCACCGGCCTGCCCCCATTCCTCCTCACCCCAACCCGGATTCCCCAGGAAAATCCGTGCCCGTTCCGCCAAAGCAACAGCCAGCGCCGCGAGGAACCGAGCCGGATCCCGCTCGCATATCAGAACTTCTTTCGACAACACCTGCGGGCCCAGGCGACTCAGCCGCTTGCGATAGTCGTCGAGATACACAGCTGGATTCACCCCGGTCATCCGCCCATTTCCAAAGGCACTGATCAACTCTTCGCCCAGATTCATCCTGCGAGCCTTTTCCAGGTTTCCCCCGCCTTGATCGTTTCGACTTCGGCACGCGACACCCTGCTGCCCCACCGCGGAGACAAACCGTCGTCGCCGAACAGGTCCCCGGTCCCCCATCCGAGGGCGCGACGTTCGTGTCCTCCGGCAAACGCCACTCCCAGCGCCGCCTTCATGCCGATGGCCGACTCGAGGGCCGATGAAAACACCACTTTCACTCCCCTCTCCCGAAGAAAAGCCGCCAGCCGTTCGGGCGAACCGGCAAGCGCGGGTTTGACGACAAACAACCCCGGCCAGCCGCGATCTCTCCATTGGCGTAGCGAAGACAGAGTTCCGACCGATTCATCGAGTGCGAGCGGCACCGGAAAATCGCCGGCAAGCCGCAAAATATCGTCGATTTTTGAAGGCGGAAAGGGCTGTTCGAGAAACTCGACCGAGGCGCCCGCCAGTTCGCCTCCCCATTCTTGAGCCGTCCTCCAGTCGAGTGCCCCGTTGGCGTCCAGGCGCCAGCGGACTCCGGAAGGCACCTCGTCTCTCAGGCGCCGGAACCACTCGCGTTCACGGAAAAAAGGATGAACACCGATCTTCCATTTCAGGGTCCCGAAGCCCTCCTTCCGGAGACGTCGCGCCCGGTCCGCAGCCTCGCCGCCGGCGGGCAGCAGTCCCGCCACCGGCAGACTGTCGTCCGGCGCCACCTCATCATGCTCCCCCGACCACGAAAGCTCCGCCACGGCGCTTTCCAAGGCAAAGCGGCAACAAGGGAGGTCTTCCGGAATCTCCTCCAATCCGGCGGTATCAAAACACCCTCGCCGTTCCCGGCAGGATGCTTCGGCTCTGTCCGGGCTTTCGGTCCCGAAGGCTTCGATCGGAGCGATTTCCCCGAACCCGCACGCTCCGTCAGGATCGGTCAGGCGCACAAGAATCGCTTCGCGGACCTTCCATGATCCGTGCGCGGTTTGAAGCGGTTCACGGAAATGCCGCCGGTAACGTACGTATTCAAATTTACACTTCACATCCGTCGTCAGCTCTTGATCCCGCTGGACGCCACGCCCCGCACGAATCCTTTCTGAAAAATGAGGAAAACCGCCAAGACCGGAAGGATCATCATAACTCCAAACGCCATAATGTCACCCCACTGAATCGGGGGCAACGTCTGAAATTCCGCGATCGCGACAGGCAGGGGGCGATAGGTTTCGTGATCCACCACCATGAGCGGCCAAAGGTAATTCCCCCAATGCATGAGGAATGTCAGGATGGCCACCGTGGCGAAAGCGGGTTTGGCCAAAGGGATAATCAGCGTGAAAAACGTACGCCAGGCACCGGCTCCGTCCATGGCGGCGGCCTCTTCCATTTCTTTGGGGATCTGAAGGAAAAACGAATAAAAGAGGTAAATCGAGAACGCGTTGGCGATGAACGGGACGATCTGCACCCGGTAGCTGTTGCGCCAGCCGAATTCAATCATCTGATAAAACAGCGGCACCGCGATGGCTTCAAAAGGAAGTATCAGAAGCGCCAGAACCAAGCCGAAACAGAAATCGCGCCCGCGCCATCGCATCCTGGAAAAGGCGTAGGCGGCCATTGAATTGACGAGCAGCCCGCCGACAACAATCGATCCGGTAATCAACACGGAGTTGACGAAGAACCGGCCGAAGTTCACCCGATCGAAGACATTGAAGTAATTCTGAAACGACATTTCGGTCGGGAAAAGCGCCCTCCAGCTTCCGGCTTCGCGCAACACGAGATCGTCGGGCTTGAAGCTGGCCACGACCATGAACGCGATCGGGAGAACAAAGACGGCGGTGCAAACCAACAGGACGGCATGGCTCGCCGCCAGGGAAACCCAATCGAATGCGGACCGCGTTCTCATGAGACTTCCCGCTCCTCTCTCAACAGTTTGCGCTGGAGGAACGCCAGGACCACGACAATCAGGAAGAAAATGACCGTCATGGCGGCTGCCCGCGCCACGCGTGCCTCGGCGAAGGTGGTTCTCACCGTTTCGTACATAACGGTGGTGGTGGCGAGGCGGGGTCCTCCTTTGGTGAGGATGTCGACCTGATCAAAGAGGCGGAAAGCGAGAATCGTGGTCACCACGACAACAAAAAAAATCGTGTTCTTCATTTGCGGCAGGGTGACGTGAAGGAACTGCCTCCAGGGGCCGGCGCCTTCGACCGACGCCGCCTCGTAGAGTTGTTCGGGCACACCCTGGCGTCCGGCGAGCATGATGACCATCTGGAACCCCACTCCCTGCCAGATCGACATGACCATGATAGAAGGAAGGGCCAGCCAGGGATCACGAAGAAAGTCGCGCGGCGTCCAGGCGCCGAGAGTGAGGCTTTCGAGCAAACCGTTAACAAGACCTTCGGAACCCGGCGCAAGGAGCAGCTTCCAGACGACCGCCACAAGCGCCATCGGGAAGACGACCGGCATAAAGAACAGCGTCCGGAAGATAACGCGGCCGCGCAATTGACGATTAAGAAGCAGCGCCAACCCCAGAGCCAGGGCGGTCTGCACCGGCACGACCACCAGGGCGAAGACGGCATTATTGAAAAGGGCGCGCCGAAAAGCCTCGTCACCGAGCACCCTGAGATACTGCTCCCAACCGACAAACCGGGTTTCGAGCGGCGAGCCCATTCTCAAATTGGTAAAGCTGAGAACAATCGCGATCCCGAACGGAACCGCGACAAACAGGAACAGGCCGAGGATTGCGGGGGCGGCGAAGAAAAGCCCGTCGAAGGATCCGGATCGGGAGATCCTCTTCATTCCCTCGCGGAGCCGGAAACGCCCTGCCTTTATCGATCTCATTCCAATCCGTTCATCTGCGGGGATAGCCCCGGTTGTCCTCGATATCCTGGTCGATGACACGCACCATGCGATCCAACACCTCCTTAACCTCTGCCCCGTCCCGGATATCCTGGAACCCCGATTCGAACACGGAAGTAATGACCGGATAGGCGGGAGTGCGGGGACGGGGTACCGCGCTGGTTTCCAGCTGCTCCACGAAGAGGCGCAGAGGACCGTCCTCCGCGAAGCCGCCGGACTGCTCGATGGCCGCCCTGCGTGCGGGCACGGCGCCGTTGGCCTCGGTCATCCGCAGCACCTCCCCGGGTTCCAGGAGAAACTCCAGAAAGCGCATGGCGGCTTCCGGGTGATGCGCGTGGCGGGTGATTCCCCAGGTCCACGACCCCTGCCCGGTACGCGATCCTTCGCCGAAATCGGGCAGAGGAAGCACGAGCAAATCCTCGCCCAGAGCATTTGCGTAACGGTCGTAGTCCCAATGCCCCGACCAGGACAGGACGGCCTCCCGCCCGACAAAAGCCGCATCATCGATATTCGGATGAACGTAGCCATACTGAAACCACGACTGAAGGTGCGTCATCGCCCGCACGGCATCGGGACCGTTCAATACCCCCTCGGCTGTTGCGTACGTTTCCCGATCGATCAGGTCCGCCCCGGCGGACTGGAGTATCGGGGAAAACGCGTAGCAGTACCACTCACCGGTGTAATTGACCTTCAGGTCGAGATTCGGATCGCCTCCGGACGCTTCAAAGAGCTCGGCGAGGATGGCCTCGAACTCCTCCACGCTCCAGGCGTCGTCAACGCCCGACGGCACGCGGGCCCCCACGGCCTCCAGGCCGCGGCGATCCGCATAAAGCCCGAGCCCCGAGTCAAAGACCCCCACTGCGTAGAGTTCGCCGTCATAGGT
Source organism: Opitutia bacterium (assembly GCA_003558065.1). Lineage (GTDB taxonomy): Bacteria > Verrucomicrobiota > Verrucomicrobiia > Opitutales > T3Sed10-336 > PXDC01. The sequence continues at coordinate 14,223 of PWMU01000095.1, read as the reverse complement.
TCCCTGCTCGAGGATCGATTGCAGGAGGTCCCGCCGAACCTCTTCGGAAAGAAGGTCATCGATCGGCATCAGGTGTCCCTGCCAGACGTAATTGTAAAGAAACGGTCCGTCGAACTCCAACAGGTCGGGGAGATCCCCCGAGAGGGCGGCGGCCTGGACACGCGCATTGTAATCCCCCTCGGGGATCATTGTCTTGGTCACACGGATCGCGTCCTGCCCTTCATTGAAAGCCTCCACCTGCTCGCGGATCGTCTCGCGTTCGCCGACCTGTCCCGAATGGACCCAGATCTCGACCCGCTTGCGTCCCTCGTCATCATAGGCCAGCCGTTCCGGCTGACCGCACGCGGAGAGAAGGAATAACAGCCCAGCGCCCGCCGGCAGAAGCAGGCGGCCGACCAAGAAAGTCCGATTCGTTTCCCTTACAGGAACAAATGCTTTCATGGATTCCAGCTTATCGGCTCCCGGGCCGGAGCCAAGCACGGAAAATCAAGCCTGAATCACAGCCATCCTACAGGATCCGCTGTTTTTTCAGAGCTAGCCCAACAGATTCACAGCGGCTTCAAGGTAACGCTGCTGGGTGCCGCGAATGACCTCCTCGGGCAGCACCGGTGGGGGCGATTGTTTGTCCCAGCCGCTTTGAATGAGAAAATCACGGACGTACTGCTTGTCGAAGCTCGGCTGGGATTTCCCCGGGGCATACTGGTCGGCCGGCCAGTAGCGCGACGAATCGGGGGTGAGGACCTCGTCGATCAGGAAAAGATTTCCGGACCCGTCGGTCCCGAACTCAAACTTGGTATCCGCCAGAATCATACCCGCCTGAGCGGCTCGGTCGTGCCCTTGATGGTACAGGCGGAGGCTGGCGGCTTTGACCTCGTCGAACCGCTTGCGACCCAGAATGCGTGCGCATTCCGATTCGGTGATGGGAATATCGTGTCCCTCCTGTTCCTTGGTCGTCGGCGTAAAGATCGGCTCAGGGAGCCGGTCGGCCTCCCTGAGCCCGGTGGGAAGGGCGTGACCGCAGGTGCTGCCGGTGTCTCGGTAGGATTCCCAGCCACTGCCTGCGAGGTAACCGCGAACGACACATTCGACGCTCAAGGGTTGAAGCTTTTGGACCACCATGCTCCGAAGGCGCAGCTCCGGCCGGCCGGGAAAGATCTCAGCAAGCCGATCCTCCTGGGCGGGCAGGATGTGGTTGGCAATCACCTCGGCGGTCTCCAGGAACCAAAAGAGGCTCAATTGGGTGAGAATCGCTCCCTTTCCCGGAATGCCGGGTTCCAGGATGACATCAAACGCGGAAATCCGGTCCGTGGCCACAATAAGCAAGGCATCGCCGAGATCGAATATCTCGCGCACCTTTCCCGATCCTGCCCGCGGGAGGCCAGGGTCCTCCACGCGGGTCACGGCGGGCGAAGACAAGGTGGCGGCAAGGTTTTGTGCTTGAATGGTCATTGGAGTTTTTCAGAATGACCGGATTCTCCTGAAATTGTGAACATTTTTCTGATTTTTAAAAAAAATACTTGCACGGAGTGACCAGCAAATTACTTTGGATGATTTCCGACCGTGTCCCCTTCGTCTAGCCCGGTCCAGGACACCAGGTTTTCATCCTGGCGACAGGGGTTCGAATCCCCTAGGGGACGCCACAAAAAAAGCCAGCCCTTGCGGGTTGGCTTTTTTTATTAGAATTTCCAGCAGGACAAGTATCAGGGGAATTCGAATCAATAATCCTTCCGTTTCCATCCGCACCCGCCCATGAACCCATTCACCAGCCAACCGCAGGACAGCGTCGGACGGATGGGGGAAGTCGAGCTCACCCGCCGGATCGCGGAATGGCTGGGACCGGTCAATCCGCTCCCGCCCGAAGGTATCGGCGACGATTGCGCGGTGTATACGGTTGAGGCCGGCCGGCCTCAGTTGATCACCACGGACCCCGTTATTTACGGCCTCCACTTCGACGATTCCGTTCTCCCGGAACAAGCCGGGGCGAAGCTCTTGAAACGAAATATCAGCGACATCGCCGCGATGGGAGGCCGTCCGTTGCGCGCGGTGTTGTCACTGACTCTGCCCCGTGAAACCGGCGTGGTTTGGGTTCGTCGCTTTTTCGAGGGAATCAGGGAGTGTGCTGTCCGGTATGACATCAAAGTGATCGGCGGCGACATCGCGCGGAGCGAAGGGTTTCTCGGGGCCTGTTTGGCATTGACCGGTGATGCACCCGCCGGCCGGGCACTGACCCGTACCGGCGCCGGAATCGGCGACCATCTCCTGGTGACCGGCGGGTTGGGCGGCAGTCTTTCCGGGGGCCATTATAAATTCGAGCCGCGGGTGCGGGAAGGGCTCTGGTTGGCGGGCCGGGAAGAAGTCCGCTCGATGGTCGACCTGAGTGACGGTCTGGCCAAGGACCTGCCCTCCCTCCTTCCGCCCGGCAGCGAAGCCGATCTCGACTGGGAATCGCTGCCGGTCCGGGAGGAAGCGAAACGTCAATCGGAAACAGACGGACGGCATCCGTGGCTCCACGCCGTGTGCGACGGGGAAGACTACGAGTTGCTCTTCGCGCTCGACGCCGGCAAGGCACCGGAGGCGTTTCTCCGGGAATGGAAAGAACGCTTTTCATGCGCCCTCACCGTCATCGGCCGGATTATGGCCCGCGGCGAAGATTCGGACGCCCCTCCCGGAATACGGATCCCGCCCGGCCTTCCGGAGCTTGCGGATCTGCGCGCCTACGAGCATTTCAGGTCCAATTAGTGTCACCTCATGAGCATTATCGACCAACTGAGAGACGGGCTGCTCACCAAAGGAGCCGCGGATACCCGGACCGCGGCGGAGTCGCTGGCGACCGTGCTGCCACTCGAGTGCACCCTCGCATTGAGCGGAAACCTGGGGACCGGCAAGACCACCTTCGTGCAGGGACTCGCCCGCGCATGGGGTATCCGCCAAAACGTTACAAGTCCGACCTTTAACCTCTACACGCTCTATGAAGGACACCGACGGCTGATCCACTTTGACGCCTACCGCCTCGAATTCCCGGAGCAAGCCGACGATCTACTGATCGACGACTTTCTACTGCCCCCGTACTGCCTTGCCGTGGAATGGCCGGAAAAAGTCGCGGCTTGGCTCCCGACACCCTGCATCCGACTCTTCTTCGCTGTCGTGGGAAACGAAGAACACGCGATCCAGCTCACGGAATGACCCGCGTCGCCGGTGAGACGTTATCAGTTGGCGGTTTCTCGGGGCATAAGCCGGCTCCTGCAGGCAAGCGAAGAAAGAGCGTTCTCGGGAAGATCCGCTGTCAGGGGCTGCGGTGCGAGGAATCGGGGTCTTCGTTTCCCTGGTCGGCACCCGCGTTTGCCGCCTTGGGTGATGGCTCCGCCGCCACCCCGTCCTCAGGCGCCTCAACCGCGGGATCGGTATCACCACCCTCTTCAGACGGCGCAGGAGCAGCCACGGATTCCTCTTCGTTTTTCGCAACCTCGGATTCCTGTGCCGGCAACTCGGCCGTCTCATGCGTTTCCTGCCCCGCTTTTTCAGGGGAGGGTTTTTTCAGCGCCTCCTCCTTCAGGGGCGGTTGAGCGAACATGCGTCCATCGGAGTACTCGGTAACGTAACCTTCGATCAACAACCAGCGCAAATCCACGAGCATCCGCTTGACCCGGGGATCTTCAGTAACGGCATTCTTCGAGGCACCGGCAGCGGATTCACCCGTTTCGGCCTCATCCCCTTCCGGCGCACTCGCGATTCCCAGGAAAGCCTCCGGGAGGCGGCTGGCATGAATCATGGGATTGGCTTCCAAAAACTCGATGAGGCTCTGGACCGAATCCGCGAAGACCTGATCAGGCCGGCGAAACTGGCGCCGCACCGCGCAGACGTAGGACACGCCGTGTGATCCCTTTTTATAGATATGAAATTTCTGTCGTCTCAGGCGGCCGCGCAGCGCATTCGCCGTATCCAGTGGGAACCGCTGCTGCCCCTCGGCCATAAGTTCGATTGAACGGCGAATGTTTCCCCGGGGCATCTCGACGATCCGGCTGCCGGCAAACCTCGCGGTCCTGGCGGCGCGAACCACCCGGGAACGACAGTGCCGGAGCAGGAATGCCCGGGCTTCGGAAGGAGAGTCAAACCGGGGTCGTTCGCCGTCGACCTCCTCCTTGAAAGTGAAGTGCGTCGCCGTCTTCATGCTCTCCAGCCAGGCATTCACCGTCTCCTCATCGCGCACCGTTTCGAGAGAGGCCTTAAAACGCTCAAAGGACATTTCGGGAAGACGAGTCGCGTGATGCTGGTTCAGAATCTGGGAATACCGGTGATAATTCGGCGGGCCGAGGAGTTCTCCGGTAATCGGGCAACGGGTGACATACTGAAAGCTTCCCTTGGGCGGCTCCACCTCAACAATCTCCTGGTCAAAAAAATGATCGAGATGATGCTTCATCACGTGTCCCACGGCGTCGTCTTCCTTTTCAAAAGGAACCCCGTCGGGGACCGAAATAAAGAGATCGGCCACGTCCCCGTCTTCGCCCTTCTCCCTGCTTTTGACCTGCACGTGGTAACGCTCGGGTTTGGCGAGAATCAGCCGGGCGATCTCAAAAAGTTCGTAAGTCCGGCAGGAGTGCCTCATAGCCTGGCACATAGCGTTAAACCCCTCCTCTTCCGGCAAAAACTGCACATCCACCGTCGGCTCGAAAGGCTGGGACTCTCTAGTGGCTGCCCGCCCCCGTTTCCGGGGCCCGCCTTCGGTATCCCCCCGCCCGAAAGGTCGTTCCGGCCGTCCGCCGTGGCGTCTGTCCTTACGTGGTCCGGGCTCGCGCGACCGTTTTCTGTCGTCGCCCGACAGGCCGCCCGTGCGAGCCCCGCCAGACGCGGCCTTCGACTGATGGGTCCAGTTCGGCCCAAAATCCAGCGATTGCAGTTGGGTCAGGTCGACCTTCTCGTGCTTCTCTTCTTCTTCAGGGGTGTCGCTTTCTTTATTATCCATCTCTACCCTCTCCTTTCGGCACTATGGAAAGCAAATTTGCGCCTAGCAATAACGAAATCGACCAATCGGCATCGGCCGCAATCCGGCCGTTACCGCCTTGCGGCGCGTTCCTGCAAGGCGCGAAGGGTTCCAGTCTTTCACCGGACCAACGCTATTGAAAGCAAGAAATCCGCCCTGTTTCTCCTGTCAATAAACCGATTTTCTGTTTGCATCGGGGCCGCGTGACAGCATATTGATGGTCCTTTCACACAAGCTCAGGTGGTGGAATTGGTAGACACGTACGCTTGAGGGGCGTATGCCGAAAGGTGTAGGGGTTCGAGTCCCCTCCTGAGCACCCCCTTTTTTTCCGACTTCAGTCACGCGACCGGAGAATGATTCAGGATTCCGGAGTCGGCACCGGCGAGGCCTCTTTGTCTCGACATAAAGGGGATTGTGGCTTGCCCGTCCCGCGACTCCGTGGCAGCCTGCCTATTTATTCCACGGCCCGGCCCGCCTTGTGCAGGAGCAGTCAACGAACGCCATGTCTCTCGAAAAGATCAAGCAAGAGCTGCTCACGTCGTACCGCAGCGACGGGGGGATCAATCACCTGGACGGCCCCAACCTGCCTTCGCAGGAAGCGATCGACGTGCTGGCCCAGGACCTGATTCATCTGCTTTTCCCGGGTTTTTTTCAGCACAACGAATATTCCCGTGAACGTCTGGAGGATCTTCTTGAGGCACGGCTCGGCCAGCTTCACCGCACGCTGACGCGCGAGGTCGAGAAATGCGTGCTCTCGGACCGGCAGTCAAAGGTCCGGGGCACGGCTGAAGGGGAGGCGGAAGCGATTCTGGCCGCCTTTCCGGTTATTCGCCGGCTTTTGCAGACCGACGTGGAAGCCGCTTATGAAGGTGATCCGGCGGCGAAGAGCTTTGACGAGATCATCCTGGCTTACCCCTGCATCCTGGCGATCTCCCTGCAACGCATCGCGCATGTCGCTTACGAACAGGACATTCCCCTGCTGCCGCGTATGTTGACGGAGTACGCGCACCGCCAGACCGGAATCGACATCCACCCCGGCGCGCAGATCGGGTCTCATTTTTTCATCGACCACGGCACGGGAGTGGTCATTGGGGAAACCACTACAATCGGATCCCACGTCAAGCTGTACCAGGGAGTCACGCTCGGAGCGAAGTCCTTCAAAGTCGACCCCGACGGAAAATTGGTCAAAGGCATCAAGCGCCACCCGGACATCGAGGATAACGTAACGATTTACGCAGGGGCGACGATTCTGGGCGGGGAGACGCGGATCGGGAAGGACTCGATTGTCGGCGCGAACGTCTGGCTGATGGAATCGATCCCTCCCAACAGCATCGCCTATTACAAAGGAGAGAATCTCGTGGTCCGCTCGCGTAAGGACCGGGAGAAAGCGGAAGGATGAAAATCGGATTCACAAAAATGCACGGGTCGGGCAACGACTTCGTGGTGATCGACAATCTTGAGGGCGGGCGGGAGATCGGCCCGGAGCAAGTGGTTCGGCTCTGCCACCGGCGTTTCGGAATCGGAGCGGACGGCGTGCTGCTCCTGGAGGAGCCCGGCGACACCGGACTCGACGCGCGAATGGTTTATTACAACGCGGACGGTTCGCGGGGAGAAATGTGTGGCAACGGTGCGCGCTGTTTCACGGCCTTCGCCCTTTCCAGGGGTCTCGGTTCGGGAAAGGAGCTCCGCTTCATGACCGACGCGGGCGCCCTTACCGCCGCGGTCACTAACGGCCGGTACACGATTCAGATGAGGCCGCCTGGGGACACAAAGCTCGACCGCACCCTCGAGCTGGCAAACGGCCCGGCGACGGTTCACTACACCAACACCGGCGTTCCGCACGCCGTGCGGTTCGTCGACGATATCGAAGCTGTCGACATTCGCCGCGAGGGCGCCGAGCTTCGCTATCACGCGGCCTTCGCGCCAAAGGGGGCCAACGCGAATTTTGTCGAGATCCGTGACGACGGAACCTTGTTGATCCGCACGTACGAACGGGGCGTGGAAGACGAGACGCTGGCCTGCGGCACGGGAGTGACGGCTGCCGGAATCGTCGCTCACCTGATCCGCGGGGTGCCCGGACCCGTGCAGGTCAACGTGCGCAGCGGGGACACCCTGACTGTCGATTTTACCGTCAAGGGGCAGCGGGAGGTTGAGAATGTCCTGATGACCGGTCCGGCCGCAACGGTGTTTACGGGAACCATCGAACTGGCCGGGAAGGTGACAACGGGGTGAGCGAAAGCGAGGGGCGGGGTTCAGTGTTTCAGGGTGCCGGGCCGGGGGGCGATCCCTTCCGCTCCTCAGACCCAGTCGTTCCTCTGGCGGTGGGCGACCGCTCGGGCCACTTCGCGCGCAAAGAGCGGCCCGCGGTAGACCATGCCGGTGTACACCTGAATCAGGGACGCCCCGGCGTCCATCTTCTCGCCGGCAGACTCCGAATCATGGATTCCCCCCACCCCGATAATCGGAAGCCGGCCCTGTGTCTGCAGATGGACGTAGTTGATCACGTGTGTGGCGCGCCTGCGCAGCGGCTGACCGCTAAGCCCCCCGGATTCGCGAACTTCAGCGAATCTGCCGGGTCTTTCCAACGTCGTGTTAGTGGCTATGATCCCGTCAAACCCGAGTTCCATCACAGCGGCAAGAATTCCGTCAATCTGGCGATAACTCAAATCGGGGGAGATTTTTACCAGGATAGGAACGCGGCTTTTCCCCGTCGCTTCAACCCGCCTCTGATTGGCATCCCGCAACACCGTCAACAGCTTTATGAGCTGCGATTCCTCCTGCAGCGTTCGGAGATCCGGGGTATTGGGGCTGCTGACATTGATCGCAAAATAATCCGCGTAATCGGCGAGCGCCTCGAAGGAGAACAGATAATCCTCGGCCGCATCCTCAATCGAAACAACCCGGGATTTTCCGATATTGATGCCGAGCGGAATCCGGCGCCGGGCGCGACGGGTACGAGAAAGCCGGCGGGCCACGCGTTCGGCCCCGTCGTTGTTGAACCCCATCCGGTTGATCACCGCTTCTTCCTCCGGGTAGCGAAAGATCCGCGGGCGGGGATTTCCCGGCTGTCGCCGTGCGGTGACTGTCCCGATTTCGACGTGCCCGAACCCGAAAGCGGCCGCCGCACGCCAACAGACAGCATTCTTGTCGAACCCCGCCGCCAGTCCCACCGCGTTGGGAAACTGAAGCCCGAAGAGTTCGATAGGCCGGCACCGCTTTCCCAGGCGGTTCCAGCCTTCCAGCACCCGGCACAGGGGGACGCAGCGTCCCAGTGAAGCCATGCCGTTGACCGCCATCTGGTGAGCCGCTTCCGGGTCGCGACGGAAAAGATAAGGCTTGATCGCGTTGTCGTACCAGAATCCCATTAAAATATGCTCAAAGTATCAGGGGAGCGAACACCGGAAAAGTGATACTTTCTCTCGTACCGGGTTGTCCACCTATTTCGGTGACCACTAGGAGTTTGCCCGACGGAGGGGAACCGAGCGAGCCCAAATCCGCCACTTTATTTAAAATATAATCATTTCGCAGGTTGACTTGCCTGGCCTACAGGTTTTTTTCCTGCAGTAGAACAGTTTTGCAACCGGCAGCCCCGGCGTCGAACCCTGGTATTCATAAGCGTAAACTCATATATGGCAAAATCAAAACCGCAACTGGAATGTAGCATCGTAAGACTTGGAGAAGATCTTAATTGGTGGGTCGATGAAATCAGCGACGATGTCCACTGGGATCTCGACGGGCTGAGCATCATCGATCCCAGGCAGATGAGCTACATCATCGATTTAATCGAACCGCTTAACGACTACGGATTTGACTCCAATATCCTCGAGGCGGCTTTCTTTCCATTCCGAATAGACAAGGATCTGGGCAAGGGGCGGGTGCGCCTGTCCCGTGCCAACGAATCGATCCTGGACGCCGAAGACCAACTCTTCGCCCTCCCCAACGTGATCGACGAGGATACCGGCCCGTATGCCGATTTCATCGACCATATCACCAGGCTCCGCGTCAAACTACTCAATGACACCATCGACTTCGAACAGAAGCTGACTCTCGACGAGATCGAAGAAGAGATTCGGGAGGAACAGAACAACAGCTTCATTGAAGGCAGCGCCGTCCACCTCTTCAGCGAAATCGTCAACATCCTGGAGTACGTACCGGCCGGATACGAGGCCGACGAAGAGGAACCGAAGGAACGCGCCATTGAGGAAGAGGTCAACGAAGACTTCCCCGACATCGACGAAAAGGAAGAGGAGGAGCTCAAAAAAGACGAAACCCTTAAGTGGGACGAGGACGACGGCGAGGAGAAAGAAGAGAGCCTGGACGACTTCAGCGATGACGAGGAAGAAGACCTCGACGAACTTGAAGAGAAAGAGGACGAGGAGGTCAACCCCCCCGGGCAGGGTCGGAAAAAGTCGTGCTGATTCGGGGGTTCAGGTTTCGGTCGGGTAGCTGAACCTGACTGATCCCCGAACGGTCTCCCTCGTTTTCCCGGTTCACGCCCGACTTCGACCTTCAGCCACGTTTCTGGCAAAATAAGTCAGGATCATGTCGGCCCCCGCCCGTTTGACTGCCAAAAGGGACTCGTCGCGGGCCGAACAGAGGTCGAGCCACCCGCGTTCGGCGGCGGCGTGGATTTGGGCGTATTCGCCGGAAACCTGGTAGGCCGCAACCGGCAGGTCCGTCTGACCGCGCAGGTCGCGGATAATGTCAAGGTACGGCCCGGCCGGCTTCACCATCAGGATGTCGGCGCCTTCGCTTTCATCGAGAAAGCCTTCGCGGAGGGCCTCCCGGCGGTTGGCGGGATTGAGCTGGTAGGTTCGCTTGTCGAGCGGCGGCTTTCCGGCGGCCGCGGCACTGCCGACGGCATCGCGGAACGGTCCGTAGTAGGCGGAAGCGAATTTCGCGGAATAGGCGAGGATAGCGGTGGAGGTGCCGCCGGCGTCATCGAGCGCGGCTCGAATGGCTCCCACGCGGCCGTCCATCATGTCCGACGGCGCCACCATATCGACGCCGACACCGGCGTGCAGCACCGCCATTTTCGCCAGCACTTCAACGGTGGCGTCATTCACCACGTCGGTACCGTCCGCAGTCAGAATTCCGTCATGACCGTGGGTCGTGTACGGGTCCAGAGCGATATCCGTAATCACGGTGAGTTCCGGCACCTCGTGCCTGACGGCGCGCACCGCCCTCAGAAGGAGCCCGTTTCCGTCGAGAGCCGCGCTTCCGACCTCGTCCTTCACCGACGCCTCCAGACAGGGAAACAGCGCCACCGCCGGAACCCCCAGCTCATAGAGCTCGCGGCACTCGGCCACGAGCTGCTCGACCGGCAGCCGGAAGACGCAGGGCATCGACTCGACGGCCTCCGGTTTCCCGGCGCCATCGACCACGAACAAGGGAGCGATCAGGTCGGCGGGACTCAGCAGGGTTTCCTCCACCAGAGCCCGCCGCGAAGCCGCGGCGCGGAGACGGCGGGGACGACTTGTCAATTCCAGCTTGAATTCTTCACTCATTGGACGGAGATTCTAGTCATTTTCCCCTGCAGGGAAATCACGAAAACCAGGAAAGGGGATGGAATCCTCCGGCCCGCCGTCGATCGTCGCATCATGCCAGTTTCACTCTACGACACCCTGACCCGCTCGATCTCCGAAATCCGGCCTGAGGACGGCAAAACGCTCGGGTTTTATTGCTGCGGTCCCACGGTGTACGGACCATCCCACATCGGAAATCTGCGGACGTTTCTCCTTCAGGATGTTTTCCGGCGGACGGTCGAATTGAGCGGCCTGTCCGTCAAACACGTACGCAACCTGACCGATGTCGACGACAAGACGATCCGCGAATCGCGGGCGAAAAGCGTCCCGCTCAAAGAGTTCACACGCGGCTGGACCGAACGTTTTCACCGCGACAGTGCCGCTCTCAACATGCTGCCGCCCCACTTCGAACCGGCGGCCACCGATCACATCAAGCAGCAGATTGAACTGATCCGATGCCTGATCGACCGCGGCCACGCCTACGCCTCGGAAAGCGGGTCGGTTTATTTCCGCGTGTCCTCGTTCGGCAACTACGGCAAACTGTCGCGACTCAAGGAACGCGAGATCACGACCGACCGGGAAGGACCCGCCGGCGGCGAGCCGATTGACGCCGACGAGTACGAACGGGATTCCGGGGCGGACTTCGCGCTGTGGAAAGCGCACAAGGAGGAGGACGGCGATGTCTGCTGGGAAAGCCCCTGGGGCCCGGGCCGGCCCGGATGGCACCTCGAATGCAGTGCGATGAGCATGGCGTACCTCGGCCAGACCTTCGACCTTCACGGCGGGGGCGTCGACCTGGTCTTCCCGCACCACGAAAACGAAATCGCCCAGAGCGAAGCCTGCACCTGCAAACCCTTCGCCCGGCACTGGTTTCACTGCGCCCACCTCACGGTCGAGGGCAGCAAAATGAGCAAGAGCCTGGGCAACCTGTACACCCTTGATGATATCCAGGCCAGGGGGCACGGGCCCATGGCGGTCCGCTACGTGCTCATCTCCGCCCACTACCGCCAGCAGCTCAACTTCACCATGGATACGCTCCACGCGGCCGAGAGCGCGCTCAAACGGTTGCGCGCGAAGGCCGATGCGCTGATGGAAACCGCTGGAATCGACCGGGACGCCTTTTACGACGCCGGCACTATCATGAAACACGCCGGCGAAGATGCCGGTGCGTTCCAGCCGGCCTGGGAACAGTTGACCCGCGATTTGAACACGCCCGCCGCCCTGGGGGAGGCGTTTCGGGCACTGGGCGACCTCGCGAAAAACCCGGGCGCCCCCGGCGTGGCAGGAAAGCAGGCCTGGGGCTTCGCCAAAATCGTCCGCGCTCTCGGACTCGACCTTCATCGCGACCGGGAAGCAGCCAGACCCGAGGCCCCTGAAGAAATCCGGAAACTGGCGGAGGCGCGCTGGCAGGCCAAACGGGACAAAGACTTCGCCCGTGCCGACGCGCTCCGCGATCAATTGAAGGAAGCCGGCTGGCGGATTCTCGACCGAAAGGACGGGTACGAACTGGAGGCGTTGTGAAGCTCCATGGCATTCCGGCAAAAGCTCGTTGCAAAAATTCCCCGCCAGGTGTTGGGTTAACGGTTTTCCTATGCCGATGACTCCACTTGAAGAACTCCGCCACTCGGCCGCGCACGTCATGGCCACCGCCGTCCTCCGGATTTTTCCGGAGGCCAAGCTCGATATCGGTCCGCCGACGGACACCGGGTTTTACTACGACTTCGACCTCGACCGGAAGATCACCGCCGAAGACCTGGATCGGATCGAGGAGGAGATGCGCAAAATAACCAGGGAGAATCAGCGCTTCGAGCGGATCGAAACAACCCGGGAGGAAGCGAGGAAGTTTTTCGAAGAGCGCAATCAGCCCTACAAGATCGGACGCCTGGAGGATATTCCTCCGGATGAACCGGTGACCTTCTACCGTAACGGCGAGTTTGTCGACCTGTGCGCCGGCACTCATGTGCGATACACCAAGCAGATCAAGGCGTTCAAGCTGCTAACGATCGCCGGGGCCTATCACCGGGGCGACGAAAAGAACAAGCAGCTCCAGCGCATCTACGGCACCGCGTTTCCCAGCAAGGAGGAGTTAGGCGCCTACCTGGAACGGCTTGAGGAGGCGAAAAAACGGGACCACCGGAAACTGGGCCGCGAACTGGAGCTGTTTCACATCGACGAGACCGTGGGGCAGGGCCTGGTGCTGTGGAAGCCGCACGGCGCCGTGATCCGTCAGGAACTGCAGAACTTCATCGCCGAAGAACTGCGCAAGCAGGGGTACGAGCAGGTCTTCACGCCGCACGTGGGCAAGCTGGACCTCTTCAAAGCCTCGGGACATTTTCCCTACTACCAGGACTCGCAGTTTCCGCCGATCATTCACCATGAGTTTCTTGACGAACGCGCCCGGGACGGCTGCACCTGCGGCGAACTGGCCAACCTGATGCAGCAAGGGGAAATCGAAGGCTACCTGCTCAAGCCGATGAACTGCCCCATGCACATCAAGATCTTCGATTCGAGCCCCCACTCCTACCGGGACCTCCCCGTGCGGCTGGCGGAATTCGGCACGGTTTATCGCTGGGAACAGTCCGGGGAGTTGAACGGGATGACCCGCGTCCGCGGGTTCACGCAGGACGACGCCCACATTTTCTGCACCGAGGAACAGGTGGGCGCGGAGATCGCCGGTTGCCTCGAATTGGTCAAGACCGTTTTCCGCACCCTGGGGATGACCGACTACCGCGTGCGCATCGGTCTGCGCGATCCGGACTCCACCAAGTACACCGGCGATCCCGCCAACTGGGACAAGGCCGAGAACGCCCTGCGCGAAGCCGCGAAAAGACTCGAGGTCCATTTCACCGAAGAACCCGGGGAAGCCGCTTTCTACGGGCCGAAGATCGATTTCGTGGTCAAGGACGTCATCGGCCGGGAATGGCAACTCGGCACCGTACAGGTCGACTACAACCTGCCGGAACGTTTCGATCTGTCCTACATCGGCAAGGACAACCAGCACCACCGGCCGGTCATGATCCACCGGGCGCCGTTTGGCTCGATGGAGCGGTTTTGCGGGGTATTGATCGAGCACTTCGCCGGCAGCTTTCCGCTGTGGCTGGCACCGGAACAGGTGCGGGTTCTTCCGATCAGCGACAAACTCCACGGTTACGGAACCCGCGTACTGAATCAGCTCAAGGCCGCGGGCTTCCGGGCCGCGCTCGACGAGCGCAATGAAAAGCTTGGCGCCAAGATCCGCCGCGGCCGGCTGGAGCGCATCCCTTATCTTCTGGTGGTCGGCGAAAAGGAAGAGGTTGAAGGGAAGGTAGCCGTCAGGTCCCAGAGCGCCGGCGATCTGGGATCCCGCGAGCTCGACGCGTTTGTCGAACAGCTTCAAAGCGAAAGCCGGGATCGCGTTCTCCCTTCTTCCACGTCCTGAAGCCCGCCCAGGGGGCTGACCTCTTCCCGGCCCCGCCCGGGGGGAGGGGGGCCGCCGATCAGTCCCGTGACCGCACAGGGCGCACGGTCGCGGTCGCCATCATGACCTGGAAACAGGCAACGGCATTTTTCCGTATCGGGGCTTGACATGCCTTCCGGGGAAAAAATAGCTTCGCCCGGTCCAATATAAAGGATTCCCCTATATTTATACTAAGTGGATCACCCTTTCCCCGAAAGTTCCGATACCCCTGCCCCTCCGTTTATACCTAACAAAAACCCTAACCCAACAATCCCTGAAATGAT
>PWMU01000001.1 GCA_003558065.1 Opitutia bacterium | reverse complement strand
CGGCTGGGCGCGCGAGGTAAAAAATCTGCATGACCGCTACCCGGAACTTCAGATCATTTTCACAGGTTCATCGGTCATCGATATTGCCAGAGAGGAAGGAGACCTCAGCCGAAGAGCCGTGCTTTATGAGCTTCACGGACTCTCCTACAGAGAATTTCTTTTTCTTGAACATGATTTGGACCTTGCTTCCCTTTCACTAACAGACCTTGCCGAAAAACAGAGTGATATCCGCCGGCTCTTTCCGGATCAATTCCGTCCCCTTCAATATTTCAAAGAGTACCTGAAACATGGGTATTATCCATTTTTCAAACCGGACCCGTCAACCTATTCCAGGCGATTGCAGCAGGTGATACGCACCACCATTGAGTACGATATGGCGGAGCTAAAAGGCTTTGATATCCGGAATGCAAAGAAAATAATCCAGCTTTTGGGAGTAATTGCTCAAAGTGTTCCGTTCAAACCCAACATCAGCAAACTGGCCAAAAAGTCGGGGATCCACCGAAACTCGCTTGTCAACTATCTGCATTATCTCGAACAGGCCCGGCTGGTTCACCTGCTCTATCCGTCCGGAAGCAGCACCTCAACACTTCAAAAACCCGAAAAGCTGTACCTGAATAACCCCAATCTCGCCTGGATTCTGAGCGGCAGCGATCCGGACACGGGAAACATGAGGGAAACCTTTGTGCTGAGCCAGTTACAAGTCCGCCACCGGGTGCACTGGCCTAAACAGGGAGATTTTTCAGTTGATGACACCTGGCTTTTCGAAATCGGAGGAAAAAATAAATCCAAAAAACAGATTGCCGGAATAAAAAACGCGAGACTGATTACTGACGACCTCGAATACCCCACAGCCGGACGAATACCGCTGTGGCTCTTCGGTTTTTTGTATTAACAGGGTTTATCGGTTCATCGGTTTCTCTGTTTATCGGTTTCCCGGGCACTCATTTTGCCGCGCAGGGATTTTCTTTTTAAAAGGAATGCTTTTAATTAATTCATCCCCAGAACGGGGAGATCCTTCACTGCAGCCCGCAAAAGAACGGCCTTTGTTCAGGATGACATGGGCGCTGGTTAAATTAGTGAACCGGCGTATGACAATACCCTGCTATACATAAATCCATGATACGCCGGCACATAATTCCAACCAGAACCCGTCATCCTGAGTGGAGTCCCGACGCAGTTCAGTCCCCGATGCAAAACAATCGGGACAGGCGGGACGGAACCGAAGGATTTCGCTTCGCGGGGAAAAGATGAGCCTCATGCTGGGCACTATCATTGAAAAGAACCACCCCACACCACAAACCGCACTCCGCAAACCACTCCCCCAAACCTCACTTTCTCGGTTTGTCTGTTTCTCTGTTTATCGGTTTGTCTGTTTCTCTGTTTAAATCCTTCTCATTTTATATTTTCACGGTAACGCAAACCAAACACCATTACCATGAAACCATACATACTCGTCACCATTTCTTTTTCTTTGCTCTTATTCATTTTTCTGCCGCAGACCGATGTTACAGCCCAGAATCTTTACTATCCGGCAGCCGGGGAGTGGACTGAAAAATCCCCGCAAGAACTCGGGCTGAATGAAGCCGTCATCGAACAGGCCGTTCAGATAGCGCTGGATAATGAAAACAACGTGGAGCGAGATCTGCGGATCGCCATCCTACGGGGATTCAGCCACGAGCCGTACCACGAACTTCAGGGACCGGTGCGCGAACGGGGCGGGCCGGCCGGCATGATTATCAAGGACGGATACGTTGCTGCAAGCTGGGGTGATCTTGATCGTGTGGATATGACCTTCAGTGTAACCAAAAGCTATCTCTCCACTGTGGCCGGTTTGGCGTGGGACCGCGGGATGATCCGCTCCGTGGATGATAAGATGACGAACTACGTCTGGGACCGCACCTTCGACGGTGAACACAATTCTCAAATAACCTGGCACCACCTGCTGAACCAATCCTCCGACTGGTCGGGAACCCACTTTGGACTGGAAGACTGGGCCGATCGCCCGCCGCGCGAGGGCGATATTGACGACTGGCGGATGCGCGAGCTTCGCGAGCCGGGAACCCACTACGAGTATAACGATGTGCGGGTAAACGTTCTCTCGTACTCTCTGCTGCACGTATGGTGTGAACCGCTGCCGCAGGTACTTCGCCGAGAGGTGATGGACCCGGTAGGGGCATCCACCACCTGGCGCTGGTTTGGGTATGATGGCTCCTGGACGGAACTTGACGGCCACAAGGTGCAGTCGGTCAGCGGGGGAGGTCACCATGGAGGAGGACTCTTCATCAATACGCTTGACCAGGCAAGGTTTGGACTGCTGTTTGCCCGAAGCGGTGAGTGGAACGGGCAGCAGATCATCTCTTCGGAATGGATTGAAAAAGCTGTTGCACCATCCGAGCCCAACCCCGATTACGGCTACATGTGGTGGACCCTGAAAGGAGATACCGACTGGGGCGATGTACCCGATCATCTCTACTACGCAGCCGGCTTCGGCGGCAACTACATCATCGTGGATGAAGAAAATGACCTCGTCCTCGTCACCCGCTGGCTTGATGGCAGCGTACTCGGAGAATTTGTGGAAACGGTGTACTCGGCGGTTGAATGAATCTGAAAAACCGACGAACAGAAGAACCGACAAATATCCAACCGAAGAAGCAAAGGAAACCGAAAAACAGAACAACCGATAAAATCCAACCGATAAAGTAATTCTGTGGCTAAGCTCTCAGCACTACCAAAGTCCCCCACTTTCTCGGTTCATCGGTTTGTCTGTTTCTCGGTTTCCCGGATACTTATTTCGCTGCGCAGGAAATTTTCTTTGAAAGGATTGTTTTTAACGAGCTCAAGCCCAGAATTAGGAGATCCTTCGGCTGCGTCCCGCCTGTCCCGATTGATATTATTCATGGCCTCCTCCCGGAGTCGTAAATTACGGCTCTGTTTAACTCATAATTAACCCAAGGAGGAAAACCATGAATGTATATACCGGTATCCACTCATATTACTGCGGAAT
>PWMU01000122.1 GCA_003558065.1 Opitutia bacterium | reverse complement strand
GATGACCCGGGTCAGGATCCGGATTTTGGGAGTTTTGATAATGAGGGCCGGAAAATCGATGGTGTGATTGAGGGTGTCTACGCGATTATTTACTACGTCGACCACGCGGCCAAGGAGGTTAAAGTAATTGATATTCGCTTTGCCGATCTTTAACCACGGATTTTTGGCGGGCCGGGATGCCTGCGGTCCCAGGGATCTATTATCTGTGCCCATCTGAGAAATCTGTGGTTGAAAATTGGGTAAGCGTTAACCTTGCCTCAATAAGCGGTCTCCGGCGAAGTCCCCTCACTCCCCGAAACCCGATTCCTCGTTTCCATGTCACGACTGGATTTTATTGTAGCGGGGCCGCAGCGAACGGCGACCAGTTGGCTGCATGACATGCTTTCTCAACAACCGAGCGTGTCTCTTCCGCGCCAGGTGAAGGAGACGTTTTTCTGGGATAAGTATTTCGAGAAAGGGTTTGATTGGTACCAGAGGTTCTTTGATGAGGAGGGGCGCAGTGCGATCCGAGGTGAGGTTGCTCCGACGGTATTTGCATCGGACACGGCACGAGAGCGAATTCAGTCGGTTGCTCCGGATTGCCGGGTGATGATCATTCTTCGTGATCCGGTCGAGCGAACGCTTTCTCACTACCGGCATGAATCGGCACTGGGGTTGGTCAGGGGTTCACTGGAGGAGGCCGCGCGGACCGACCCACGAATTGTCGAAGCCAGCCGTTATTCCAAATACGTGCCCCGGTGGCGGGATTCCTTTGGGGAGGATCGAGTCCATTGTATCCGGTACGAGAAGATAAGAGAGTCCCCTGAAGACGTCCTTCATGAGGTGTGCCGGTCTTTGGGCGTTTCGGTCGCCGTCCCGTTCTCGGAGCTCGAAGGCAGGCCGAGTCAGGCCAAGGGTGTACGGTTTCCAGGTGGCGCCCGCCTAATGTACCGTTCGGCCTCCCTGCTCCGTCGTTTTCACTTCCATCGATGGGTGGACTGGGGCAAGCGGATTGGCGTGCGCAAACTCGTGCAGACCGCCACGCCGCCTCCGGTGACTGACGAGGATCGCCGGTTCGCGGAGGAAGCGCTTCAGGAGGAAGTGAGAATTATGAAGGATGAATTATGAAGGATGAAGTTCGGAGGGACTGGAAGTTGGAAGTAAAAAGTTAGAAGTGAAAAGCGGGTGACAATGGCGGAAGGACCGAGGGATCGGGTTTTGGGAGGAATACGGGGAATGGGCTCACGCGAATACGGGAAGAATGGGAAACCTCGAACTTAAAGTTAGGCCGAATTTAAGGACACTCGTTGTAGCGACGCCTGCAAATTTTCGTGGCGACCGAGTTTATCTCGGGAGAGGCTTGGGACTCCGGTTCTCCGGGCGTAAAGCCCGTCGCCACAAAGTAAAAACCATCCGTGGCGACCGAGTTTGTCTCGGGAGAGGCTTGGGACTCTGCCTCGCCAGATTCACCGATAACTCATAACCAACAACCGACAACAGATCCCTTCGCGTCTTGAGCGACCGCAGGGAGCGGGCGTGGGATTTTTGTTTCGCAGGGGAATAAGGGGAATCAGAGTGACAGAGGGGCGGACACCAATAACCAACAACCAACAACCAAAACCCGTGTCCAATGCTTCCCATCCATCATCCGATCCGGCTGCACGCACGCTTCTCCTCGTGGTCCCGACTTATGCCAGTTACCATTGTTTTCTCCGTGAAGTGACGGAGGAGGCCGTGCGAAGAAAATGGCGGGTGTTCGTCGCTTGCGATCTTGACGTGGCCATGGGGCAGGACCGTGATGCGGAACGAGAAGCGGGCATCGAGTTCATCAACCTTCGGTTCCCGCGCGGTTTCGAGCCAATGGGGTATTTGCGGAGCGCGAGGGCGCTGCGAGAAATTTTCAGGCGGATCGGGCCCACCATTATTCACGCGCATTTCTCTGCTGCGATTCTCGTAACGGCCCTGGCATGCAGACCCCGGGATCCCTGGATCGGCATCGGAACCTTTCAGGGCTTGCAGTTTCCGTTGGCCCACGGGTGGAAGAAACGCGTTTACCGTTGGGCGGAAACGTTCGCCAGCCGTCGAATGCGGGGAGTCTGGGTGTTGACCGGCGATGACCTGGAGGCCCTTAGGCGTTCGGGAGCCGCGAATGCCCGCTTGCAGGGCGGATATGGTTTTGGCTGCCGGGTCGACCGGTTTGATCCCAAGCGGATCGGGAATGCGGAAAAAAACGAGTTTCTTCGGTGCCGGGGGATAGCTGCGGAAGAAGCCGTTTTTTTGTTTCTGGGGCGCACGGTGGAGTTCAAGGGGTTTCCCTTGGTGATACGAGGCTTCCTCGAGTTTCTGGCGCGAGAGAATTCGGGGAAGCTTTTGATTGTCGGAGATAAGGATCCACTGCATCCCACGGGGCTGACCCTTGAGGAGGAGGAAAAGATGGAGGCTGCACCCGCGATCCTTCGTTGCGGTTGGCAGAAGGATGTCACTCCGTTTCTCGCCGTGACCGATGCCCTGGTCCACCCCAGCTCGCGCGAAGGGATACCGGTGGGATGTATGGAAGCGATCGCCATGGGGGTGCGGCTGATCGCCGCGGATGCCCGGGGCTCGCGCGAGTTGTTGGCCTTGACCGGGCAGTCTGCGATTGGGGAAAGAACGCCCGGTGCGATCACGGATGAGATGGAAAAGGTCGCGGCCGAAAAGCGTAGTGGAAAGTCGGGTCTCGGACAGGATTTGGAGGGAGTTCGCGAGAAATTGGATCGGTTTGGCTACGTCAGGGAACAGTTCCGGATTTATGAAGAGTTGGTTGGGACTTAATCACAAAGAGCACGGAAAACTCAAAGAGGGATCAGGGAAACCACGGAAGGCACGGAAATTGGCTCACGCCGTTTCGTAGCGAATCTTCCCCGAAGATTCGACCGGGGGATCGATGGCCTCCCCGGCGAACCGGGGTCGCTACGGGAATAGTCCGGGGTCGATCGTCTTGGCGACGATCGCTACGGGAGGGCGGATTTGAGTTTGTAGCGAACCGCGCCAAGCGGTTCGACCGGCTTCACCAAAACAACGAGTCACCAATAACGGCTAACGCCTTACTCTTTTTGTGTTCTTTGCGATTTCTGCGGTTAATCCAATCCCTTCCTGTTCCTCCCCGATAAGGATTTGCCGATAACCCCCGACTCCAGCTTCCCATTTCCAAAAACGACATCATTTTTTTCGCCGGGATTGATTGGGCCGGGGGCAACAAGATGCCTTGCCATCACGTGGTGGAGCGCCTCGCGAAACGGCACCGGGTGTTCTATATTGATAACTTCGGCGGTATTCGCGACCTGACCTGGTCGGATTGCGGGCGGGCGTTCCGGAAACTGCGAGGCGTCATTGGCCACAAAGCACACAAAGGCGGCGTATCTGAGAACGATGTTGGCAGGCCGGAAGGCAGCGACCCTGGCGAAGCCTTACACCCCTCGCCCCACGCCCCTCGCCCCGCTCCTGTCACCGTCGACCGCCCGCTGATTGTTCCCACGCCGCGGACCCGGATGCTGCAGGTTCTGAACGGGGCGATCCTCAATCGCCGCATCAAACGGCTGGTCCGTGCTTACGGAATCGAAAAGCCGATCATTTGGACACGGCTTCCCATCGAGTTGGTGTGGCGGGCGATCGAGGGAGTGGACCGGTCGTTGCTCCTTTATCAGATGATCGACAAATTTCCCGAGCACCCGAAGATCGCTCAGGGCTTGCGAGAACGTCATGGGTATTGGGAGCGTTGGTTCTCCGAAAATGCGGACATTGTTTTTGCCAGCGCGCGCGGGCTGTGGAAGGAGAAAAAAGCGGTCAATCCACAGAGCTACTTCTTTCCCAACGGCGCCTCTGAGATTTTTCGGAAAACGACGGTGCCCTCGGGGCGCTCCGAATCGCGCCGCCCGGTCGTCGGCTTCGCCGGGGCGGTGGGCACCTCGCTCGATATCGATTGGGTGGGCGAAATAGCCCGAAGGCGTCCCCATTACGATTTCGTGCTTCTTGGAAGCGTCGACCCGGAAGTGGATGTGTCGTTTCTTCTGGACCTGCCGAATGTCCGGCTGGAGGGCAGAGTGGAACATGAGTCACTGCCCGATTGGTTTGGCAAGTTCGATGCGGCTTTTATGGCTTATCGGTACAACGAATATCAGCGCTACACGTTTCCATCGAAAATGGCGGAGTACCTGCTTGCGGGTTTGCCGGTCGTGTCCAACCGCCTTCCGGAGGTGGAGCCGTATGGGAACGTGGTGCATGTCGTGGATTCTCCTGAAGAGATGGCGGAGGCCCTCGATCGCGCGATTGGCGAGCGACATGATGAAGAAACGGCTTCGGCCAGACGGTCGGTTGGGGATTCTCTGAGCTGGGAAAGAATTGTCGCGGGGATGGAAAGGGTAATTGACGAGGCGGAAGCGGGTGGAATTGAAACGTAGCGAATCGCGCCAAGCGATTCGACCGGGTTCGGGGACCTATGCTCCGGGGGGTCGATCGTCTTGGCGATGATCGCTACGGGAAAAATCAGTTTGTATGCGGAGGTAGCGAATTGCGCCAAGCGATTCGACAAGATGGAGATTGAGTTTGCATGTATTTGATGTATCGAGAGAAACGACTTGGATTATTGGTTTTTGGCGTGTTATTTGTGAGTCCGCTTGCGGCGGAACGCGTTGCGATCGTGACGCTGGATTCGCCCACCTTCGAGGAGTATGCGGCGGCGGTTCACCTGGAACATCATTTGGGCAAGGTCGAGGGAATTGAGGCGTGGCTTCTTCTGGAGGAGGAGTTGGAGCCGTCGCTATGGCGGCGGGCTTTGGATCGGGTCCGCGGAAGGAATCGGGAGAGGGATTTTCGGATATGGGTTGGGAAGGAAGAAGCGTTCGAGGTTCCAGATTCAAGGTTCAAAGTTCCGGAAAAGGAGAAGAGTAGAGAATCTTCCACCGAAGATTCGAATGCCTCTGTGGGCGCGGACGTCCCTGGGGTCGATGGTCTTAGCGACCATCGCTACAGAGAGACGAATTTCGGCTCCGATCCGGAGGAACGGGGAATGCCTGATAACGATTACACGATTCGCAAGTGGGGACGCGACATTCATATCCAGGGGGAAGGCACGGCAGTAATCCATGCGGCTTATGCGTTTCTTGAGGATCACCTTGGGTTTCGCTGGTTTTTTCCGGGGGAACTGGGAGAAGTGGTGCCGGAGGTTTCGTTGAGGGAATTGTCGGATTTTGAGACGGAGGGAAGGGAGGGGTTTCGTTCACGGCAGTTCAGCGGGTTGCGGGTGCGGGAGTCCCGGGAGTGGGCGGTGAACAACCGGCTGGAGCCGCCAGGCGACCCGAACCGCCGTTATCGCTTTCATCACAATGTCCGGCGCATCTTTACCCCGGACCTGTTCGACGAGCACCCCGGGATTTTTCCGGTTTGGGACGGGGAACGTTACCGTCCGCCTTGGAACGATCCCAACTGGCAGCCGTGTTTCGGGCATCCGAAAACGGCGGAGATCGCGGCAAAAGCGGCCCGGGAGTATTTCGACGCGAATCCGCAGGCGATCAGTTTTTCGGTTGGGATGAACGACGGCAACCGGATCTGCGAGTGTGACCTCTGTCAGGGGCTGGTGGCGCACGGACGGACGTTTCGCGACAAACCGGATTACTCGGACCTGGTATTTACGTTTACCAACCGGGTGGCCGAGCTGCTGGAGGAGACGCATCCGGACAAGTACGTCGGTGCCCTGGCGTATCATTGGGCGGAGAATACGCCGTTGTTTCCGGTGCATCCGCAGGTTATCCCGTACCTGACCGCCGATCGAACGCAGTGGGTCGACGAACGGTTCCGTGCGGAGGATCAGGACCTTATGGAGCGATGGATGGACGCCGGTCCCGAGATCGTGGGGATCTATGATTACTACTATGGAGGCAGCTTCGTCATTCCGCGGGTGTTCAACGCAGTCATGGCAAAGAGCATCCGGCACGCACACAAGACGGGGATTCGCGGATTCTACGCGGAACTGTATCCGCGCTGGAGCCTGGACGGTCCCAAGCCGTGGCTGGCGGCGCAGTTGCTGTGGGATCCCGAGGCGGATCCGACCGAATTGCTGGACGACTACTACAAAGGTTTCTTCGGGCCGGCTGCCGCGCCGATGCAGGAATTTTTCGAACTGGCCGAACGCCGATGGACTTCTCAGCGGGGAAGACCGTATTGGCTGCGGTACTACTTCCAGGTGGCGCAGTTGGAACTGTATCCGCCGGATGTTTGCGAGGAGGCGCGGAAAATTTTGGATGCGGCCGTCGAAGCTGCCGGCGACCGCGAACCCTATTGCTCCCGCGTCGGTCTCTTTACCGAAGGCTTTCGCCTGACCGAGCTTTATTCGCGTTACTACCATTTTATTCACGAGGTTCCGCCGGAGAGAAACCTTTCCGAGGAGCAGGGTTGGTCGTTCCTGGTCGATTTGATGCTCTACGCGGAGGATTTCGAAACGCTGGTGCGGTGGAAAGACAACGTCATGGATAGAAGTTTCCTTCATCGGGAAAGCGGCGAACATTTCTACGAACGCATCGGGTTCAAGCCTGAGATGCGTCTGACGCAATGGGTGGAGCCGCTTCTCGAATGGGGAAGGGAGTACGACGCGGAGAGGTTGGTTAAGGTCGCGCTGGACCGGCTGGACGCAGCACTCCCGGCCGCCCGGGCGAATCTGGTTCGCGAGATTTACGAGCGGAAACGCTCGAACCGTTCGGCCGGCACCGACCTCCTGGGCAACGGGAATTTCGGCGCGGACCGGTTTCTGGCCGGCAAAGACGAATATTTGGGCGTGCGTGGACGGCCTCCGCACGATTGGAACCTCTGGTGGCGCTCCGGTACACAGTCGGGGTTCTTTCTTTCAACCGAGGACACCCATCGCGGCGGCCTGGGGCTCCGTGCCGAGGACGCGATTGAAGAGTATGTGTACGTGAATGCTCCGGTCACCGCCGAAGCGGTCTACCGGTTTTCCGCTCATGCCAAAGCCCGCATCAGCAACGGGGGGCGCGTACTGGCCCGTTTATTGTGGTGGGACGCGAACGGACAATTGATCGAGACCGCCTATGATTTCGTGGATCAACTTCCCGAGGGAGAAAACGACTGGACCCGTCTCGAGGTAGTCGGAGAGCCTCCCGAGCAAGCCGTAACCATGATGGCCGCCCTCGCCGTGGAAAACCAGGACGAACACGATTTCGCCGTATTCGACGAGGTGAGACTGGAAGAGTGGGAGGGGAGGAATTGAGAAGGAAGATTGAAGAATGCAACATTGCCAACGGTTTCACAATGGTATCGACACGGTAACCTCGGTGGAAACCGGATTCTCTGGTCCCACCCCCTTTAGGAGCGGGTTTACCCCGCGATTCCCGCTCTCACGTGCGGGCAGGGATGCCCGCGATCCTCGCGTTGGCGCAGGCTTACCCCGCCCTCGAATCACGAACCACGGATAACGAGTAACGAATAACCATGCTTCTGACGAAATTCCAGCTTACCTCCCGTCCGTTTGACCGGGACTTCCTCATTTTCGGCGAGGAGGTCTGGTCGTTCGGGAGGTTTTGTGACGAGGTTCGAAGGGCAACGGAATGGCTTGCCGCAGAAGGCGTCGGGGCCGGAACGGTGCTGGCGGTCTGCGGACCGTATTCGCCGCGGGCGCTGGCGGTCTTTTTCGCGGCGGCCGATCTGAAGGCGATCTTGGTGCCAATGACGGAGATGAACGAGGCCGAGCGTGACCGGCGTTTTCGTGCCGCGGGAGTCGAAGCTGTGATCGAAAAGTTGGAAGTGAGAAGTGAGAATGAGGAAGGGGATAGGCGGGACGAAGGAACGTTCGAGGTTCAAAGAGCGGAAGATAGGGGTTATCGGTTATCGGTTATCGGCTCTCAAGGGAGGTTCAAGGTCGAGGATGCTCGGGAGCGGTTCAAGGCTCGGGGTTCAAAGTTCGATGTCGATGGAAAGAAACGCAGCGAACCTTCCACTGAAGATTCGACCTCTTCCGGGAACACCGAGGATGCCGGGGTTGATGGCCCCGGGGGCCCTGGCTACCAAGCTCGTAGCGAATCGCGCCGTGCAATTCGATCCGCCGGACATTCGGCGCGGCATCCGTTGATCAGGCAGCTCGTTCGGGCGGGAAGGAGCGGACTGATCCTCTTCAGCAGCGGAACGACCGGGGAGCCGAAGGCGATGTTGCATGATCTTGGTCGGCTGGTTGAGGGGTATTCGATCAAGGAGGGGCCGGGACCGCGGACTTTGGCTTTCCTTCACTACGATCATATCGGGGGACTTGATATTCTGTTTCGCGCCCTGGCCTCGGGGGCGTCGCTGGTGATCCCGGAAGATCGGGATCCCGGGACGATTGCCCGGCTGATCGAGCGGCATCGTATCGAAGTGCTGCCCGCTTCACCGACTTTCCTCAACCTGTTCCTTCTTTCCGGTGTCGCGGAGAAGTACGATTTGTCCGCGCTCAGAATCGTCGGCTACGGCTCCGAGCCCATGCCGGAACCTCTTTTGAACCGCTTGCAGGATACTTTCCCCGAAGTTCGCTTTCAGCAGAAATTCGGGACCAGCGAGACCAGTGCCATTCGGATCGTCGGCCGCTCCCCGGGCAGTTTGGAAATGAAGGTCGAGGATTCTCGGGTTGAATGGAAAGCCGTTGACGGAGAACTGTGGATCCGGAGCCCGGCACGGATTGTCGGTTACCTGAACGTTGAAAGTGACTCTCTCTCCGCCGATGGCTGGTACCGAACCGGGGATCTGGTGGAGGAAACGGGCGACGGCTTCTTCAGGATTGTCGGACGCCGCAGTGACCTCATTAACGTCGGCGGGGAAAAGGTTTTCCCGTCGGAAGTGGAGAGCGTGTTGATGGAATTGCCGGAAATCCGGGAATGCCGCGTGTTTGGGGAAGAGAATGCCCTGACTGGTCAGGTCGTTGCCGTGGAAGTGGTCGCAAGCGAAGACTTTTCCGCGATGGAACTGAAACGCCGGATCCGGGCGTTCTGTCGCAATCGGCTGGAACCGCATAAAACTCCGGTCAAAGTGTACCGGGTGGAGGGCATCCAGCTAGGCGGAAGCTTTAAAAAAAGGAGGGGCGGGGAATAGCGACAAAGATCACGAAGAACACAAAGAAAAGCGCGAAATGGACGGGAAAAGATCACAGGAAGAAAAATTTTTCCCGCACCGGATCGACGCTTGCTTTAACGCGCTTATCAACAGTAAGATATGGGGCTATTGCACCCGTCTGTGAAACCGCTGTGTTCTATGTGGTTCTTGTGCTCTCTGTGGCTAATCATCCAATCCATTAAGGTTTGCCTAAATCTAAATTTCAGAAATCCCGTATCAGCGGAGTGGTGACGACGATTCCGCCGCATAAACGCACGATTGACGACGAGATCGATCGGTACGGAGGGGATGCCGCCCAGATCGAGCGGATCAAGAAGACGATCGGTCTGCACGAGCGTTACGTGGTGGATGGGCAGACGACGGCAGGCGACTTGTGCGAGGCGGCGACCCATGAGCTTTTTGCCGATACAGGGGTCGCGCGGGATTCGATCGACGGCATTATCATGGTGACCCAGACGCCCGACTATTTCCAGCCGGCTACCGCGTGCGTCCTTCACGGTCGCCTCGGGCTGAAGGAGAGTTGCGCCGCCTTCGATGTCAATTTGGGATGTTCCGGGTATGTGTACGCCCTTTGGCTCGCTTCGATGATGATCGAGAGCGGCGGATGCGATAAGGTGCTGGTGCTTGCTGGCGATACCATCAGCCGCTGTGTGAATCCGCGGGATCGAACCGTGGCTCCCTTGTTCGGGGACGCCGGCAGTGCCACTTTGCTGGAGGCTTCCGACCGTGCGGAACCGTCGTACTATGATCTTAAGAGCAACGGCAGGGGATTCGAGCACATCATGGTTCCCGCCGGCGGTTTTCGTCAGCCGAAGTCCGAAGAAACACGGCGCGAGACGACCGACGAAGGCGGCAACGTCCGCGCTCCGGAAAATCTGTATATGAACGGGGCGGAGGTTTTTAATTTCTCATTGAAGGTCGAGCCGGCCGCTCTCCGGGAGATTGCCGCTTTCGCGGCTGTCTCCGTGGATGAGGTGGACGCTTTTATCCTGCATCAGGCCAACCGGTACATCATTGGCAATATCGCCCGGCGCTTGAAGGTGCCCCTGGAGAAGATGCCGGCCGGGACGGTCGAGAAGTACGGTAACCAGAGCTGCGCCTCCATTCCGGGGACCCTCTGCGACGCAATCGGAAAGCGCGCGACGGTTGAACGCCTCCGGCTCGTGTTTTCGGGGTTCGGGGTGGGCCTTTCCTGGGCGTCCTGCCTCCTGGTGACGGACAAGTTGGCCTCCTGCCGGGTCGCGACGCATGGGGCGGGGGAGGAGAGGGATTAACCACAAAGAGCACAGTGCTCTCTGTGGTTGATTTTTGTTCCGAATCACGAATCACGAATCACGGATAACTTGTAACGAATACCTCATTTCTTTGTGTTCTTTGTGATCCCTGTGGTTTAAAATCTCCATCCGTAAGACATTTTCTTTTCTCATGGAAATTAACGCATTCATTCAGGAGTTCGAGGCCTCGATCGAAGGATTGGAGGCCGGCTCGGTAACGCCGGAAACGAAATTTCAGGAACTGGACCAGTGGGATTCCCTGGCTGTGTTGACCACGATCGCCATGGCTGACGCCGCGTTCGAGGTCGAACTGACAGCCAACGAAATCCTCGCCTGCAGGACGATACGGGACCTGGCCGATCTCGTTGAGAAGAAGCGAAAGGGAGAATGAGGGCGACTTGCTGGCCACAGAGATCATAAAGAGCACATTGAAGAGAGTTTTGGCACCTTCGTGCTTTACCTTCTCAGAGCCCAAAGAATCGGCATTTTTTCTGCGGGTTGCATTCCCTTGAGCGAACGCTTCCATTCTCTGCCCCTGATTTCTTGCCAACCAACAGCGGACAAATGACCCAATGCCGAATTTTGACTTAACGGGCAAAACCGTCCTCGTCACGGGGGCCACATCCGGAATCGGGCGTGCCGTGTGTTCCGGGGTGCTCGCGGCCGGCGCGCGGATCGTGGTGACGGGGAGCAATCAGGGACGCCTGGCCGGTCTTTCGACGGATCTGGGGGTGGAACGTTGTCAGGCGTTGCGGGTCGATCTGACTGATGCGGGGGAACGCGACGCCCTGGTAAAAGCGGCTCCCGCGCTCGACGGGATTGTTCATGGAGCGGGGGCGATCGAGTTGGCGCCGGCGGCGTTTTTGTCGGAGGAGAAACTGCGAAGCCTGCAATCGCTCAACTACGAGGCTCCGGTGCTGCTTACCTCGGCTTTGGCCAAGGGAAGAAAGCTGAACGCGGAAGCTTCTGTGGTCCTTATCGCTTCGGTGGCCGGATTGGTTGGCGCCAAGGGGCATGTCCTGTACGCCGGTTCCAAAGGCGCCTTGATGGCCGCCGGGCGCGCGCTTGCCCTCGAACTGGCGCCGCGCCGAATTCGGGTCAACTCGCTCGCTCCCGGCATGGTGCGGGCCGGCATGGCGGATCAGGCTCAGGGGGCGTTGGGGGATGCGGCCATGGAAGCGCACGAAAAGGAATACCCGCTGGGTTTCGGCACTCCCGACGACGTTGCCGCAGCCTCCCTGTTTCTCCTGTCCCCGGCCGCCCGATGGATAACCGGGACCACCCTCGTCTGCGACGGCGGTTTCACGGCGAGGTAGGGGGGGAGATCAATTAGAAATTGGGAATTAGGAATTATGAAGGATGAATCTATGGTAAACCTCTATATCTAATCTAAGCGTTCCTGGCTCGGATTTCTTGCCATATGCTCTCCAATTCAGTGTTCCATAGGGTCATTAAGCGGTCCCCGTTCAAGCCGGCCCATCGACAACCATTAACCTATAACTGAAAACTGATTTCCTCTAACCAACCATGAAGCCCAAAAACCTGATCATCATAGGTGCGGGCGGTTTCGGCCGCGAAGTGTACGCCTGGGCCCGGGAGGCCTTCGATTTCGGGAGGGAGTGGCGTTTCCGTGGATTTCTGGATGACAATCCTCGGGCTCTGGACGGGATGGATTACCCGCCGATTCTTGGAGATATTGGTTCGTACACGCCGGGTGAGGAGGATTACTTTTTATGCGGGCTCGGGAAGCCGGAACTGAAGAAGAAGGTGGTGGAGGTGCTTCTGAAAAAGGGTGCCCGGTTTACTTCGCTGGTTCACCCTACCGTTGTGATCGGAAACCATGTCGAACTCGGGGCAGGCGTAATCCTCTGTCCCCGGGTGGTGGTGACGAGCGATATCCGCTTGGGGGATTTCGTGACCCTGAACGTCGGCTCCGCCGTCGGGCACGACAGCGTGGTGGGCGCGTTCACGCAGACCAGCGCGTTCTGTGATATCACCGGCGGAGTTTCGGTGGGGGAAGGGGTTTTTATGGGGAGTCATGCTGCGATTCTTCCGCGGGTAAAGGTGGGGGATTTCGCCGTTATCGGCGCGGGGAGTGTTGCGCTAAGGAACGTGCCGGCCGGAAAAACGATTTACGGGAATCCGGCCAGAACATTTAAGGTAGGTCCATGACAACCCGTATACGATATCCCCGGCGGATCTGGCTATCCAAGCCTCATATGGGGGAACTGGAGGAGAAGTTTGTTGCGGAGGCTTTTCGCGAGAACTGGATTTCCACCGTGGGGCCGCAACTGAACCGGTTTGAGGCGGAGTTCTCCGAGTATTCGGGCTTGCCATCCGTGGCGATTGCCAGCGGGACCGCCGGCATGCATCTCGGATTGAAGCTCCTGGGAGTCGGAGATGGGGACGAGGTGGTTTGTCCAACGCTGACGTTTGCCGGCGGGTGTAACCCGATTCTGTACGAGCGCGCGGTACCGGTCTTTGTCGATAGTGAACGGCGATCCTGGAATCTCGATCCGGATTTGCTGGCGGAGTTTCTCGAAAAGCGGGCGAGAGGAGGGCGATTGCCGAAAGCGGTTATCGTTGCCCACCTTTTCGGGCAGTGTGCCGACATGGATCCTATTCTCGAGGTTTGTAGCCGGTTCGACGTGCCGGTGTTGGAGGACGCCGCGGAAGCGCTCGGGTCGACCTACAAGGGGCGGATTCCCGGGACGATGGCCGACGTCGGGGTGTATTCGCTCAACGGAAACAAGATCATTACCGGCAGTACGGGCGGAGTGCTGGTGGCTCAGGAGAAGGAGCGGGTGGATAAGGCGCGGTTTTGGTCGACCCAGGCGCGTGATCCCGGGACCGATTACCGCCATTCCGAGCTGGGCTACAATTACCGGATGAGCAATATCGTAGCGGCGATTGCGCGCGGACAATTGAAGATTCTGGAGACCCGGGTGGAGCAGCGCCGTGCGGTGGCATTTCGATACCGGGAGGCTTTCGCGGAGTTGCCGGGCATCGAACTGATGCCGCAGGCTGATTACGGCAGGCACACCAACTGGTTGAGCTGTTTTCTGGTCGACGAATCGCGCTTCGGCATTTCCCGCGATGCCTTGATCGAGGCACTTGAGGTGGCGAACGTCGAAGCACGCCCCGTCTGGAAACCGATGCACGCGCAGGTGCTCTACCGGGGGACGGAAGCGGTCGGAGGTGAAGTGGCCGAGGATCTGAATCGCAGGGGGATCTGTCTGCCGAGTTCCTCCAGCCTGACCGACGAAGAGCAGACGTTTATCATCGAACGCGTCCGCGAGGCTTGTCTGCATCGTGCTGGGGCGAGGCGCGCGGATTAGCGGCGAAACGGCAGGAGGGTGGATCAGTGGACCGTCCGCCGAGTTTCCCCGGCCGCAAAACAGGCGCTTCCAATATAACCCTTGCGCCCGGTCCGGTCCCCTCAATACTTTAGAACCCAATGGCGGACCGCGTTCAAGAGCTTGTCTTCGAAGCCCTGAAAGATTTCGGGACGAATGAACAACTGCCCGGATTGGAGCATCCCGAGGCGGATACGCTTTTATTCGGAGCGAACGGGGTGCTGGACAGCCTCGCGCTGGTCAGTCTCATCGCTGATCTGGAAACGATGGTCGAGGAGCGGATGGGGATTCGGGTCACTCTTGCCGATGAACGCGCCATGAGCCGGAACCGTTCGCCGTTCAGAACGGCCGACACCCTGGTCGATTACATTCGCGAAATGACTGCCGCCCAACAGACCCCTTGAAACCGTTAGGCTCAATGATTGGTGGTACGTTGGGCTCTTTGGAGCAACTCCATCGGGAGTCACCGGTTTGAACGCTCAATTGACAATGCAAACGGTCCTTATCACCGGCACGCGCAAGGGCATCGGCAAGGCGATGGCGGAGCATTATCTCAACTGCGGCGCCTTTGTGGCGGGATGCAGCCGGGGGGATGCCGGTATTGAACACGAAAACTACCGGCATTTTTCACTGAATGTAGCCGACGAAAAAGCGGTCGTGGACATGGTGCGCGCCATCGCGCGCGAGCGGGGCGGAATCGATGCCTTGATCAACAACGCGGGTATCGCGTCGATGAACCACCTTCTTTTGACGCCTTATTCAACCGCCAAAGGGATCTTCGACACAAACTTCTTCGGCAGTTTCCTTTTTTGCCGCGAAGCGGCCAAAATCATGACGAAGCGCAGGCAAGGGCGTATCGTCAATTTCACGACCATCGCCACCCCCCTCCACCTCGAAGGCGAGGCCATGTACGCGGCGAGCAAAGCGGCGATCGAAAACTTCACCCGCGTGCTCGCCCGGGAGTTGGGCGGCACCGGCATCACGGTCAACGCCATCGGTCCCACACCCATCGAAACCGATCTCATCCGCGGCGTTCCCGAAGAAAAGATGCAGTCACTCCTCGGTCGCCAGGCAATTCAGCGCTACGGCACGGTTGACGACGTCATTAACGTCGTGGACTTCTTCCTCGACGGACGCAGCGATTTTATTACCGGCCAGATTGTTTACCTCGGCGGGGTTTGAAGCGGGAAACTTCGTTATCGGTTATTGGTGATTCGTTACCTGGTTATTTGTTGGGGGCGTTTTATACCCCCGCCAGATCCTCTACGCAGACTACTGTCGCATCGTAGTACAGCACAGCCCTCGGATTTCCCTGTCCTTACGGACAGGCCTACAAGAAAAGTGCCCGCGCAAAATCACGAAGGGCCGATAACCCCGGCGAAGCCGCACTAGATCGTGTGGTCGTCAACGTCCTCTCCGTCGAATTTCAATCCCAGGTTGCCGATATCCTGCATGAGTTGCTGGAAGCCGGCATCGTCCCAGATTTCCGAAAAGGGGCGATTGCTGGAAATACGGATGAAGTACTGTTCCTGGCGTTGGTTGAGGCCGAAGTTGATCATGTCGTGGAGGGTGGCGAAGCGGTTGTGGCTGTCCTCCTGTTCGTAGCCGTACACCCGGTCGCCCACCAGATGCCAGAAAAGCACGTGCTGAACGTTATCCCGGATTTCGTAAATGCCGAACTCGCCCGGTTTGAGGTCGGTATTGCCGACTTCCTTTTGCACGTTCGACTCACGGTCGGTGCAGACCCAGCCGTTCTGCACCCAGCAGGTGTCCGGCGTGTGGGCGCCGACCATGCGAACCGCGGTCTTGCCGGGCTCCCAGTAGGCGATGTAGACGCCGACCTGGGTTTCGCCGCTGCGGTAGACCCGTGAAAAGTAATCGTCGAAATTGAGGCGGCGTTCGACGGTGTTCCTGACCTCCTCGGTTTCCCCGAGGGGAAGCTCCTGGGAGCTCCAGCCGGGTAGATCCCTGGAGATCAGGTTGTCGAGGTCGTCGGTTTTGGTGACCTCGGATGTTACAAAAAGGGGATAGGCCTGGATGGCCACCGCTGCCAGAAAAATGGTGCCGACGACGTAAAGGATAGGCTTATTCATGGTACTTCTTCGAATACGAAAGATTGGTCTCCCGGGGAGCTCGGTCAATTGCGGCCAATACTACTCAAAAACGCGCGGGAAGCAAGGGCTTGTTTGCGTGTTCCCGGATTGGGCGTCAATGGTGGTTAATGAATCCTGAATTACGAGAGCCTGTAAGGATCGTCTCCGACGTCCATTGGAGGCATTCGGCGAGCCTGGTTCGGCGGGCCGATCAGCTGGCGCCGCTGGCGGAAGGCGCGGGGACGGTTGTGTTTAACGGGGATACGGTCGAGCAGCAGGGTCGGGCGCGAGCCCTGGAGGACGCCGGGCGGTTCAGGGAACTCTGCCGGAAGGCGGGAGCGGAGGCCGTGTTCGTGAGCGGAAATCACGATCCGGAAGTTTCGGACCGGGGCTGGCTGGAGCTGGCCGGAGGTTGCGTCCTGGCCACGCACGGTGACGTGCTTTTTCCCGAGATCGCCTCCTGGAAGCGGGGCCGGAGCGAGTTACACGCCGCGTGCGAGCGTCTTTCCAGGAATGAATCCACCGAATCGTTCGATGACCTGCTGCGATCGGTCCGGGAGGCGTGCGTGCGGGTGATCCGCGAGGGGCGCTGCCCTGAGGTCGGGATCGGGTTTGCCCGTATTCTCGCCAGACACGGGTGGCCGCCGGTCCGTCCGCTGAGGGTACTTCGATGTTGGGCCGAGACCGGTCTCCGGGGAGCGAGTCTGGCCGCCCACCGGGGAAACGGGGTTCGGTTTGTCGTCATGGGACACACCCATTACCCCGGCGTCTGGCATCGCAACGGTTGCGTGGTTATCAATACCGGATCGTTCTTTCCCGTAATGGGCGGGAGTGTCGTCGAGGTGGACAAGGGCTTTCTTAATGTCCGGCGGGTCGTTCGCCGGCGCAATGCCTTTCATCTCGCGCAGCTTAGGGGGCGTTGGGAGGTGTGAGGCGGGGGCTGTCCGTTACCGGGGAAGGGGTTGGCTGTTTCGATGAGAAATCCGGGAAACCAGTCATGGGTCCCGCAAAAGATTTTCCTTGCCAGTCGGGCGGGAAATATCAGATCGTTTTCCCTTCAGCCGGGGGATTAGCTCAGTTGGTTAGAGCGCTTGCATGACACGCAAGAGGTCACTGGTTCGAATCCAGTATCTCCCACCGAAAAAGCTGTCGTTGCGGCAGCTTTTTTTTATTATCCGCCCCGGTCATTCGTTATGCTGCAGTATCTTCGCATCCAGAACCTGGCCTTGCTCGAGGAAGTGGCACTCGATCTCGAATCCGGCTTCATTGCGGTGACCGGGGAGACCGGGGCCGGGAAAAGCATTTTGCTCGGGGCCCTGCAATTGCTTGCGGGGGCGCGTGCCGACAAGAGCCTGATCCGTCAGGGAGCCGAGGTCTGCGAGGTCGAGGCCGCGCTGTACCTGCCGGAATCCTCCGTGGTGCATTCGCTCCTGGAGGAATTGGAATTGCCTCCCTGCGAAGAGGGGGGGCTTTTGCTCAAGCGGACCGTGCCCCGCTCGAAAATGCCGAAAGTCTTCGTCAACGGCAGTCTCACCACCCTGACCAACCTGCAGCGCCTGGGTGCCTGCTGGATCGATTTTCACGGACCGGGCGAGCCCCAGCGGTTGTTTGGTCCGGATGCCCAACTGGAGTTGCTCGATCTGTATGCCGGTCACGACCAGGTTCTCTTGGCCTACCGGGAACGCTACCGCAAATGGAAACACCTGCGGGCGGAGAAAGAGTCACTGCTCACCGAAACCGCTCTCTCGCCGGACGAGGCCGGTTTCCTGCGCCAGCAGCTCGCGCGGATCGACGAGTGTGCGCCGTCGGAGGAGGCGGTCGAGGAGTTGGAAAGGGATTACCTGAAGGTGAGCCGGGGACAGGAGTTGATCGCCCTCGCCCGGCAGTTGTCCGAGGGTCTGGCGGGGGAGGGGGGGGTGCTCGACCAGGTGGCGCAGTTGCAGCGTGCCGGGCGCGATCTCGAACAGGCCGATGCCTCGCGTGAACCCCTGGTTTCCCGTTTGCGGTCGCTCTCGGTCGAAACCGAAGACCTCGCACACGAATTCGCCGCAGTGGCGGACAGTTTCGATCTCGATCCGGCCGAGGCCGAAGGGATCGAGGCGCGCATGAACGAGTGGCAGGACCTGAAACGCCGTTACGGCAACAGCGTCGCGTCGGTTATCCAGGCGCGGGCGGACATGGCGCATAAGCTCGAGCGCCAGAGTGATCTAAAGGGATCCCTGGAACGCCTCGATCACGAGATCGCGAATGAGGAAAAGGCGTTGCGGGCCGAGGGAGAGAAACTCCGCAAGAGCCGGGAAAAAGCCGCTTCCGAGCTCTCCCGCAAGGTCAAACAGAGTCTGCCCGCCCTCGGTTTCCGCAAATCCGGGTTTTCCGCGGAAATTCTTGCCGAGAGGGAGCCCAAAGCCCACGGCGATTCCCGCTGCGAGTTCCGGTTCGCCCCGAACGCGGGGCAGGACCTGATGCCGCTCAACAAAATCGCTTCGAGCGGCGAGATTGCGCGAGTGATGCTGGCGCTCAAGACGATTCTCGCGGAGGTCGACGACATTCCCGTGCTCGTGTTCGACGAAGTCGACGCCAACGTCGGCGGGGAGATCGGGCGTGCCGTCGGCGAACGCCTGGCCGGCTTATCCGGCAGTCACCAGGTGTTTTGCGTGACCCACCTGCCGCAGGTTGCCGGTCTGGCAGGGAGTCATTATCGGGTCGACAAAGAACAGCAGGGAAAGGCCACCCGGATCACCATCTCTCCACTCCATGGAGCCCGGAAGGACCGGCTGGAGGAACTGGCCCGCATGCTCGGCGACCGCAAGGCGAAATCCGCGCTGGTCCACGCCGAAGAATTGTTGCGGGAATAGAGGGGCGTGGTCTCAAACCTGAAGTCGCGCTTCGGGCATTCAGCCATATGGTTATGGGGAATGGCGCTCGGTTAGGGCTTGATCGGAGGGATTGGGCTTAGGGAGAGCGGTGGGGTGTGTCCGTTGTGCCTGCGGTATCCATCCTTCCAACGATCTACCCGCTTATCCGTGCCATTCACCCTAACCGAGTATCATTCCGGTTATGGGGAAGACAGGGAGGCATAAGCTGCCTTTATGCGCCGGGCCAAGATTCGGAATACCTGGAGGTTTCCAGCAAAAAAGCCGGGGGAGATCCTCCCCCGGCTTTTTTTTATTAAAGGTTCGCGTTGGTTTAGTACCCGTCGTCGTTATCGGCGTCATCGTCTTCCGGCGGCATGACCGGGGCCTCTTCATCCGGCTCCGGGGTCGGCTCTCCCGGCAGCGGCATCTCTTCATCCGGCTGGTCCGGCGCTTCGAATTCCTCAGGACCGCAGCCGCTCAAGGTCACGCCGAAGGCGATTCCCACGGCCGCCATGAGGGCAACCAGCTTTTTCCCGAGTGATTGTTCGCTTCTTTCTTCGTTCATTGGATACCTTTATTGTTGGTTGGTTTTTGGTATGAGAGGTTTACGCTACTTACCCCCCCCCGACAATGTCGCCGACGGGGAGTTCCGGGATTCTCCGGCTCCTGATTCCTCTAACTTAGGAAAATTTTCCGTAAAGTTCAATCACCAAAATGCCCCCAAATCCTTGAGCTATACCGGGAAAGCGAATTCTGGAAAAGTTTCCCGGCAGCCTGTCGGAGTTAGGCTACCGCCCAACTCCGTCCGACAGGCTGCTAAATGGGGGTAAGTTGATTTTTGAGAGAAAAGTCCTGGCTGTCGTCCGGGCCGCAATCAATGATTGGGGCGTGTCTGAGAAGTTCGTCAACAGTGATCGGGACACCCCGATGTTGTTGCCTGTGGATTTGATGCGAGGCAAAGAGAAGGTATCAAAACCTCCATTAGCAGTCCCTCGAAATCCCGGTAAGAGTCACCGCCCTTCCGAACGTTCCGAAATTTTCGAGGACTTCCAAAAGTCCAAGCCCGACGGACTGCTAGAGCCCGGGGGAGAATTCAGTTGGCAAAACGGAAGTGCGCGACGTCGCCGTCCTGGAAAACGTAATCTTTCCCCTCCAGCCGGCATTTGCCCGCGTCCCGGGCCGCCGCCAGGCTTCTGAGCGCAGCCAGTTGTTCGTAAGAGACGACCTCTGCCTTGATGAACCCCTTCTCGAAGTCGGTATGGATCACCCCGGCCGCCTGGGGGGCCTTCATTCCCCGTGTGATCGTCCAGGCGCGGACTTCCTTCTCGCTCGCCGTAAAGTAGGTCGCCAGCCCGAGGAGTTCGTAGACGGCCCGGATCAGCGTATTCACTCCGGACTCCGCAACCTCGAATCCGGCCAGGAACTCCTGGATTTCATCGAGGGAAAGGTCGACCAGTTCGGCTTCGAGTCTGGCGCTCACGGATACGCACGAGGCCGCGTGATGGTCGCGAGCGTAGGCCTCGACCTTCCCGACGTACGGGTTGTTTTCCGCCCGCGCGAGCTCTTCCTCGGCCACATTCGCGGCGTACAGGACCGGTTTCGCCGAGAGGAGAAAGAAATTCTTCATGATAGCCCGTTCGTCGTCGCTGAGATCCGCGGTGAGCGCGGGTCTGGTTTCGTTCAGATGAGGGAGCAGTTTTTCCGCCACATCCAGTTCCGCCCGCGCCTCCTTGTCGTTGCCGCGGGCCTTTTTCCTGAGCTTTTCAATACGTTTCTCCAGGGAGGTGATATCCGCCAGAATCAGCTCGGTGTTGATCGTTTCGATATCCCGGATTGGATCGACCGCGCCCATGTTGTGGAGAATGTTGTCGTCCTCGAAACAGCGCACAACGTGAACGATCGCGTCCACTTCCCGGATGTTGGAGAGGAACTGGTTTCCGAGTCCTTCGCCCTTGCTGGCGCCGGCGACCAGGCCCGCGATGTCGACGAATTCGATTGCCGCCGGAATCACGACATCCGTTTTCACGATTTCCTTGAGTACCGCCAGGCGGCTGTCCGGGACGGTGACCACCCCCACATTCGGGTCGATCGTGCAGAACGGGTAATTCGCCGATTCCGCCTTGTGCGTCTTGGTCAGCGCGTTGAAGAGAGTGGATTTTCCCACGTTGGGAAGGCCTACGATTCCAGCTTGTAACATAAAATTTAATCGGGACAGGGGCGCGAAAACGGATTGACCGTCGCGCCCGAAAGTATGGGATTGACTCCGGTTGGAATCCCTTTCATTTTCGACCGTTTCTAAATCAGCAAGCACAAAATAGAAGCATCATGGCTTTGAAGATCAAACTTTCCCGCGCCGGCGCGGCTCATAATCCAGTTTACCGCATTGTTGTGTCGGAGGCCAGGGGTCCGCGTGACGGCCGTTTCGTCGAAACCCTCGGCACCTACAGTCCAAAGGCCAAGGGCGAACAGCTGCATTTTAACGTGGAGCGGGCGACCTATTGGATTCAGAACGGCGCGGTGCCAACCGATACCGTCCGGACCCTTTACAAAAAGGCGAAAAAGCAGGCGCCCGCCGAGACCGCCGCTGCTCCGGAAGCGTAGGGGGCAGCCGTTACCCGGGTTTCGTTGATCGGTGATGCGTCACCGGTTGGGTGGCAGTCGCATGAGCGGGGGGGGCCGCGAGCCTTGAGACCGCCTTCCCGGCGGCCGACAAGGTTGTATCGAAGAGTGATTCGCGGCATAAACCCGCTCCTGCACGGGAGCGCGTTTTTTTGATGAAGTAGTTCACACCGCGCTCGTCGCCAACAGCTAACGAATCACGAGTCACAAGTAACCAGTCACGAATCACCGCCTTGAAAATCGACCTGCTCACTCTGTTTCCCGGAATGGTCCGCGGTTTTCTGGAGGAAAGTATCCTGGGGCGTGCGGCGCGGGCGGGCATCCTCGAAATCCGGGTGCACAACATCCGGGACTGGGCCGAGGGCAAACACCAGGTGACCGATGACCGTCCCTTCGGAGGCGGTGCCGGGATGCTGCTGAAACCCGAACCGATTTTCGCCGCTGTCGAGGAACTGCGCGGCCCCGAGTCCACGACCGTCTACCTCGCCCCGGACGGCGAGCCTCTGAAGTTGCCATTGGTCAAGGAATTTGCCCGCGAAAAACACCTGATCCTGCTTAGCGGCCATTACGAAGGGGTCGACCAGCGGGTGCGCGATTGTCTTGTCGACCGGGAGATCAGCATCGGCGAATACGTCCTGACCAACGGAACCCTGGCGGCCGCTGTTCTGGTCGATGCGGTCGCCCGGCATGTGCCCGGCGTATTGGGCGAGGAAAAATCGTTGACTCAGGACAGTTACGAGGACAACTTCTTGTCCTTTCCGCAATATACACGGCCGGCGGAGTTCCGGGGAATGAAAGTGCCGGACGTCCTCTTGTCCGGCGACCACGGGGCCATCGAGCGCTGGAGGCGGGAGTTGCGGGCGCGCAGAACGCGAGAGAAAAGACCAGACTTGTACAAGGAGAGAACGAACGATGAACCAGATTGTTAACGAAATCGGTAATGAACAGTTAAAGACCGATCTGCCGCCCTTCAAGGTGGGCGACGGGGTCAAGGTGCACACTCGCGTGCGTGAAGGCGATAAGGAACGCATTCAGCTTTTCAGCGGCATTGTCATTGCCCGGCGCGGGTCCGGGATCAACGCGACATTCACCGTCCGGCGTATTTCCTACGGCGAAGGGGTCGAGCGGGTTTTCCCCGTTCATTCGCCGAATATCGAAAAGGTGGAAATCGACCGTGTCAGCGTCGTCCGGCGCGCCCGTCTTTATCATCTGCGTGATCGCGTCGGCAAATCCGCGACCAAGGTGAAGGAAAAGCGGGTCGCGGAACGCAAGAAGAAGTAACGCCGGTCGCCCGGAAGCGACCCGGGGCCGCGGGCCGTCCCGCCCGCCTGTCGCTATTCAATGCGGGAGCGGCTCCAGTCCGCGAAGAGGGTGAGGGATTGTCGTGTTTGATACCCGTTCGTGACCGTTGCGTCCGCTCGGGAGGTTAAGCGCCCGATCCCGCTCGCCCTTGCTTTTCCTGATTCCCCGGCGACCCGTTGAACGGTTTTCATCACCTCCTCCTGATAACAGTTTTCCGATAACTGATAACTCCCTTCCCCTTCATTTCCGGCATTGCCATGCGGGCCCGGGTGGTTTTTCCTTGGATGTTTGAAGTGAAACCGGCAACCGACTTTAATTATGGACCTGAACACTGAAATCCTCTCCCAAGCCGCGACCACCGCGCGCGGGCTCGCCATCGATGCCGTTCACGCCTGCAGTTCCGGGCACCTCGGTCTGCCTCTCGGGGCCACCGAAATCGGAGCGGTCCTCTACGGGCACGCACTGCGCCACAACCCCGATCAGCCCCGCTGGGTCAACCGCGACCGCTTTGTCCTCTCCGCCGGTCACGGCAGCATGTTCCTTTACAGCTGGTTGCACCTCTCGGGATACGATCTGCCGCTCAAGGAAATCGAAAACTTTCGCCGGCTTCACAGCAAGACTCCCGGACATCCCGAATTCGGGGAGACCCCCGGTGTCGAAGCGACGACCGGTCCGCTCGGCCAGGGCGTCGGAAACGGGGTCGGCATGGCCGTTGCCGGAAAAATGGCCGCGAGCCGCTTCAACACCGCCAAACACCGGATTTTCGACAATCACGTCGTCGTTCTCGCCGGCGACGGCTGCCTCCAGGAAGGAGTGGCAGCCGAGGCATCCGCTTTTGCCGGACACTTCAAGCTCGATAATCTGATCCTTATCTATGACTCCAACGACGTCACCCTCGACGCCATGGCGAAGGAAACGCAGAGTGAGGACACCCTGAAGCGTTACGAGGCCTACGGGTTCGACGTGCAACGCGTGGACGGCCACAACATGAAGGCGTTTCTCGCCGCTTTCGAGAAGGCGAAGAACGCGACTTCGGGCAAACCCCAGTTCATCGAGGCCAAGACCGAAATTGCCCGGGGAATTCCGGAGGTCGCCGGAACCGCCAAGGGACACGGCGAAGGCGGGGCCAAATTCGCCGAGGCGGCCCGAAAGGCGCTCGGGTTGCCCGAACAGCTGTTTTATGTGTCCGACGAGGTCAAAGCCTACTTCGCCGACCACAAGAAACGGCTCGTTGCCGATTTCCAACAGTGGGAAGAAGGCTGCCGGGCCTGGCGGAAAGAGAATCCCGATCTCGCCGAATTGCTGGACAGCGGGCTGGAAAAAGAGGTGCCCAATGACCTGATCGACCGGATCGAGCCGTTTCCCGAAGACGCGAAACTGGCAACCCGCAAGGCGGGCTCCGCTGTTATTCAATCGATTGCCCGGGCCATGCCGCTGTTGATGAGCGGCAGTGCCGATTTGCACGGTTCGACGAACAATTATATCGAGGACGCCGGTGATTTTACCGCCGAGACGCCCCAGGGACGGAACATCCGGTTCGGAATTCGCGAACACGGGATGGGCGCCATCCTCAACGGCATTGGCTACGACGGCATTTTCCGCCCTTCCGGTGCGACCTTCCTCGTTTTTTCCGATTATTGCCGCCCGTCAATCCGGCTCGCCGCCCTTTCCCAGCTGCCGGTGGTCTACATTTTCACCCACGACTCCGTCGGTGTGGGCGAGGACGGTCCCACCCACCAGCCTGTCGAGATGGTGTCCTCGCTCCGGCTCATTCCCAACCTCGACGTCATTCGCCCGGCCGACCCGGAGGAGACGGCAGGAGCCTTTGTCGCGGCCATGGAGCGGACCGACGGACCCACCTTGATCGCCCTGACCCGGCAGGGGCTTCCGATCCTCAACGACATCCCGCTGACGGACCGGCGCGAGGGCGCCCGCCTCGGCGGTTACATCGCCCGCAGGGAAAAGGCCGAACTCACCCACATCATTCTCGCGAGCGGGAGCGAATTGCAGCATGCGCTGGCCGCCGCGGAGGAGTTGGGCGACGGCGTCCGCGTCGTTTCCATACCCAGTACCAACCGCTTTGACCGTCAGTCGGAAAAGTACCGCGAAGAGGTGCTGCCGTCCGGTTGCCGCAAGCGCATCGCCATCGAGGCCGGCGCCACCGCTTACTGGCATAAATACGTCGGGCTTGAAGGCAAGGTGGTCGGCATCGACCGCTTCGGGCTCAGCGCCCCCGGCGGTTCGGTCATGAGCGAGCTCGGCATCAAACCCGAAGCCGTCGTCGAAGCGGCGAAAGCGTTCGACTGAGCGTTCCGGAGATCGCCGGGCAACGCTCGATTCCTGATCCTTCGCTTCCGGTAAAACTCGATCAGCGCCTTCGGGGTGCGCGGCATGCGGCGTTTCCGTGACTGGGCGCGAACCCGGCATCGCTTTTGACGGCTTGATTTTCAGGCGCCCGCGGGTACGCTACCCGTTATGCGACCCGCGAAATGTTTTCTGATGCCGGCCGTGGCCGGACTTTGCTGGCTGGCGCCGGCCGCT
Organism: Opitutia bacterium; assembly: GCA_003558065.1. Lineage (GTDB taxonomy): Bacteria > Verrucomicrobiota > Verrucomicrobiia > Opitutales > T3Sed10-336 > PXDC01. Next base: position 11,458 of record PWMU01000122.1, on the reverse strand, counting down.
CTGCATGCGGCCCCGGAATCTTTGAACGAACGGGTGCTCGAAACCGCCCGCGCCTATCCCGACGGCGGAGGCTACAACGATCAATGGACCGGCAGCGGAACCCCCGAACAGATCGAGCTCTCAGGCTCCACGATTCTGGAGGAGGGAACCGGAGGAACCTATTGCAGCGGTTTCACTTTTACGGTCGCCATGAGGGTCGCCGCCGACGCCGGCCTTCTTGATGGAAAACCGGTCGATGCGGTCCGTCATTTTCAGCGCGAGTGGTACGGGGCCGTATCCGATGAAACCATACGGGAAAAACAATGTGCCGTCGCTGTCGAAACACTGGGGATCGGCCGGGAAGTGGAGATGGATGAGGCGCGGCCGGGGGATTTTGTTCAGTTCTGGCGCGTGCGCAGCGGGCACAGCGTCGTGTTCCTGGATTGGGTCTACGACGATGCCGGCAACAAGGCCGGCTTGCGGTATCGCAGTTCCCAGGGGTCGACCAACGGCATCGGCGATCGTGTCGAGTATTTCCAGGAATCCGAAGCCGGTGACGGCCACGTCGATCCCGAACGCATCTATTTCGCCAGGCTGTTGGCTGAGTGAAGGGATACCCCGGCCGCGGCTTGACAATTACCGGTCGAACCTCGGCAACGTCACTCCCTCGTGTTCGAGATATTCTGGAAGGGTGGAGTCGTCGAAGATCGTGCCGTCGGAATTGACCGTAAAGGCTTCCGCGATCCTTCCGTCGACGATGTCTACCACGAAGAACGACTGAAGCTGCGGCTCTTCGGTGCCGATAAGCGGTCGCGGGCCACTGCCGGCGCAATTGAGCGAAACCAGGTTCAATCCTTCTTTACGGCCCTTGAAGTAGGCGTGGGAATGCCCCGTGAAATAGACGCTCACACCGTGTTCGACGAACAACTCGCGCATGCGGTCGTCGTCGGGGGAGGGAATCACCTCCCTCTCCCTTCCGATTGATACCGGGCAGGGGGGGATATGAGAAGATACAAAGCGAAGCGGGTAGTCTTCGGCGGCGCGCAACTGCCCTTCCATCCAATCCCAAAGCTCGTCGTCGATACGCTTCATGGTCGTGATGTCCAGCGCCATGAAGAACGCGTCGCCCACAGCGAACGTGTAGTGGAAGGGATACTTTTCTTTGTTGAGGTAGTTGAGCTCAGGGATCCGGTCCGCTTTTGTCCAGTGCTCTTCGTAGAGCTCGCGCTCCCCGGCGAAGGCCGGGTAGCCCGAAGCGTCGTGGTTGCCCGTCACCGGCGCGAAGGGGATCCCGGCATCTCCGAGCGGATCGTGGATCGCCTCATTGAATCCCTTCCACATCGCTCGAATGTCATCATCACTCAGGTCGCGGTGCTGCCCGGCAATCATATCCCCCGCGGAGAAAACAACCTTCGGTTTCAACTGTTCGCGGATCAGCTCGATCGACTTGTGAACGTGTTCGTTATAGGTCGTGGAACCGTACGAACTGTTCATGTCCGCAATCACCACAAAGCGCGTCGCGTTCGCCCCTTCTGGACGCGGTGGGATTTCTTCGGGGTTGGCAGGCAATCGCGGAATGTTTCCGTCTTGGTTGGAGTCCGCGCAAGCGGTGGCGGTAATCATAAGCGCCAGCGAGAAGAGCACCGGCAGAGTGGCGAAGGCAAGTGTTTTCATCATCGGTTTCAATCTGGTCCAGACAACAATCGGGCGTACCGGTTTCCAGAACTTCCAACGCTGCACATCCCATTACCAGGTTCAATGCTAATCAAAGAACCGTCGGTTGGGGAACCCGGACACCTCGATGCGCCCTCCTTCGGGGTTCCGGTTTGGGCCAGGCACTTCCCGGGTTCAGGGGCGCTCGGCGTCTGCCGGGCCTAGACCTTCACCGCTCCGGGGCCGCGAATGACCCGGCCCGGTTTGGCGCCGGTGTGTTCGCCGTCGCGGAGGACGGGCCGGCCATTCACAAAGACATGCCGAATGCCTGTCGCGTATTGGTGCGGGTCGACAAACGTCGCGTGATCCCGGATACGCACCGGATCAAAGGCAACGACGTCGGCGAACCAACCCGCCCGTAACTGCCCGCGGTTCCGGATCCGAAGCACCTGGCACGGCAGCGCCGCCATGCGTCGCACCGCTTCCTCCAGGGAGATCACTTTCTCATCGCGTACGTACTTCGCGAGTACACGGGGGAATGAGCCGTAGGCGCGCGGGTGGGGATTCGATTCCAGGAAAACGCCTTCCGGCGCCACCGAGGCGGAGTCGGTGCAGAAACTGACCCACGGAAGGGCGACCTGCCCGCGGACATTGTCCTCGGACATCGTGAAATAGATGGTGCCGACGCGGCTGTTGTCTTCGACGATCAGATCAAAGGCGGTTTCCAGAGGACCGGTTCCGCGCAGGTTCGCGACTTCGGCCAGGGTCTTGCCGGTCAGCGGCTTCAAGGCATCGGTCTTGAAGTCGACCAGCAGTACGTTGCCGGGTGATCTCGGTTCGATGTTCAGGTCCGTTCCGTCCTCCCCGGTACGCGAGAGTTCCCGGATCAGCCTGCGGCGGACATCCGGGTCCTTAAGCCGCCGTACCCACGCGTCGTGCCCGCCGTCCAGCGCCCACGGGGGCATGATCGCGTCCAGACCGGTCGCCGAGGCCGCGTACGGGTACATGTCGGCCGTGACGGGAAGACCCTTTGCCCGCTCGGCTTCGATCCGCTTGATCGCCTCGGTCATCTTATGCCAGTTATCCGGTCCTGCGGCTTTAAGGTGATAGATCTCCCCCCGCGCGCCCGATTCGCGAATGATGGTGAAAAATTCCTCAAGCGCCTCGAGAAACGTGGTCCCCTCGCTGCGCAGATGAGTCATATAAATGCCGTCGTATTCCGCGGCCGCCGAGGCGAGCGCGATCAACTCTTCCGTATCGGCGAACAGGCCCGGCATGTAGATCAAAGCCGCCGAAACCCCCAGCGCGCCCTCGGCCATGGCCTGCCGGACCAGGTCCCGCATGGATTTCAATTCATCGGGTGACGCCCGGCGGTCGTCAAAGCCCAAAACATGGGCCCGAATGAGACCGGCTCCGACAAATGAAGCGATATTCGGAGAGACGCCCCGGCCTGCCAGCCATTCGAGGTACTCGTCGAGCGTCGTCCATTCGATATCGTAGCGGATGCTTCCCTGGCGGTTCCGCTGGTAGCGCTTCAATTCGTCCGTCAACGGTCCCATCGACCACCCCTCGCCCATCACTTCAAGGGTGATTCCCTGGCGGATGTCGCTCTGGGAGTCGCCGTCCGCGATCAAGGATTCGTTGGCCCAGCACATCGGATTCACGAAACCCGGCGCAATGGCCAGACCGCTCGCGTCAATCTCGACCTTCGCCGTTCCCTCAACCTCTCCGATCCCCGCGATCAACTCGCCGCGAATCGCAAGATCCCCCAGGACCGGAGCCTCCCCGGAGCCGTCATAAAGGGTTCCGTCGCGCAAAATGAAATCGCAGGGCTCATGTGGCATTCCCCCTAGTCTGAAGCAGCCGAACCCCGGCGCAAGTCCCGGATTTCGGTCGGGAACAGCATAAATAGCCAGGCTATTTGATTTACTGACACTGTTTTTCCCGCTGATTTGGAAGACCTTACAGGCTGCGAATCGCTTCGCAAAGGACTTCGCAGGCCTGGGCGAGGATGGATTCATCGTGGGCGGTGCTGATGAAGCAGGTTTCGAAGGGGGAGGGCGGGAGGTAGACGCCGTGATCGAGGGCGTAGTGGAAGATTTTTTTGAAAGGGTCCCGATCTGCGGAGGTGGCTTGTTGGAAGTTGCGCACGGGGTTTTCCGTGAAATAGAACGAGAACATGGACCCTGCCTGGGGGAGCTGAAGGGGAATCCCCTTGTCGGAGGCGGCTTCGAGCACTGCCTCCCGCAGCTTTTTGCCCTTCCTTTCCAAGTCACTGTAGGGCGGACTTTGTTCGAGCAGGCTCAGGGAAGTGTTGCCGGCGGCCATGGCCAGGGGATTCCCGCTGAGGGTTCCGGCCTGATAGACGGGACCTTCGGGCGCGAGGTGGTCCATGATGTCGGCCTTGCCGCCGAACGCGCCGACAGGGAGGCCGCCGCCGATGATTTTTCCCATCGCGGTGAGGTCCGGGCGCACTTTTTCGGCTTCCTGGACGCCTCCTTGCGAAATGCGGAAACCGGTCATGACCTCGTCGAAAATGAGCAGGCTCCCGTGTTCGTCGCAGAGGCGGCGCAAGGTTTCGAGAAAATCGGGTTCGGGCAGGATCAGCCCGACGTTGGCGGGATAGGGCTCCAGGATAACTCCCGCGATCCGTTCAGGATTGGCGGTGAAGGCTTCGCGCAGGGCGGCGGGATCGTTGAAGGGCACGACGATGGTTTCGCGCGCGAAACTTTCCGGGATCCCGGCGCTGTCCGGGCTTCCGTGGGTGAGGGCGCCGGATCCGGCCGAAACGAGCAGGGAATCGACGTGGCCGTGGTAGCAGCCGGAGAATTTGATGATTTTGTCGCGTCCGGTGTACCCGCGGGCGAGTCGGACGGCGGACATGGTGGCTTCGGTGCCGCTGTTGACGAGGCGCACCTTTTCGACCGAGGGGACGGTCCGGGTGATCCGTTCCGCCATCTCCACTTCCCCGGTGGCGGGGGTTCCGAAACTGGTTCCGTTTTCGAGAGCGCCCCGCAGGGCGGCCCGAATTTCCGGATGGTTGTGTCCGTGGATCGCGGGCCCCCAGGTGCAGACGAAATCGATCAGCTTTTGGCCGTCGACGGTGTGCAGGAAGGGGCCGTCGGCGCTCTCGGTGAAAAACGGTGTTCCGCCGACCGAACGAAAGGCCCGTACCGGGGAATTCACTCCCCCGGGGATGAGTTGCCGGGCTTTTTCAAACAGTGACTGCGAGGAGGTTCCGGTGGAGATAGGCATAACTGTAGCATCATGACCCGCCGGGGGCGCCGGTATCAAGCCTAGTGTGAATGCGCGTCTCGCTTAAGGGGCTCATCGGAAGGATTGGGCTCATGGAGAGGGAGGACCGCTCGCTAGAGCGGTGGGGTGTGTCCGTTGTGCCTGCGGTATCCATTCTTCCAACGATCTGCCCGCTTATCCGTGGCATTCAGCCTAAGCTGCTTCGGACCAGCCGGCTAAGCAAACGGAGAAAACGGAAAAATCTCAAGCCCGCTTCGCTACAGGACGCAAAGACGTCCAGATTGGGAAAACCAGAATCACAGCCATCCTCCGTGATCGCTGCTGCTGATTTCCCTTCCGAATCACGAATCACAAGCAACGAGTAACGAGCAACGAATCACCGATAACGAATAACCAAGCCCCTTCTCCTCACTGCGGCGCGTTCCCGGCGATGTATTGGTCGCGGAGGATCTGAAGGCCGAGGAGGTGATTGAGGAGGGCGTCCTTGCGGGTGAGGGACACGGCGTCGGTGTCGCTGTCGTAGGCTTCGAGGAAGGCTTTGATTTTCGCCGGGTCGAGCAGCCCGGCTTCTTCGACCCTGGCCGGGGAGAGGTGGTTGTCGATCAGGGTTGCGAGGGCCTTCTGCTTCTTCTTTTCGGTGTGCCCGGGAGGGGCCATGAAGGCGAATTTTTCCCGCTTGTAAAGGACCTCGGGCAGGACGCCTTTCATGGCTTCGCGCAGCACCCATTTTTCGATGTTGCCCTTGATGCGCAGGGACGGCGGAACCTGTACGGCGGTTTCGGCGACATGGTGGTCGAGAAACGCGGGGCGGGATTCCATGGAGTTGGCCATATCCACGCGATCGCCGCCCCAATTGAGGATCTGGCATTCGAGCATGGTCTTGCTCCAAGTGTATTGGGCGATGTCGAGGGGATGCCGGCCTTCGATCTGAGAGGGATTGAGCGTGCCGGCGATCGTGGCGATCGGGTCGTAGTCGCCGATTTCGTCGAGGGCGGAACGGCTCATGAGGGGGCGGGCGATTTCGAGGGTCGCCATCCAGGGCTGGATCCACGACGGCGTGAACCCGCAGAGCTCGTCAAAGGCCGGATGGGCGGCCATCTGCTCGGCGAGGATGGCGCCCTTGAAAATCTTATTGCTCTCTTCGAGGGCCTTGTGGAACGACTCCACGACTTCGGGCGACTCGTCCTTGAGGCCGTGAAGAAACATGTCGCGTTTGAACGACGGGTAGCCGCCAAAGAGTTCGTCGGCGCCTTCGCCGGTGACGACGCTCTTGTAGCCGCTTTCCTTGACGTGGCGGCTCATGCAGTACTTGGCGACGCCGAGGGTGTTGTAGAACGTGCGTTCGGCGTGGTACATGGTGCGGAGGTAGTTGTCCCCGTAAAGGTCGGCCGCCTTCATGTGGATGAGGTCCTGCTCGGCGTTCATGCTCTCGGCCATTTCGGTCGCGATGGCGGCCTCGTCGTAGTCGTCGCTGTCGAAGCTGATCGTGAACGCTTTGACCGGAGCCTGCTGGGCGCCGCTGGCGAGCCCGAGGATCGAGCAACTGTCGATGCCGCCCGAGAGGTAGCAGCCGACCGGAACATCGGCTTCGAGGCGGAAGGTGACCGATTTCACGAGCTCCTCGCGGACGCGGTGGATATGATCCTCCGGGGACAGCGATGTGTCGCGGTCCTCCTGGCGCGGAAAGTTCATGTCCCAGTAGCATTGGTCCTCGATCTCGAGCCGGTCCCCCCGGCGCTGGACGACGAGCAGGTGACCGGGCTGGAGCGCCTGGATACCCTCGAAGGCGCTGGTGCCGGGAACCATCGTGTGCATCAACTGGTGAAGGGCGGCCTTGCGGTCGAGCTTGCACGGCACCTCCGGGTGGGCGAGGAGCGACTTGACCTCGGACCCGTAGAAAAGGTTGCCGTTGCTGACGTGGTAAAAAAGCGGACGAATCCCGAACCGGTCGCGAACCAGGATCATGCGGTCCTTCTCCCGGTCGTAGAGGACGAAGGCGAATTCGCCGCGGAGTTTTTCGACGAAGTCGAGCCCCATCCGCTTGTAGTATTCGATGGCGATCTCGCTGTCGGACCGGGTCTGGAAACGCGCGCCGTCGGCCATGAGGGAGGCGCGGTGACGCTTGTAGTCGTAGAACTCGCCGTTGGCGGTGAGGACGATGTCGCCGTTATGACTGCACATCGGCTGGCTGCCGGTGTGCAGGTCGATGATGGTCAGCCGGGCGTGGCCCAGCGCGAGGCCGCGTTCGGCGTCGAGGTGGGTGCCGGTCCCGTCGGGGCCGCGGTGGTGGAGCTTGTCCACCATCGTTTTCAACTGTTGTTCCGCCCCGTTATCGAGACCTTTTGCTTTCCAGAAACCGGTGATTCCGCACATGGTTGTTGTTAAGGTTGGTGGTGTCCGAAGCTGAGCCTAAACGGAAATTCCGCGTGTGAAACGATTAAATGTTACGAAAATTCCTGTACGGCCGGACGACGGCTTTTGACGGCGTTACGCCGCTCCCGCGAGGGAATGCAGGCCGGGAGCTTTCGGGAGAAGAACGACTGCTAAAAGTCCGGAAGCGCGTGAAAGGCAGCCTGGCTTCCGTTATCCGCGGCTTCGCGGCAAGGAGGATTCACTTCAGCGGGATGCCCTCGGGAAGGCGGTCGAAGCGGTCGAACACCGCCGTCAGGAGCGCCTGGCGGACGAAAACCGCGCCGTGAGCCTGGGCGAAGTAGAGGTTGTGACGGGTGTTGTCGAGGTCGGTATCCAGTTCTCCGAGGCGCGCGAGCGGGTGCATGATGATGGCGTTTTTCTTGAGCGGACTTTTCTTCTCGATCTTGTTCTGGCTGTCGAGGGTGCGGTAGCTGTCGCCGAGGAATGCGATCGAATTCATATAGACCACATCCAGGTCGGAGATCACCTCCTGGATGTTGCTGCACTCCTGGAACTCGATGCCGGCGCCTTCGATTTCCTCGCGCAGTTCCGGGCCGAGCGGGTCGGCCATTTCCGAGACAACGGTGATCCGCCGGAAATTTTCCTCAAACAGGAGCGACATCAGGAGGAAACTCTTGACCGCGCGCATGTTTCCCGGGGTTCCCATGATGCCGAGGTGGAGCCCGCCGTTGCGCTTCTTTCTTTTCTTCGCGGCGAGCTCCGGTTTCCATTTGAGCAGCGCGTACCAGTCTGCCAGCGCCTGGGTGGGGTGTTCCCCGGAACCGTTTCCGGCGTTGATGAGGGGGATGCGGAGATTCTGACGGATCCGATCCAGGGCGTCGGTTTCGGTGTGCCGCATGATGACCAGGTCCCCGTAGGCATTGAACATCTCGCCGATGTCGCCGAGGGATTCGCCCTTTTTGACGCCGGTGATGGCGGCGTCGGGAATACTGATGATCTTGCCGTCGAGACGGAGCGTGGCGCTTTCGAAGGACGTGCGGGTGCGGGTGCTCGCTTCGAAGAAAGCGGTGATCAGAATCTTGCCGTCGAGGAGATGGTAGGGCGCGATCTCCATGACTTCGAGGAGCGCGGCGAAGCGGCACAGTTCCACCACCGTCTTCCGGTCGAAGTCCTTGACCGACAGGATGGATTTATCGACCAGGCTCTTGAGAACCTTGAGGTCGATCGGCGCGTCGCCCAGAAGATCGTGCGGATCGGGGCGAAGCGTCTCCGCGTTTTCAGGAGGTTCGAGCGCCCGGGTGTTCTGGTTGGCCGGGAGGATCTGGCTGGAAGAAGATCTGGCTGATTGTTTTTTCATGGATGGATTGAAAGGAAATGGAAACGGAAACGGGACGACACCCTGCAGGCCCGGTTTCAGGCTTGAGATGGACGGCGTCAGTAGTGGTGCGCGGTCGGCTCGAAGGGCGGAGGCGGAAAACCCTCCGGGTGAAGCCGGAATTACCAGACCTGCTTGCGGATATAGTCTATGAGTACCATCACGAGCAGAATGATCGCCGCAAGCCCGGTCAGGACGAGGGCGCCGACGATGAGAAATTGGAGGAGAGGAGCCGGATAATAAATCATTGGATGGTCCCTTTCTTGAGTTCCTCGTTGGATTCGTTGAGCGTGTTCCAGTCGAAATCCTTCGGCCACATCAGCGTGCTGCCCAGGGTGATGATCATAGACACGGCCGAACCGACCAGGGCTCCCGAATACCAGCCGATTTCGTAGTAGGCCCACAGGCCCAGGATGCTGCCGAGTAGCATCGCGAGGAAGACTCCCCGGGGATTGGTCTTTTTCCAGAACAGTCCGGCGGCGACCGGCCAGATCGCGGAACCCACCAGCGGGCCGGAGGCGAAGAGTACCTCGGCGAGGGTTCCCGGATCGAGCATGCAAACGAGCCAGGTGAGGAAGCCCAGGCCGATGATGATCAGGATGGACGCCAAACGCACGGTGCGTTCGCTCGCATTCGGATGGACGCCTTTACGGTAGATGTCCTCCGTCACCAGGTCCGAAGTGGCTGCAAGAAGACTGTCAATGCTGGAGGCCAGCGAGCAGAAAAGAATGATGAAGATCAGGACGGCACCGAGAGTCCCGAGCACTTCAGAGGCGGCCAACGGTCCCAGCATGTCCGGGCGCGGCAGATTGATTCCGATGGTGTCGCTGGTCAGGGCGATGAATCCGACGGCGATGGGGATCGGCAGCCAGAAGAGACCGCCGAGAACATAGGCCCTGAGAGCGACGCCCTTGCGCATGGCAAAGGCACGGCTCCACCAGACGTTGTTGTGAAAAATCTCTCCCATCCCGAAGAGCATGTTGTTGAAAAAAGCAATGATGGCGGCAGGCAGCAGTACGTACAGCAGGGCGGGGCGATCGGTCATGACGGCTTGATAGGTCACGTCGAAATCGAGCCGGTTATAGATCACAGCGCCGATTATCACCACCCCGAACAGGATGATGACGCTCTGGATGAAGTCGGTGCCGATGACCGCGTAGAGGCCGCCGAAAAGCGTGTAAAGGACGCACACCAGCAGGACCACCGTCATGCCCCATTCAAAGGGAATGCCGGCGATGGCGTTCATGAAGAGCCCCCCCGCCATGGCCATGGTCACCAGCCAGGCGAAGCTGTAAATCAGTGAGATCGCCAGGAACAGAACCCAGGCCGGCTTTCCGTAGCGGAGACGGATGAAGTCGCCGCTGGTGAGGCCGTTGGGCATGATACGCCGGATCCGCCGGGCCATCGGGGCGAAAAAAAAGAGCCCGAAGCAGGCGGTCGAATAGGCGAGCATACCCCAAACCCCGAGCTCGAGCGCGAACTGCGGGGCCAGCATCGTGGTGTTGGAGGTGACCCAGGTGGCCATGGCCGTGGCGGCGGCCAGGGCGAGGCCGACATTCCGGCCGGCAACCATGTACCCTTCCATGTTTTTGGCCTTTTTGCCCCAGAGAACGCCGAGAAAAACCCAGAGCGCTCCCAGCAGGGCCAGCAGCAGCCAGCCGACCTGGGGCGAGAGAACCGCGCCGTTTCCGCCGTTCATGGTGCGTTGCCCTCCTGTTCCCTCTTGTCCCTGACCGCGCCGGCAACGACCAGCGCCAGCGTCGCGAGGAAGACCACACCACCCACCGCAAAGAGCGAGACCGCCAGCCGCATCGACTGATACTCGACCACGACGTGAAGCGGCCGGCTCCAGGCGCCGGGATTGCCGTCTTCGTCTATGGCGCGCACGCGGTAAAAGTACTCGCCCTCGGCGAGGCCCGGTTGGAACGAGGCCCGGTCGGAGCCCTCGTAGAGGTCTCGGTAATCCTCAAAAGCCGGGTTGTCGGCGCGTTGGAGATGAAAGCCGTGGGCCCTGTCGCTGTTATCGTTCTCCCCTTCGTCTCCGGCGCGAACCTCCCAGCTCAGCCCGACGTGCGGGACGTCGATTTCGAGGGAATCGACCTCAATCTCACCGACGATGCGTTCCTCGGTGCCGTCCACGGTAAACGCCGCCCGTGGCGGCCTGTCCTCATCGGCCCCGGCGAGCGCCGCCGAAAGCACGAGCAGGCCGCAGGCGGCGCCAAGCAGCCGCGGCCAACGTTTGGTTGCTTCGCCCGGGCCGGGTTTCCCGCGGAAGGAAGCGGGCTGGCGTCGGCGGGACGTCGGCGTTGGGTTGAAAAACTCGATAGGGCTGCTCCTTTCAGCAGAGGCAATTAACGGCTGCGGTTCTGTGCCAAAAAGGAACACCTTATCGCACAGGACTCGGATGGAATCAACCGAAAATCCTTCCGCTCCGCAGGAATGCCGGCACGGCTTTGTCGTTTGGCTTCCGAATGCCGCCTGAAAAGAATTTGAGATTGAAGAGGGAAGATTTCAGATGGGTCCGATCTTTGTGCCACATAGGGAATGCACATATACTCTCCGTCATCAAGTTTTTCGAGAACGGCGGCACTCCCGCGGTTGTGGCGACCGGGTTTATCCCGGGAGTTCCGGGGACGCGGAGGATCGGGGGATAAACCCCCTCGCCACGAAGAAATCCGAAGACTTGGCGACGGGGAGTATAAAACGACCGGGGCGGATTCGATGATTGCGATTTTCGGCGGCGGGTGCAGGCTGGGGGAACCTTATGGGCACTGAAGCAGAGAAAGCGGGGACCGGCTCGATTGCGGTCGACTTCGCCCGCCT
>PWMU01000144.1 GCA_003558065.1 Opitutia bacterium | reverse complement strand
GCCGGCCGCATCCTCCGCCAGCAGGACATCGACCAGCACGCGGGCGTCTGCGTGATCGGCGTCCACCGGGCGCGCGACCTCCTCGCCACCCGGCACACGCTCGGCCAAACCGTCCGCATCGGCGGCAATGCCTACTACGTCGTCGGGATCGTCCAGACCGAGGAGGTGGACGGCGGCGGCGGCCTCCAGACCCCCGACCGGCCGATCGACGTCTACGTTCCCATCAACGTCTTCCGGGAGCGCATCGGCGATATCATCGTCCAGCGCGGCACCGGAGAGATGAGCCGCGAACGGGTCGAACTGCACCAGATGATCGTCCGCGTCGACGAGATCGGGAATGTCGAGTCGACCGCCCGGGCGATTCAATTCATGCTCAACCGCTTTCACAGCAACAATGATTTCACCATCGAGATCCCCCTCGCCCTTCTCCGCCAGGCCCGCGAAACCCAGCGGATCTTCAATATCGTTCTCGGTTCCATCGCCGGCATCAGCCTCCTGGTCGGCGGCATCGGCATCATGAATATCATGCTGGCCTCCGTCACCGAACGCACCCGCGAGATCGGCGTCCGCCGAGCCATCGGCGCCAAGCGTCGCCAGATCATCACCCAGTTCCTCATCGAAACCGTCGTCCTCTCCTTCGCCGGAGGCCTTATCGGTCTCGCCATGGGCGTCGTCGTCCCGACGCTCATCACCTACTTCGCCGGCATGCCCACCGTCGTCACCGCCTGGTCCATGATCCTCGCCCTGAGCATCAGCGCCCTGGTCGGTATCGTCTTCGGCCTCTACCCCGCCTACCGCGCCGCCACCGTCGACCCCATCGTCGCCCTGCGGCACGAATAACCCCTCACGGGCCGCGCGATTTTTCGCATGCGGAGCTTCTGATTTGTCGGAACACCCGCCCAAAGAGCACCCGGTCGGAACCACCCTTCGGGAACGCCATAAATGGCGCCCCCTCTCGGCACCCACGTTCGTCGGGGGGAATTCTTTGACGAAGGCAACCGCAACCGGTTCGCCGTAATCATAAAGCCTTCCGACGGGGGCAAGGTAGAAACCTATCTTAAAACCCGACCGGCCGCACCCGCGTTCTGGTGCCCGTTTCGCATTTCAACAAATCCTTTAATCCGCCAAGAATCCGTAGCAGGATTCGACCAGCATAACCCAATACGTCTTTGATCCTCCGATCGAAGGCCCGTTTATGAAGCATTTTACTTTCGGAAATGACAATACGGCTTACCGGAAAAAGATTCTCGCTTTTCTTCACCTGTCAGGAACCTTGGCCCCGGATTTCAACCCCAGCTCTTGGGACCGGCTCCGCCGGGTTGGATGCGACCCCCGATCGCGTCCTGAAGAGGCATTTACTACAGCCCCGATCTCAACGAGACGGCCCGGAAAACCTGGAGCAGGTTCAAAATCCTGCAAAAGCCCTGCCCCTTGGATGAACTTCTCCGCGCCGTCCAGGAGACACTCCAGTCACGATCGTTTCCGCCTCGAAGAGCTTCAGATGAGCCAAGCCCTCCTCAATCTCGACCCAGTGTCCAGGCGAGACCTTGAATGAGTCGTTCCCGTCGATCTGTTTCCGGCTTGCCCAGGAGTCTTTCGGGTTTCGCCGACAGACTCCTAGAACTCCCAGTTGGCAGGATCGGCCTCGATCAGAATCTGGCCGAACTCCTCCGAGGAGTCTCCTGTGTATGAGTAGCCACGGACGCTTCCATCGGCAAAAGCCATATTGAGGCGATCGTTGGAGTGCCAACCGGTCGCCGGTTGGAATTGTTCTCCAATATTCCAACTTCCAAAATCCTGGTGCCCTCCGGTTCGCACGTTGTCAGAGCCACGGTCACCGATAATGGGAAACCGCGTGGGCGCCGGAAGCTCGCTCAGAGAACGGGGCTGCTCCGGTCCACCAATCCACATATCCCCGTTGGGATAATACGACCACTGAACGAACCGTTCAGCCATAATGGTAGGACACCTCCACACGCCCACCCCGTGGGTCGCTGAAGACTCGTCGGGATGTTCGCCTTCGCCGACGCTTCTGTCCACATAAGGCTCGACGACAGCCATTAGAGCTTCGACGTCATTCCAGGGCACTTCTTCAAGCGCCTCGGCGTCAATCCTCGGAAAACGCCCTTCATTTTCCTCGGTAGCGGCGAGAATGCCCATGCCGATCTGCCTCAGATTGCTCATACATTGAGCGTTACGTGCCGATTCCCGCACCGCGCTGACTGTGGGGATCAGGATAGAAGCCAAGATCCCGATAATCGCAATTACGGTTAGCAACTCAATCAGGGTGAAACCCCCGACTCGCTGTCGCCGGAATTTTCGGGAAAAACCGGCGCTCCAATTATTACCGTGCAGGTTGCCTGTATTCTCGACCATATTCGGCCTCCTTGTTTGTTTCCGTTGTTCCACTTGCATGTTATCTCCCGTTCCGGATTCCGGGGTCCGCGAACCACGTTTCTCAGTGCCGATTATCGCACTGCTACCTTACGAACCTCTGTAACCCGTGGGTTATCCTAAGCCGAACTGGAAAAATGGTCGCGGACTCCGTTGCCGATTTCTAAGCGGATTTTGGCATGGCCTCCGTGCATGAGAGGATGCTCGCGTCCGCCCGCAATGAGAATCGGGAAAATCCAGATGCGGTGGCATGCGGTCGACCCCACCACGCAAATTCGGGGGATCCAATCCAATCTCTTGCAGCAAAGAAACTTACGGTTCATGATACCCTTTCCATGTCATGCGTGATGCCGGTTCATTCTTATGGAAAGGGTAAAGACATCGGGAGCCCGGATTAACATTCTACAGGCCGATATGGCACTCCTTCCCCTTTGAGAGCGACTTTTCATACCCGTTCTCACGGGTGCGTGCCCGTACCAGTAGTAAAGCGAATTCTTATCAGCCGATTGCGCTCACTCCATCAGTCTCTCGGAATGGTGGCGCGGATCCGGTTCGAAGGTCCTTCAACTCGACGGCCAATGTGTCGAGACAACTCACCGAGCGCGCCAGCATCGCCACCCGGCAGCCTCCTTGTGCGAACCGGCAAACCAGCGCCGCGCCCGATACGGGACGGACTTCGCCAACCACAACTGGTTTCGTTCTGCTACTGCTCAAGGCGAAGCAACGCCCTCCTCAAAGGGAACGAAGAAAATGGGGGCCGGGAGGCAGGAGGCGCCGGGAGGGGTGAATTCGAGTTCGATGGTTTCTCTTTCGCCTTCCGGCAGGGGAGGAAACACCTGGAGAAGGACGCTTTGGTCGCCCCCGGCAAAACTGGCGGTCTCGCGCGGAGCTTTGACGGTTCCGCCGTCGAATTTTCCGTCGTCGATCCTGAGGGCGGCGCCCATGTGGTGGCAGAAGGTGTCGTCGGTAAACGGATTGTGCAGCATCACCGCGAGCGAACGGCCGTCGCTGCTGGTCCGGTCGACACGGATGCGGTAGACGGCGCCGTAATTCCCGCGGTTTTCGACCTCGGCCTCCTCGTCTTCGCCGGGAATGCTGTCGCGGCCGATCATCCAGCGATCTTCCCGGCCGTCGGCAACCACGATCTGTTGGACGCCCCCGGCGGTGTCGATGGTATGGTTTCCGGCAAGGGTGGTGAGGAAATTGCTTATTGAGAACAAGCCACGGCCGGCACCGCTGCGGCGGTGGCCGGGAAGAATGCGCGGCAGGGTATCCAGCAATTCGAGCGCCTCCTCGCTGCTCATTTCCACCGGGCGCCGGAAGGTGCTGATCCGCGCGGGTTGATCGATCTCGAACTCGTACCAGGTGTGTACGAGGACGTCGCCTTCGACTTCGGTTTCCTCCGTTCGCGGGTCAATCGCAATGATTTCGTCCGGCTTGACGGTCCTGTCGGAAAGGGAAACGGCCCCGTCGAAAAACCGGACCATTGCTTCCCGGGCGATTGCAATGTAATGGGTGCTCGGTTCGGGAAACGCATCGCGGTGAAAGCGGAGGTTGAGTGGTTCGTCGCCGATATTTTCGAGGGTCGAGGTGATCACGGCCGGCTCGTCGGATGCGGGAACGTGGTAGGTGTAAAGACGGACCAGTCCCGGTTCGACGGTTTCCTGCATCGCAATGCCGTCGCCGGTGCGAAAATACTCCGGTTTGTCCGACAAGAGAAGTTGCGGGCTTTCCTCCGCGGTTATGCGAATCGGCAGACGGGGGATATCATCTTTCGCCGGCTCCTCCATCCGGATCACGTCTCCCGGGCGCGCTTCGGCGATCGCTTCCTGGTACGCGGCCGCGACCTCCGGTCCTTCCGGAAGTTTCAGCGGCGTCGGCAGGGGCCCTTCCTCTTCCGCCGGCGGTTCCCAATCCGGGTCGAGCTCGGGATCGGGCGCGGTCCGGCGTGCGCCGATCGGCCGGACGGTTGTTCCCGCGATAGCCTCGTCTTCGTCAAAAGAAAAGGTTACCAAGTAGCGCTGAGGCCAGTTATGGTTCTTGGAGAAATTGGCATGGTGGATACGGAGGATGTGCCGCGATTCCGTGTTGCCGGTTTCGTTGTCCGGCGGCGGAAATTGCGCGGTCAGACGGTTTCCGTCCGGATCGAAACGGGACGGAACCTCTTCGTCGTCGAGGAAAGCCCGCACTGTGGACGTCAACGTCCGGTTCCGGTCGGCGCCCCACCAATTTTCGGGGAGACCGTCGTCGATGTCGGTCACGAGCGAGATTTCGCCGTTCTCGATTTGCAGTTCCGGTTCGGACTGCGTGGGCCGCCCGCCGTAGGCGTATTCGCACAGGGCGATATAGACCGCATAGGCTTCGCGGAGATTGTGGAGGGAATCGCGGAGGCGCTGTTCCTCTTTCGGGTGGGTGTGGAAGGAGGACTCCAGGAGAACCGCCGGAACGCGGGTTCTCCGTAGGACTCCGAATCCGCCGCCGTACATTTGGTGATCGCTCATCAGGTAGGAAGTCAGGCCGGCGTCGGTTCGCAGCTTCCGAAAGAGGGCGTGAGCGGCGTAACGGGCGACATCCAGGTCGGGTTCCGACCAGTCGACCCCGCCGTGAAACCAGACGCTTGTGTAATTTGTTTCCGGGTTTCCGGAGGCGTTGTGGTGCAAACTGATGAACAGATCGGCGCCGGCACCGCCGCCGGGCCGCCGGACGGTATTGGCGATTTCCGCCCGATCCGCGAGACTTACGAAGTGATCGCCGATGCGGGTCATGGCGACATGAGCTCCGGCATCCATGAGCAGTTGTTCCAGGAGCACGGCCACCCGCCAGTTGATGTCGGCCTCGCGCGCTCCGGTCGGGCCCCGTTTATAGCCCGGGCGGTGGGCGTCGCCGCCGTGACCGGGATCTAGGACGATCACCCAATCTTCCAGAAATTTTTCCGCCGGGTGACGGGGGAACTCGATGTCCGACCAGCTTCGCCAGTCCTCGCGATCGGCGAGTCCTTCCAATGCTGCATCCAGGGGGAACGGTTCCGAAGCGCGCGAAGCTGTCGCGAAAGGCTGCAATGCCGTGATGGCAAGAAGCGGGAGTGAATAAAGCGCGACACAAAAGAAACGGCGACAAGCCGGCATGAGTGGTCCTATTTTAATGGGTGTTCCCTGGAAGCGGTCGGTGGCGGATATTTTCAACAGAATCGTTTATTCGACCATGCCGTCATGGGCAATGATATATTGTAGCGGAGGGTGGAAGAGGTCGCGCCTTACCTGCCGACCTCGACAAATAAGGGAACACCCAACGGTCCGGGAGACCGCGGTCGCGCGCCTTCGGCACGCTTTTTCCGCCGCGGTCTCCGGCGTGCCGGGATCCGCGGCTCAGGTCAGAATCAATCCCGCCGGGAGGGATTCGCCGAACAGGTTGGCCTGGTCCGCGTGCTCGACCGGGACATACTCGCGGACGACTCGAAGTTGCCTCTCCGTGGCGCCCGAATTCGCCATTTTCGCGATCAGCGCCTCCCTGAAAGTTTCGGGAATGTCGTTCTCACGCACCTCGACCCTACGTCCGGCGCGGGCGAACGCTTCGTTAAGACCGGACAAAGAACCCTCGGCCCAGTCGAGATCCTTCAATTGCTCAAAAGCCCGTTTCACTGCGGCCGGCGGCAGGACGCCGTCCGGGCCGGCGTACAGGGGCACCCGGCTCAACAGTCGTCCCAGGGCCCAAATCGGGTCGGCGGGGGGCGCTCGTTTTTCCAGAATGATTTGTAAAATCCGGTCAACGAGTTCTTCCTTCGTTTCCTGCGGCACCCGCTCCAGCGAACCGGCCAACCGGAAGACCTCCGTCGTATTGACATTCTTGTTACGGAATGCCGGCAGAACGGCCCGAACGATCTCCTCCTGGCGCGGCCGGTCCAGGCCGCCGGCCACTCGGCGCCACAGGATCCACCATTGATTGACCACGCGTTTCTCCTTCGGGAAAGCCATGCCAAGTTCCCGCAGCCGCCAGAGTTCCTCGATCCGAAACGAATCCAGTTCGTTCCCGTAGCCGGGCCGCAGGAGGTAACCGGCAAGATTCAGCCAGGTGGATTCGTGGTCGGGGGAACGGTTCTTGCGCGTCATACCTTTTTGAAGAGGCGGCCAGAGGGAACGCAAAAGCGCCAGGTCCCACTCCTCCCGCTTTTGCCCGACAACGGTTTCCAGTTGGCGAACAAGCTTCCTTGGTTTGGCTTCCGGGTCCGTGCGATTCTTTTTCCCGTAAACCCGCGATAGCTCGACCTCCGCCTTCCGAACACGTTCCTCGTCCGGCCCCTCGGCCGGCTGCCCCGGTTCGCCGCCGGTTTCCTCCCTTTCCGCCGGACGCCGGAGGTTGAAGTCGAGGTCCCAGCGAAACTCGTTCCGATCGGAATCGCGGTGGACGCAGGCAATCCGCAGGGTCCCCAGTTCGTTCAGGGTGGTTTCCAGCATGACCGGCAACCGCCCGTCGGCGGGTTTTGTCATTCCCTTCTGGAGGGCAATACCGGTCTGCAGCGCGGGCAATGGATGAAAGGTCTCCTCATCCAAGTCCACCAGAGCGCCGGCTTCGTCCTCGTCGCGCAGGGTTGAGTAATAGGGCTGGAAACGCACGGGTTGACCGACAAGGAGCTTGAGATTCATATTCTCGATACGCACCGTGCGGTTCTCCTCAAAGCCTTTCGGCAGGATGCAGACCAGTTTCGGTTTGCCGCGGCTTCCCCGGGACTGGATCTCAAGGTACAGGGAATGCGGGTAACCGCCCGTGATCCGCCCAAAGGGTTCCCGCAGGACCTTGCCGTAACTGGCGGCGCCGCGAGCGACCGCAAGATCCGGCTCCTCGTTGGCCAGGGTCGTCAGCGAACGTCCGGGTTGCCAGGCGGCGAGTGTGTCGGTGAGTCGCTGTTGCAGGAAATCGGGCTTGATCGCGCCCCCGGCGTACAGGACGGCGTCGATCGGCCGCCCGCGGAGGAAGGCGGCGATATGTCTGGTGATGGCGGGATCGGCCGGAAACGGAAGTCCCAATTCCTTGAGGCCGGACCGGCCGCTTTCGGGTCTCTCGTCGCCGGCGCACGAAGGAAAGAATCCTTCCATGACCACGTTTCGGATTTCATCGACCGATATTCGGGCCGACAGGGTTCCCGCAAACAAGCTCGCGCCCGACCCGGGAACCGAGACATGGAACTCGTCCGGCTCCTTTTGCGAATCAGGCTGCAGCGCCCGCTCCTTCAAGCGGCGCGCCTCCGCAACCAGGTAGGCCCACCGGGAAGCGCTCAGTTTCGCCGGTCCCCCCGCCATCATTTCTTCGAGCCTGTGCGCGAGGGCGAGATCCATATTATCCCCGCCCAACAGCAGGTGATCGCTCACCTCGACGCGCCGGATCGACGGAATCCTGTCTTCGTCCCGAAGGGGATCAATGGCAAACAGGCTGAAATCCGACGTGCCGCCGCCGATGTCGCAGATAAGAACGGTCTGTTCCTTTTCCCGCAAGCCCGGCAGGACCTCGAGCAAAGCACGTCCCTGCCCGTTTCGGTCGAGCCAGTGGTAGAATGCCGCCTGAGGCTCCTCCAGCAGCCGGATCCGGGCCGGAAACCCCGCCAACCGGGCCGCCTCATAGGTGAGTTGCTGGGCGACTTCGTCGAATGAGGCGGGAACGGTCACGGTCACTTCCTGGCGGGCGAACGCTAAGTCCGGATCGGCCGCGGCGAGCTGTTGGTCCCAAAGGGTGCGCAGGAGGGCGAGGTAATGCGCGGCGGCTTCGACCGGCGACATCCGGTTCGAGGCCGGAATCTCCTCCGAATGCCAGGGCAGGATCGGCCCCCGCCGGTCCACGCCGGGATGACAAAGCCAGGACTTCGCCGAACGGATAACCCGTCCCGGCAACCGTCCGCTCTGATGCAGGGCGTACCGTCCGACAACAACCGGACGGCCGGTTTCGCCGAGCAGGAAAACCGCTCCTTCGGGAAGCTTCTCCCGTTCGCCCTCCACCGGATAATAAATGGACGCCGGCAGGATCGGGAGACTCGACACCGTCCCGGCTTCCTCGAGTTGGGGAAGCGACAAGACCCGCACCCGGTCGTCCGTGTCCCGCGTATCCACATACGCCAGGGCGCAATTGCTGGTTCCCAGATCGACTCCAATGGTATAACGACACGTCACGGACTGGCCTCCAACCCCTTACCCGACGGATGAGGAGCCCGGGGCGGCGTACTTGTCGCCCCGCACGTCGAACTCCAGTTTCCACTCCTTGCCGGAAGCTTCATGGCGCATCCACAGTTCCAGTGTACCCAATTCCGTAACCGCCGAATGAAGCCGGACGGGAACCACTTCGCCTTCCTTGCCGTCTTCCAGCGCTTCGAGAGTGACCTGAAGTGCGGAGGTTTCCTCCAGTTCCTTTTCGGCGTCGGCTACCAGGGAACCGATCGTGTCGCCCGCCCGAACCGTTGAACTGAAAAAGCGGAACGTCACCGCCTCGCCGGTCACCAAACCGAACTCACGATCTCCGAGTTCCGCTTCCGTCCCCTCTTCCATCCCCTGGGGAACCACGCAAACGCCCTTCACGGGGGGTTTGTAGCCCGGAACCGCGGGCATCGAGGATTCGAGGCCCACGTAATACGAACGGGCGGTGCCGGCGCGGATGCGTATCCCCTCTCCGCTCAGCGACAACGTTCCGTAGTAGGCAGCCCCCTTTGCCACCGAAAGGTCAAGGTGGCCGCCGGTCAGCTCTTTGATCGGCTCGCCGCCGGACCAATGGGAAAGCAGTTCCGTCGCTCTCCGGCGGATCGGTTCGGCATTGAAGACTCCGCCATTGAAGAGGATGGCAGTGGGACGCAAAAAAGTCGTTTCGCCGGTACTCGACTCGCCGACGAGTTGAACCAGCCGTTCGTTCGATCGCACGTTCTGCAGGCTTCGGGTGAGAAACCGTGCCAGGTGTTTGCTGATGACCGGGTCGCCGGCGTAGTCGAGGCCGAATTCCTGGAGTCCCGCGGAACGCCCCCGGACCGGCTGGTCGGAGATCGGAGTCACCGGCAGAAACCCGTCGAGCACGACGGCCGTGAGTTGCTCTCGCAACAGCGCTGTGGCAACGGTTCCCGCGAAGAGGCCGGAACCGCGGCCCGGCAGGGAAATCGGGAACGAAGAAAGATCAGGATCGCCAAAGAGCTTTTCCTTACCCTGCCGGCAACCTTGGACGAGGGCCATAAACTGCCGTTCGTCGATCGACTTCCCCTCTTCTTCCAGACCGGCCCGCACGGTATAAGCGAGCGCCAGGTCCATGTTGTCGCCGCCCAGCAGGATGTGATCGCCTACGCTGACCCGATCGAGGCGGAGATTTCCGTCTTCCTCGGAAACAGCAATCAAGCTGAAATCCGCCGTGCCGCCGCCCACGTCGCACACCAGCACGATATCGCCGGGCTGGATCTGCTCGCGCCACCGGTCGCCCGTCTCGGCAAGCCACGCGTACAAGGCTGCCTGGGGTTCCTCGAGTAACGTCACATCGCGGAAACCGGCCGCTTCAGCCGCTTCCCGGGTCAACGCACGTGCCACTTCGTCAAATGAGGCGGGAACGGTGAGCGTGATTTTGAATGCCTCCGGGCCCGCTTCCTCGGACCGATGAAACAACAGGTTGTCCCGCAAATGTTTCAAATAACGCCGCGAAGCGTCAACCGGAGACAGTTTCACCTCGGTCAGTTCGGATTTCCAGGGAAGAATTCGGGCCCGGCGATCAACATGGTTCCGGCAAAGCCAGGACTTGGCCGAAGTGATCAAGCGATCGGGTACGAGGGCTCCGTGCTCCAGGGCGAACGCACCCACGATCATCTCCCCACCCTCGTCTTCCCAGGGAAGTCGAAGCGCCTCCGGGGCAAACTCATCCGCTTGCGGCAGGTAAATCGCGGAAGGCAGGGTCTCTCGCTCCCCCACACCGTCGGCCGTAAGAACCTGCGTCACCGGCACGATCCCGACCTCGCCCCCGCCGGCTCCGATCAGGGCGGCGACGGAGTTGGATGTGCCGAGATCGATTCCCAAACTGTACGTCTGGCTCATAGCACTCCTTTATTTGACTTCCACTTCAGCGGGCGAAATGACAAAACCCTTGTCGCTCGCGGCAGCCGTTTCAGCCAGTCTGGGCAGGTTCACCTCGGTGGCTTTCCATCCGCGATGAACGATTTTCCCCCGAATCTGAGCTCCGTCGGCGAGTTTTCCCGCCGGTCGGTACTCCGCGGGGTTGTAGCCCGGCTTCAACTCCACAACATCCCCTTCCTGTCCCTGATGCAGGGGCGTGATGGTAAAGTATTCGCTCATGACCTTCGAACATCCCTGGTGAACAACCCGGGCTGCGGCGCCGACCTGTTCGTTGTTGTAGGACGTGATGTCGTCCATGACAAAATCCAGAAAGCGCCCCTTCTCCTGAAGGATGCCGAGAAAATGGGCGATCTCGACATCGACCCGGACGTCGCGCTTTGCCGCGGCCACAGTTCCCGAACCTTCAGCCGCGGGCGCTTCCCGGGTTTCGCTCCCCCTGCGGGCCTGCAAGACCGCCTGAATCAATATATATACCGCCACCAGCACCGAAACCCCGGCCAGCGGCCCCCGATACGCTTCCAGTGGCGGCAGGAGAGCGCCGCCGTTGACGGCGACCAAGAGAATCGACGCAACAATAAATCTTTTCATAACCATCCCTCAATTGGATCCGACAACCCGTGCGCATTACAAGCGTCAAAACCAAAAGGAGGCGGAATAGAGCGGGGGTACCGGATTCAGAATACGTAACCCTTTGATGCTTGGTGATTGGTCTAATGGTTTCATCAAGCTTCAGCGGTCGGCGACTCACAAAGGCGGTTGAGGGGAAGCCAGGAAATTATCGGCGCGGGCGAACCCGGTTTCGGCCGGGTAAACAGGGATCCTCTCGCGCAACAAACGCACAGGACGTGCCCAGACCGTTCCGGAATCCCCGAGGCCCGTGAAATATACCTCCCTGCATCAAGTTTTCGGATTCTCCTGCCGCCCGTCCTCTATTTCATTCCCCTCGTGAGAGAGGGGGGGACCAGCCGCAAGGCTGGTGGGGTGTGTTTCCCGAAAACTTCATGACGTGCAGGATAAAAGCCCGGGTCGCCGCCGTTCCCGCTTCGGTTCCCCGAACCTTCCGGACCGTATCAAAGGTAATTCCACATCATCGATCCCTACCATCACCCCACCCTGCATCGAAGCCACCGCACTCAGCCGGCTCCCTTCGCCGAAGGCCGCGGCTTGTCCAAACACCTCACGGGCGTTCTTGTGAATAAGGTCGAGCCGAGTGCCCATTCGCTCAGCCCGTTCGACAACCAGAGCCCCGGCCACCGTTGGCGCGGGAGGCAACGCATCCAACTTTTCGAGTAGCCGGATTCGCTCCTCCGGAGTAAGCCGGACCGTATACCAGTCACGAGTAACCAGTAACGAATCCCGACTCCCACCCGGGCATTCCTTCCCGCCTTCAGAAGGCGTTGTCGCCGTGCCAGAAAACCGACGTTTGGTCATCCGGGTCGGGAATGTCGT
>PWMU01000180.1 GCA_003558065.1 Opitutia bacterium | reverse complement strand
CGAGGCGCGGCGTCCCCCGTCCATCGCCCCGTTCCGCGCGGGGCATTCCCCGCCCGTCGCCGCCTCTGCCGAGACGATACTGGCCCTCACCCTGACCTCTGCCGTCAAGACGGGGCTCTCCTCCTCCCGGCCCGGTGCCGTCACAGACACCGGCGCCCGGCCCCCGGACTACGGGGGTTTCCGCATGTACGGCCGTAAAGCCGCAGGCAAACAACGCGACCAGCGTTGCAGCGATGATGGACAATCCTTGATTGAATTTCATGTATTGCATAACACCCTACCAACTCCCGGAAACGTTCGAATCTTACATTCGCCCGAATTTTTTCTTACTTGATTTCAACTAACAAGTGCAAGAAGGTGGAGGCTTGATTTTGTGGTTCTATTATTTCTTATGTAGTGCTGTAAGGTTAGGAGGGGGGATGGAGGCTCTGGCCTCCGGCCTTCGCTTCGTGGAGGCCGTCCCCGAAGGGGTGCCGCGTAGCGGCAAGGCCGGAGCGAAGCGAAGGCCGGAGGGACTCTAAGGAATCGTCTACTGGAGGGTTTCTCATTTGTCAATGATGTTCCGAAAAAGGTCGTTTGGACTATTGAATCCAAGGGCCTTTCTTGGTCGGCTGTTGAGCTTTTCCTCGATCGTTTGGCATGTTTCCAAGGTAAGCGCTCTTAGGCTCATATCTTTGGGAAGGTACTGCCGTATCAATCCGTTGGTATTCTCGCTCAGTCCGCGCTCCCAGGATGCATACGGATGGGCAAAATAAATTTTTGTGTCCAGGCACTGGGCTACCATTTCATGACCCGAAAACTCTTTCCCATTATCTACAGTGATGCTACGGATCTTCCCGATGAACGGTTGTAGTGTTGCAGCCATTGCCAGGGCGACTTCATCGCTGCGTTTGTTTTCCAAAGGATGGATCAGGCAGTATTTGCCTTTGCGCTCCACCAACGTTAAAACAGCACCTTCATTGTTCTTACCCATGACCAAATCTGCCTCCCAGTCTCCATAGAAGTGCTTCCGATCAACGCTCGCCGGGCGTTCATCGATACTGACCCGGTTTGCGATGCGGCCACGACGATCACGGCGACCTAGACGATTCCGCCGCCTCTTACGCTGATGCCTAAGATGCCGGTAAAGGGTGCCCCCATGACGGTGATCCCGGTAAACATGCTGGTAAATCCGCTCGTGGCTAACCGTGTCTTCTCCGGTTTTTTTCAGGTACCCACTTACTTGTTCAGGGCTCCAGTCCTCGCGCAGGTGCTTCTCCACCTTCCATTGAACCTCATCGCTAAACTTGATACGCTTTCGCTTCTCAAATCGGCGCAATCGTGCTTTTTCATCGGCCTGTTGGAACCGGTAACCCCGTTGACCGCGGTTACGACGTAATTCCCGGCTGACCGTCGCTTCGGAACGCTTAAGGCATTTGGCAATAGAATTTTGCGCATATCCCTCTTTACTCATTCGCTCAATTGTATATCGTTCTTCTCGAGTTAGGTGCTGGTATTGTTTCATCGCAAGAGAGCCTCTCGCGAAAGTGAGTGAGCTCGCAAGCACCTAACTCACTTCCTATCATACTCTTGCACTTCGGGGTTGAATTCGCGTTATTTGATCGGGGCTACCGTTACGCACTCTACCAGAATTCACCCCGGAATGCTGCGCATTCCCTGGCCGAACCGGACCACCTCCTGATCCGCCGCAAAACTCTTGTGCCTCAGCCCGTCAGCGAAGCCGATAAAGGTCGGCGTCGAAGTCATACCGGAAGCCCGCCGAAAACACCGTCAGATCCCCGCTGGTGTACGCCGCATCCCGATCCTGAAACTGGACTCCCGAAATGGCTCGAAAGTTTTCGGAGAACCAATGGGTATAGCCGAGTGTGTAGACGGTGATATCGGTTTCGTCCCCGGCTGAATCCATATATCCCCAAACCCCGTGAAACTGGCTCGGTCCGGTCCGGTAGCTCACCCGCGAATAGTGATGTCGCGTATCGTCCTCCAGGGGCCGGTTGTTCACGGTAACGCCATCCGACACATCGTCAAACCCGTCAAAATCAATCCGGTCACGGATCGCCACGTCCTCGAACTGGTAGGCGATATCCCAGGTGCCGTTATTCCATCTGGCGCCGGCCTTCCAGTTGCGATTCTGTCCCGAGGGTGCCCGGTCGGCCCGTGAATACGCGCCGATCAGCTCAAAGTCTCCGATTCCATACTTGCCGCCCAGGTTGACATCGCCCGCGTCTCCCTGTCCATCGCGTTGGCGCGCGTGCGGCTCTTCGCTCGAGCGATCATCCGCTCCCAGTTGAACCGCCCCGGTAAAACCTTGAACAGCGGGCGTCCGGTACTGGACCATCCGCCGCATAAAGCCCGACTGGGCATAGGAGCCGCCCGCCATCGCCGCCTGACGGCGCGCCTCCAGGGGCGTCGTGACGAAGGGATCCCAGGTCACGCCGCCGGTCGTCTTGTAAGCGCCGTTGAAGTTGCCTGCGGCAAGCTCGCCATAGGCGCCGCGGAGGCCGACATGAGTATCCCGCATCTGGGCGGTTGCGTCCTGGCTTGTAGGTTGAATATTCCACTCGATCTTGCCAAAAGCGGTCAACCCGTGATCAAGCTCCTCGTGGAACCGCACGCCCAGCCGGGAGTTCAACGATTTGTCATCCATCAGGAAAGCTTCGCTCTGATCGGCAGGCTCGAGGTAGTAGGCGTTCACCGAAAGCCTGCCGTAGAGCACCAGGCTCCTGGTATTAGTTTCAGCAACTTCGGCGTTCAGTTTGCCGTCCCCGTTATCCGGCGTTTCAGCCGGCAGGCTCGCGGGAATCAATCCGCCCGCGCCGGCGAAGGCCGCCCCGATTATAAAAGTCCAGCGCCTGGCAGCGCTTCGTCCAGTATGTAAGCTGTTCATATCAACTGCGTTTGACTATAGAGCATGTTCGATTCCCCGTGCCCGCTGCAAGTTACATTATGAGGCGCATATCTTGTTCTCAGCGGAAAGGCCAACCGTCGAAACACAGCAATGGCTGCATAAATCCCGCCAACAGGCGCACGGATCCGTCCTGTCTTTTGGTTCAACGTGGAAGTATTCCCGTCATTCAATCGATAAAACCCGTCCGGAGACACCCATGATTTTCCGCACCGATCCATTTCAAGAGCCCGGCCCGGCGACAGCCCTCAACTATCAGGCCGGCCGCTCCCTCGACCGGTGCCCGGGATTCCTTGGCGTCGTTCAGGCCAACCTTGCCGGAGGACGGCGGATCGCCGCCGCCCTCAGGCGTGATGCGATAGAGATTCACACGACTCCCGACATCCAGTACCTCTTCGATCTGGAAGGCCGTTTCCTGCGGGCGGCTACCAGAACGGAATTCCGCTTTCGGGGATGCTCCCACCAGGGATCGATCGCGCGCCGGAAATCCGGCGGCATGATTCGCGAGACGCTGCCGCGGGAGGAACTCGACCGGGTTTGCCGGAGCGCCTGGGAAACCGCTGAAGCGCTGTTGCGGGCGGTCGGGGAAGGCAGGACAGCCCGGGCTCACCCGGACACGGCGGACACGGTCCGCACGCTGCGTCCCGTGCTCGAACGGGTCGTGTCCTGGACGCCGGACCGGCTGGCGCGGGACGCCGCAAGATTCGCAGCGATTTACCAGCCGATCCCCATTCTTCCTCCGGATCAGTATGCCGCATTCGTTCTTCAGGCCACCGAAGGTTGTTCCTTTAACACCTGCTCTTTCTGCAATCTCTATCGGGGCTTCCGTTTCCGGGTCCGAAGCACCGGCGAATTCGAAGCCCACCTGAAAGCCGCTCTCGCCTTTCACGGCGAGGGATTGCGACGCCGGAACACGATTTTCCTCGGCCAGGCCAACGCGATCGCCGCTCCCCAGGCCCGTCTGGAGTCGTTCCTCCAAACCATCAACAACCACGTCGAACTCCCGCACACGGAGGGGTTCACGAAAGCCTCCTGGGCGGAGGGACACCGCCTCCGGTTTCTCGGCATCGGTTCGTTTCTGGACGGCTTTACCGGGCTCAAGAAGACTCCGGACGACTATGGTCGGCTCAGGCGGCTCGGGCTTAATCGCGTGACCCTGGGTGTCGAAAGCGGCTCGGACGCCCTCCTGAAGTGGCTGAAAAAACCCGCCACCACCGAAGAAATGCGGCAAACGCTTTCGGTTCTCCGGCGCGCGGGAATTCGGTGCGACATCATCCTCCTGGTTGGCGCGGGGGGATCCCGCCGGGCGGAGGATCACGCACGAAGCTCGCTTGAATTTCTGGCTTCGGCCTCGATGGAAGCGGGCGACCGGGTTTATCTTTCGGATATGATCGCCTATCCCGGAACACCCTACCCCGAGGCCCTGAAGGCCTCCGGTTCCCGTCCCCTTTCGCCGGAGGAAATGCGCGAACAGCGCGAAGCCCTCCGCGACGGAGCCCGCCGGTTGAATCTGAAAGCGGTCCCCTACCGGCTGGAACCGTTTATCTATTGATTGGCCGGCAGGTACTGCCGCAATGCATCCCGGGTTCGTTGAAAGATCTCCTCGGGAGAGCCCTCCGCTTCGATGGTGATCAATTGACCGCGGTGCGAATAATACCGGATCAGAGGGCCGGTGTTGGCTTCGTATTGTTGCATCCGCACCCGAATGGATTCGGGCGAGTCGTCCTCCCTCTGGTACAAAGATCCCCCACAATGATCGCACACGCCTTCCTTACGAGGCGGATGACCGCTGATATGGAATACCGCCCTGCAATCGGGACAAACCCGTCTGCCGCTCAATCTGGCTACCAATCGCTCTTCGGGCAACTGGTAATTCAGCACCGCCGTCAGGGAAACTCCCTTTTCCTTCAACAACTCCGAGAGCGCCTCCGCCTGGGCGACGGTCCGCGGGAAACCGTCGAGAATAAATCCGCCGCAACAGGTCATGCAGCGGGATCGCTCCCGGATCAGTTCCAGCACGATCTCGTCGGGCACCAGTTCACCCTTCCGCATGTACTCCAGCGCCTTTACCAGATTCGGTGAAGCGTTACCGTCCGCGCTCAATTGCTTCGCCGCCCGGAACACATCCCCTGTGGACAGGTGGCAAACCCGAAAGTGATCGCCGATGAGGTCGGCCTGGGTCCCCTTGCCCACTCCCGGCGCCCCGAGCAACACGAACCGGAACGGCTTCGGCGGCGCCGTTCGCGGCGGATCACTGCAACGCACCCTGCCTCCCGTAATCCAGCTGGCCCGATCGTTTCTCTGCACCATCGATTCCCTTCCGAGGCCGGACTAATCAAGCACGGCCTCAATTACTAGCGTTTCAAACCCCGTGTACCAAAGGATCTCACACCGAAATCCATTCAGCTGGGCTTTGCTTGTCCGGCTCGCTGCATTTTTTGAAATTTCTTCAACCATCCCGGCCTCCAGGAGCCATTCGACCGACAACAACCGGAAGCCGTCAACTGATCCGCTTGTTGGGTTGAAAAATCGGACAGCGTGCGGATGATGAAGCCAATGAGGACATTCGGACGAGAACAAGAACCCGCCGGACATTCCCGCCGCGCCCTTTCACTCGTTCAATCATTGCGGCACGCGGCATCCCTGGCTCTGTTCTTCCTGCTCTGCGGAGGATCCCCCTCCGCGGCCCATCCGATCTCCCTGACCTCCGTGTTTGTCAATGTCGAAGACGAGAGAGTAACGGCCGAACTGAACATGCTCGTCGAGGACCTGATCCTGTATTACTGGATGGAGAGCGACGATGAGTTCCGCTTCCCCGCCGACGACCTCAAGGAACAGGCGCGCGAGCATCAGAAATTTCTTTTACGCTACCTCCATCTCCGCGACCGGGACGGGAATCGACTGAGCGGCGAAATCGTCGATATTGACTTTTCCGAGTTGGACGATGAGGGCGTGCACATCGACGACCTCATGGCCTACTCCATTCGCTACCATTTCGAGTTTCCCCTGGAGGAGCGGCCGGAGTTCCTGACGGTTTCCCAGAATTTCGGAGGAGACGAACCGGCGGTCCCGGCAGAGATGGGAGTGCGTTTTTTTCATCACGGCGTTCACATGGAATCAGTGATGCTCAGTCATGGCACCGCCCATACCGTGCGGCTTGATTGGGATGCCGGCTGGGAGCGGGCCCGGGACGATCTCGATCAGGCACGTGAGCGACTCAAGCAACGCCGGGAGGATGCGCTGGGGATTACCAGTTACAGTGCGGTTTACAGTTACGTCTATATCACCGACACGGAAATCCGGCACGAAATCCTGATCCCCCTGCTGACGCTCGAGACCTGGCTTCCCCTGGAACGGGCGGACCCGGATGTCATGACCGTGGAGGAACAGCAAGCAGCCGGCGAGGCGGTTTCGTCGTTCCTCGCCGAACACAACCGGGTCGAGATTGACGGCTCTCCCGTGTCTCCGGAGCTTGATCGCCTGGACTTTTTCGGTCCGGAGTTCCGGGATTTCGCCCGGGAATCTCCTGAACGCGATGTCAGCGTCCACAATGCGCGGGTCGGAGTCATTCTCTCGTTCCCGACTGAGGAAACAGCGGAGAGTCTCAAGTTCGAGTGGAATTATTTTGACGAACGTCTTCCCGTCTTCAAACCGACGGTTTACGTTTTCGAAGACGAAACAAGGGAAAACACCCTGCATCCGCGGCGGACGGCTTTTGAGTGGGAGAATGACCGCGACCGTGAATTCCCGCAGTTCGCCGGCATTGAAAAGCCCGCCCCGCCGCCGAAGATCCAACTCCCCCTTTTCTCACTGACCGGCGGAGGAGCGGCCGTGATTCTCGCGCTGGCGGGACTCCGGGCGGGGCCCGTCCGCCGTCGTCTCGCGTGCGCGATAGTTGCCGGAGGACTCGCGATCGGCGCCCTCGCGACCCTGCCCTACGCCCGCGCGGAAATACCACATCCCTTTCAATCGCACCCCGAAATCGACAACGAGCAGGCTTCCTTGCTCTTCGAAAAGCTTCATCGAAACATCTACCGTGCCTTCCAGTACCGCGACGAGGAGCGGATCTATGACGCTCTCAATCAAAGCGTTGCTGGACCACTCCTTGAGGATCTTTATCTGCAGATCCGGAGGAATCTGACTGTGGAAGAACAGGGCGGCGCTGTTTCGCGCATTGACGAAATCGAAATTCTCGACGGGGCCCGGCAGCTCCACGTCAAATCCTCGCCCGCCTACCCGAGCTTCGCTTACCAATGCACTTGGACCGTCACCGGCACCATTGAACACTGGGGACACATTCATACACGGACGAACAGCTATGAAGCGCTCTTTATCATAAAAGGCTTCCCCGAAGGATGGAAAATCACGGACTTTGAGCCGCTTCAGGAGGAAAGGATCGACAGGCGGATTCGCTTGCGGCAATGAACATCCGAATTTCCCGGCTCACCTTCGAATACCCCCATCGCACGTTCCGGCTGCATATACCGGAACTCGAAGTGGCAAGCGGCAGTCGCGTGGCGTTCGTGGGACCCAGCGGCTCGGGGAAAACCACTCTTCTCCGGCTCCTGGCGGGTATCCATCTGCCTGAATCAGGGAGCCTTTCCCTGGATTCCGTGGAACTCCCCGGACTCGGCGACGCCGCCCGGCGTGCCTTTCGGATCACCTCGATCGGTTTTGTTTTTCAGGATTTTCAACTGATCGAGTATTTGAACGTGGAGCAGAATATCCGACTGCCTTTTCGCATTAATCCCGCCCTGAACTGGACTCCGGAAGCGGCCGAACGGGCGGAGCAACTCATTGCGGCAACCGGGATCACCGAGAAGAGAAAACGGGGCATAAATGAGCTGTCGCAGGGCGAAAGCCAGCGGGTGGCGATCTGTCGCGCGCTGGTCACACAGCCGAATCTCGTTCTGGCGGACGAACCCACCGGCAACCTCGATCCCGCCAACAAGCGGAAAATCCTAAGGATCCTGTTCGAGGAAACCGAGAAACGCGCGGCCACGCTGGTGATGGTGACTCACGACCGGGAATTGCTGGAAGGGTTTCAGCAAGTCATCGATTTTCAGGACTTTCACGCCGAATGAACAAGATTTTTCCGCTGATCTGGCATTACCTCGCCCATAACAAAGGCAAGACGCTCACCTTGATCGTCTGTCTGACCGCCGCTCTCTATCTTCCCCTGACGGTGCATTGGCTGGTGGGTCTGCTCCAGTCGGAAATGGTACGGCGGGCCGAGGCGACACCGATCGTGATCGGACCTGAAGGGAGCCGGTTCGACCTGGTTCTCCACGCTCTATCGTTCCAAACCGAATCGCCCGGAACGATTCCGCGGGAAACGAGCCGCAGGGTCGCCGAAAGCGGTTATGCCACGCCGATCCCGCTTTTCGTTCGCTACCATGCCCGCGGCCACCCGATCGTTGGAACCACCCTTGACTACTTCGAATTTCGCGGCTTCAGGGTCGCCGAGGGCCATCTCCCGACCCGCCTGGGAGACTGTGTTGTCGGCTGGCAGGTAGCGCAGCGACTTGGCCTTGAACCGGGCGATCGCCTTCTGTCGGACCCGGAGGACGTTTTCGACCTGGGCGGCGTCTACCCCCTCGACATGCGGGTCACGGGTGTGCTGGAGCGCTCGCGTTCTCCGGATGACCGCGCTGTTTTCGTCGATCTCAACACCGCGTGGGTGATCGAGGGGATCGGTCACGGACACGAAGACCTCGACGCCGGGAGCGATCCCGAAAGCATCCTCGAACGGGATGACGAACGAATCATCGCCAGTCCCGCGTTGCGCACCCACACGAGAATCACCCCGGAAAACCTCGACAGTTTTCACTTTCACGGCGATCCCGACGACTTTCCTCTGACCGCGGTGATCGCGGTCCCGAATGACGAACGCGGGGCCACGCTGCTTCTCGGGCGCTACGTCGGCGAGGACTCCCGGTATCAGGCCTGGCGTCCTCTGGAGGTGACAGAGGAACTGCTCGGCATGGTCATCCAGCTCAAGCGATTCTTCGATGTGCACCACCTCCTCATGTCCGGAGTGGTGGCTTTATTCGTCGCGCTGGTGATGCTCCTTTCGCTGCGTCTGCGCCGTGCCGAGGTGGAGACGATGTTCCACCTCGGATGCAGCCGCGGAACCCTTTTCATGCTTCAGGCGGCCGAACTGGCGGTACTCCTCCTGATCAGCGCCGGACTCGCCCTCGTGGCCGCGTGGATCACTGTGCAGGCGGCACGAACGTGGATCCAGACGCTCACCGGGTAGAGGAATGCCACGGTTAAGCCCGAAGTAAAACACGCTTCCAGCGTTTTGTCTCAGGCTGGAAGCCTAAGCTACTTCGAGCCAGCGCCTTAACCAAGTGCCATTCAGACTCCCAACCCGGCGGAGCCGGTACCAAGAGGAAATATCATGGCAAAAGCAGTGGGGCGTTTCGGTTTTGCATGAATTTCCGTTTAACGGAAACTACCGTTTGCGCGGAATATAGTGGTCGATCAGTTGTCCCTCGCGATTGATCATCTTAATGTCGGTGAAATCGTTCCGGATGGTAACAAGTATGAGATGGCGGATCGATTCGCTTCGCTCCAAATACCAGGTGTCCCGCGCGTTATGCACCTGTCGCTCTCCCACGCCCCAGGCGCCGTCGCCAATGAACACGATTCCATCCTCGTCCTCGGCTTCCTGCCGGATCGGAACCGTGCGTTTGTAAGCGTGATCGTGATTTTCGAAGGCGACCCTCACCTGCGTTTCCTCAAAAAGCGGAAGCCAATGCTCGCGAATATTCCGGCTGACTCCCCCGTCGAAATTCCGTACCGACGGGTAGGAAGGCACGTGGTAAATCGGAAACAGGTGCGTCACGTCTTCCCGTTCGGCGAGCACCTCCTCCAACCACTCGGTCTGCGTCCCTTCCACCGGACCCGAATGATCGGAATCCAGGAAAATCAGGCTCATGTAATCGCCAAAATCCAGGTACCCATACCCCGGATGCCCCGGAAACGCGAACAGGTTATAATAGTACGGGGCGATTTCCTCACGGTATTCGTCGGTATCCTCATAAGAGTCGCGACCGCGGTCGTGCCCCCAATAATAATGACCCCGGATCTCGTGATTGCCGATCCCCATAAGCACCGGAACCACACGCCCATCGTCCGCAATCAGGGTTTCCATCATCACACGGAAGAACGTGTACTCCCGCTCCACCCGGTCCTCGCGTCCATCGGAATAGGCGAGATCACCCCCCCAGGCGATAAAATCCGGATCGAAGCGCATCGCTTCTTCATTAACCTGGCGCATCCACGCCTCCTGGTGAAGAACGTCCCCCCCGACAACCATCCGGATCGGACGGTAAGCGGTCTCCGGCATCGTGCGAAACTTGTAGAACGAGCTGTTCATTCCATCCACGATATTATTTAGGCGAAACCGGTGTTCCGACTCCGGCTCCAGTCCGGTGATTTCCACGGTATGGATAATCCGATCGGAAAACACCATAGCGTGGCTTTCCGGCTCAACCGTACTCAGTTCATCGCTTCCCAGGGGACCGTATTCCAGTTCAGCCAAGCCGGTGTCCCCCTCGGTGTGCCACTGAATGGTCATGGTGGTCGTCGGATCGTTTTGCCAGCTCAGGTACAGGGCAACCGGGTCTTCGGTCGGCTCCTCGACACTTACCCGGGCCCCCAGACAGATGTCCGAACTGGTGGCGGACGTGTTGTGGACCGAGACCGCCAGCACATTACGGCCCTCGCGCAGCGGCGCGTCCTCCACTTCCAGGGTTTCATGTTCCTCCCAGGGATTGGTGTGAGTGGTGGCTTCGGTTTCGAAATCAACCGCTCCCTCCGGGATCAGTTCGCTTCGGGCGATCTCTTCCCCATTGAGATAATAAACGGCCCCATCGTCAATGATCTGCTCGATTCGCAAGCGCCGCCCTTCGGTTGAGCCATGGTACTCGAACTCCTTGCGAAAATAATAGGTAACCAGATTTTCCTCCAGTTGGGTCCGCAACCCCGGCTCCGGCCACCTGTGACTGCGATTCCCGGTGTCGTAACCGAGCAGAGCGGGCCCCTCGCCCCAGTCACCATCGTCGTAATCGGGTTCCCTCCAAGCGGTTCCAAGGTCTTCGTTGCCATCGTGATAGCGCCAAGTGGCGTCGAACTCAATGACCACTTCGCTTGCCTGCTGCGGTGCTTCTCCCGAAAATGCCGATAAAGCGAACCCGGAAAGCGCGACCGTAATCAGGCAATAGCGGAACCCCGGAACGAAAAAAGGTATTTTTTTCATTGAAAGAAGGACTTACCCGTCTCCGGTCGGGAATGCAATTATTTTTGGATTGCGAAAGATCCGTCCAAGTCGGAACCTGATTATTCCCGGCAACCACTCAATTCAGCATGAACTTTCGAACGACACGGCTCTTTTGGCTGCTTCCCGCCCTCGCGCTCGCATTCCCCGCGTGTCAGGAAGAACGGGAACCCGAGACCACGACAACGGAGGATCAACCACTTTCGGTTTTCGTCGTCAATTACCCGCTGCACTACTTCGCGGAACGTATCGGCGCCAACCGGGTGGAGGTTCGTTTCCCCGCGCCGGGGGATGTCGACCCCGCGGAATGGATGCCGGACGACGCAACCATCCTCGACTACCAGGGAGCCGGCCTGATCCTTCTCAACGGAGCTGGTTACGCCCGCTGGGCCGGACACGCCTCACTGCCCGCGAACAGAACCGTCAACACGGCACGTGAAATCCAGGAGCACCTGCTCGAAGTCCCGGACGCCATGGTCCACAGCCACGGTGACGGAGACACGCACTCCCACGCCGGAACCGCCTTCACCACCTGGCTGGACCCGCTGCTCGCCATCGAGCACGCGCGCGTCGTCAAAGAGGCCTTGAGCGAGCGCCTTCCCTCCCATGCCGAAGAATTCGCCGGCCGCTTCGACGACCTCGCGGCGGACCTTCGGGCTCTGGACGAAACCCTGGCGGAAATCACCAGCCAGGACGCGGGTCGGCCGCTGCTCACCTCCCACCCTGTTTATCATTACCTGGAAGCCCGTTACTCGCTCAATCTGAAGAACCTCCACTGGGAGCCCGACGAAATGCCGTCGGCCTCCGAATGGGATGCCCTCGACGAAAAGCTGGAAGACCATCCCGCGGAGTGGATCCTGTGGGAAGACGAACCCCTCGAAGCAATCGCCGAACGGCTCGAGGAACGGAATATAAGAAGCCTCGTGTACCACCCGTGCAGCCAGCCCCCGGACGGCGATGACTTC
Source organism: Opitutia bacterium (assembly GCA_003558065.1). Taxonomy (GTDB): domain Bacteria; phylum Verrucomicrobiota; class Verrucomicrobiia; order Opitutales; family T3Sed10-336; genus PXDC01. The sequence goes on along the minus strand of PWMU01000180.1, from coordinate 24,795 downwards.
CTCGGGGTTATGCGGCAAAACAAGGAGAACCTCGCCCGGGCGTTTGCTTCGGACTGAGCCCCGGCGAAGGCAGGGTCCGCGGTGCCTGGCATCGCATCCGCCCTCGGCCAGGCGACGGTTGCTCCGGCGGAGGACTTATCGGATAGCCTTTCCTGATGTGGCGTAGCCGCAACACTGATTCTTCGCGATTCACCCGCCTGCCGGCGCCCGTTCAGGGCGCCCTGTTGATGACCGGTGCCGCCTTCGGGTTCTCGCTCATGAACGCGTTAATCCGTTACTGAACCGGCAGCCAAAACCGACCGGGTCTTTCCTTCGCAATGAAGCCCCTTATTGCCTTCGAAGGCTTGATACCCACATGAAACCTAAAAGCGCGGCCGGTTCAACTGGGTCTCGTAGACTTTTCGGAAATGGAAGCCCATGATGGCGAGCGTAACCGCCGTCGGGAACAGATCCTTTCTGTTCAGAAAAGTCCAGATCATCAGGCGCCAGAAATGAATTCTTTCCCTGCCGATGATCCCGAGCCGCACCACAGACCTCAGGAACGCGCGAATGTGTTCGCCTTTGATGCCCTGGCGGATTTCAGGACGACGATACTCCTGAAGAAATCGCCTGACCCGCTGATAGTAGGGTTTGGGCAGGTAAATATTCTCGAAGATTCTGCGATAACCCTCCTGAAGGGCCTCCAGGTTCATTCGCGGGACGATATTGGTCGAACAGGCCGTGTTGTCGCCGCCTGAAAACCCCCGGATGCGGCCTTCGTTCTTTAACCTGGCATACAGGCGGGTCCCCACCGGCGCCTGGAGCAGTCCCACCATGGCCATGACAATGCCGCTCTGCTGAATGAAGTCGATTTGGCGCTGAAATATATCCGGCCCGTCGCTGTCAAAGCCGACAATGAAACCTCCCTGGACCTGCAAACCGGCGCGCTGGATCGTGCGGACACACTCCAGCAGGTCGCGATTGCTGTTCTGGCGCTTGTTGCATTCGGCCAATCCCTCGGCGCTGGGCGTCTCAATACCGACAAACACCGTGTCAAAACCCGCCCGTACCATCGACGCCATCAGGTTCGAGTCGTCGGAAAGATTGATCGACGCCTCGGTATAGAACGGAATGCCGCTTCTCCCACGTTGCCACGATGCGAGAGCTGGAAGAAGTTCGCTGGTCAGGAAGCGCTTGTTTCCGATGAAATTGTCGTCCACGAAAAAGACGGCCCCCCGCCAACCTGAATCGTAAAGGGCGTCCAGTTCCGCCAGGATCTGCGCCGAGGTTTTGATACGGGGCTTATGCCCGAGCAACGCGGTCACGTTGCAGAAATCACAATCGAACGGGCAACCGCGGGAGAATTGGAGGCTCATCGACGAATAATCCCCCATATCAATAAGGTCCCACCTCGGCACGGGCGTTTGTTCCAGCGAGGGAAACTCGGCGCTACGGTAGCACCTCCCGGGATGGCCGGCTTCCCAGTCGGCCAGGAACCGGGGAAATGTGACTTCCGCCTCGTTCAGGACGAGGTGGTCCACCTCGGGAAAGGATTCGGGTTCGCAGGTAAACAACGGTCCTCCCGCAACCACGGGCAGTCCCGCTCTCCGCGCGCGGGCAATAACCGTCCTGGCGGATTCCTTCTGGACCATCATCCCGCCGATAAAGACCATGTCGGCCCAATTGAGATCTCTGGGCCTCAGGCGCCGCACATTCATATCCACCAGGCGAAGCTCCCACTTGTCGGCGGGCAGCATGGCTGCCACCGTAAGCAACCCGAGCGGCGGAAAGGCGGAGCGTTTCCCCAGGAAACGAATTGCGTGTTTGAAACTCCAATACGTCGCCGGAAATTCCGGATAAATCAACAGTGCTTTCATGAGGGTGAATCGCCCTTTTGAAACGCGAAGCAATTATCAGGGGCCTGATCGGCCCTTGCGGATCCCCGCGACAAGTTCCGGGCGGAAGGGGTTGGCAATGTTTCCTTTGTCCTGCACGTCTGAATAAACCTGAGTTCCGTGTGAATCATCACATCCGGAGTGAAATTCCACACTACTCCCCGCGACTAAAAATGTCCGCGCACCCCTTGTTCGATCCACGGCAAATCGTGCTTTTGCCAGTCGACAGCCATTCGCGGCGCCGGCGGAGAACTTCGGATGGTTTGATTCAAATCAACTCCCGGGCTCATTGTCCTTTCCCTCCGTTCGAAAACGTGGAAAGATGACCGGATGCAATTACCGATGATTATTCAAGGCGGCATGGGCGCGGGCGTTTCAGGCTGGCCGCTGGCGCGCGCCGTCTCTGAAACGGGGAACATGGGGGTGGTAGCAGGGACGGCGATCGCCACCATCTTCGCGCGGCGCCTTCAACGGGGTGACGAGGGGGACCATCTTCGCCGGGCGCTGAAGGCGTTTCCCCATCCCGAGATCGCCGCGCGCGTCTGGGAAAAGTATTTTCAGGCCGACGGCAACTCCGGGAACCCCACCTTCAAGCTCAATCCCATGCCAGGCATGCGCCCCTCCCGGAACCTGCTCGAGCTCACCGTGCTGGCCAGCTTTACGGAAGTCTTTCTGGCCAAAGAAAAGAACACGGGCCCCGTCGGCATCAACCTCCTCGAAAAGATCCAGCTTCCCACCCTGGCAACCCTCTTCGGCAGCATGCTGGCGGGAGTCGATTACGTACTGATGGGCGCCGGTATTCCCCGGACGATTCCCGGGGTTCTCGACCGCCTGGCCAGCCACGAAAAAGTCGCGTTGAACCTCGACGTGGACGGGGCCCTGCCGGGCGAGAAGTTCACCACCACCTTTGATCCGGTAGAGTTCCGGGGCGGCTCGCTGCCCAGCCTGAAGCGGCCGAAATTCCTCGGAATCGTCAGTTCCTCCGCCCTGGCAACCACGCTGGCCCGCAAAGCGGAAGGAAAAGTCGACGGGTTCATCGTGGAAGGAACGGCGGCCGGAGGTCACAATGCCCCGCCCCGCGGCCCGCTGCAACTGACACCGGAAGGTGAACCGGTCTACAGCGCGCGCGACGTTCCCGAAATCGACAAGATCCGGAATCTGGGATTGCCGTTCTGGCTGGCCGGCGCCTACGGGCGGCCCGGTAAACTCAGCGAAGCCCTCGATCTCGGCGCAGCCGGAATCCAGGTGGGAACGGCGTTCGCCTTTTGCGAAGAGTCGGGTATCCGGCCCGATATCAAAGCGGAAACCATCCGGCTCAGCATCAAAGGTCAGACCCGCGTCTTCACCGATCCTTACGCGTCTCCGACCGGATTCCCTCTGAAGGTCGTGCAGATGAGCGGAACGCTTTCGGAAAGAGAGGTCTTCGAGGCGAGGCCGAAAAAGTGCGACCTGGGCTATCTGCGTCGCGCTTATCGCCGTCCGGACGGAACCGTCGGCTACCGCTGCCCCGGGGAACCGGAAGAGGATTATCTCAAAAAGGGCGGCACCCTGGCGGAGACCGAGGGACGCAAATGCGTGTGTAATGGCCTGCTGGGTACTATCGGTCTGGGCCAGACCCTGGAGACAGGAGAAGCGGAACCTGCGCTCGTCACGGCAGGAGACGACGCTTCCCTCGTCGCCGAATTTCTCCAGCCGGGCCGCAGCTCGTACTCCGCCATGGATGTCGTCAACCGTCTCATGAACGGCGACCGGGAGCGTGCCGAATCCGCAAGTCTCGCCCAACACAACACGATTTAGAAACCGATGATTATTCGACCTAAAGTTCGCGGGTTTGTGTGTGTCACAGCCCATCCTGATGGTTGCGCCGCGCATGTCCGGGAGGAGATTGACTACGTCCGCGGTAAAGGCCGCCTCGAAAACGGGCCGCGTAATGTTCTCGTGATCGGATCCTCCGCCGGCTACGGTCTTTCTTCTCGGATTGCCGCGGCATTCGGCTCCCATGCCAATACGGTCGGTGTCTACCTCGAACGTCCGCCCGCCGAAGGCAAACCGGCCACCGCCGGCTGGTACAATATGGCCGCCTTTGAGCAGTTGGCGCGGAATGAAGGACTCTACGCCGGCAGTGTCAATGGCGACGCCTTCTCGACGGGGGTAAAGAAAGAGGTTATCGACCTGATATCAAGGGAACTCGGTTCGGTCGATCTGGTCGTCTACAGCCTGGCTTCACCCCGCCGAACCCATCCTGAAACGGGATGGACGCACAAATCCGTCATCAAACCCATCGGCCGGTCTTTCACGGACAAAACCGTCGATGTCGACAAAGGCATCGTCCACGATGTGACACTGGAACCCGCAAGCCAGGAGGAAATCGAGGATACGGTGGCCGTCATGGGCGGGGAGGATTGGGAGCTGTGGATCCGGGCACTCGCCGAGGCCAACCTGCTCGCTCCGGAAGCCGCCACCCTCGCCTACTCCTACATCGGCCCCGAAGTCACCTGGCCGATATACCACAATGGAACCATTGGCGGGGCAAAGGCCGACCTTCTGCATCGTGCTCAACGGATCGAGGACCTCCTGAAGCCGCTGAACGGACGCGCCCGCGTTTCCATCAACAAGGCGGTCGTGACCCAGGCCAGCTCGGCGATTCCCGTGGTCCCTCTCTATATCGCAATCCTTTTTAAAGTGATGAAAGCAAAAGGCCTTCACGAAGGCTGCATCGAACAGGTGCACCGCCTTTTCGCCGACCGCCTTTATCACGGAGGCGCCCTCGAATTCGATGAAGAGGGGCGGATACGGCTGGACGAGCGCGAAATGCGAGCGGATGTACAGGATGAGGTGGCACGGATCTGGAAGGAAGTCACCACCGGGAACCTGACCGAGCTTTCCGACATCGAAGGCTATCGTAACGAGTTCCTGAAACTCTTCGGTTTCGGGTTGGCGGGAATCGACTACGAACGTGAAACGGACCTGCTGGTACCGGCCCGATAATCATGCCAATCGATCCGTTCGAAAATCACGGACTAAGCGGCGCCGCTCTTGGCTTTCTCGGCACGGGGGCGCGGCGACCATCCCGATAGCTTGAATCCCAAAGCCCCGGCAAACACCTCCAGATCGGGCCCCGAGGCCGGGAGCCATGACAGCAAGCGGGCGCGCGTGTCGACCAGGGCGGGCTCGGCGCCGGGCATCGGCTCCAATCCCCCGTTCAACCCTTGCAGAAACGACCACTCGGACAAGCGGTCCTCGTTGTAGGCTTCAAGGGTTTCCAGGGAGGCTCCCGTATTCACCACCTCCGCCAGGCGTTCGGCCAGATCGCAAACCTCCGTCAGTCCGACGTTCATGCTTTGCACGCCCACCGGCGCACTCAGGTGTCCGGCATCGCCGGCCAGCCATACCCGCCCTTCTCCGAAGCGCTCCGCGAGGCGGCGCTCAAACCGGGCCCAGAGGTTCCAGTATTCGTTTTCCACCTTTGCCGGGCACCAGGGAACCCGTTCGGCCAGCAATTCCTGCAGCCTGGCTTCATCAAGCGGCCCGGTCGCGGTATGATCAATCCTCTGCACCAGATTCGGATCCTTCCTCCTCAGGTACTCCGGAGGCGTTCCCTCACCGGCCAGTTCAAAGGTCCATCGGCATCCGTTCGCTCCGATCGGCCAACGAACATTGACCAGTCCCTCCTTCTCCACGATCTGCACCGCATCGCATTCACCGCACAAAGTGTCGAACTGGAACACCGCGTAATCCTCAGGGGAACCGACTTCCGGAAACGCGATATTCAGGCTGCGACGCACAAACGAGTTGTACCCGTCCGCACCGAGCAACAGTGACGCGGTGTACTCCCGGCGCCTGCGCACAATGCCTTCGCCGTGAGCCACCGCATAGCCGATGACACTCTCCTCGAGCTCGTCCCCGCTAACATAAACCCGGTCGGCATCCTGCTTCACCTGCGCCGCCCGATGCTTCCACTGCACGCGTACACCGGCTTGCTCAAGAGCGTCTTCGAGCACCGCTTCCAGGTGATTCTGCCCCACCACAGCCACGTACGGAATCCTCAGAGAAGTGGAACGCAAATCGATACCGCCGGTGCGGTTCCGTCCCTGAAAGTAATCAATCCGGGATACCTTCCGCGCCCCCTGAAGCACCTGTTCGAGCAACCCGTACTCCTCCAGCATCCCCAGGGTCTGTGAATGCACTGTCAGCGCGTAGCTGTGAGCGCTCCCATGAGCCTGAGAGTCGATGATCTCCACGTCAACACCTCTCCGGGCGAGAATCAATGCCGCAAAGAGCCCAACAGGCCCGGCACCGACAATCAACACCTCCACGTTTCTTGCCTTTTTCATAAAAAGCTCCCGTCTGTAAATTTTGCCGCCTCTGTCGCCCGAATTACGACATTGCCCAAGCATACCTTGTTTTCCCCTTAATAACCCACGCATCTGTTGCCGAATACTCTGCGGATTCCGCCCCCGCACGGACTTCGACGTGTTCGCCGCTCATTGCTGCGCAACACACCTTCCAGCCGCCAATTTGCGCAATAGCTTTGTCGCCGTGTCGAAGATCATTGACTGTTTCGCTCTGATGAAGTACCTCAAAGTAGTCATGAAACCTATTGCAGGAAGTCGGGGTTCCGCGTTGCTCAAAAGCGCAGTCCGGCGGGTCCCGACTCCTCACATGAATGCTGCCGCCGGCACGCTCCACAAACGATGGCGGCGGGAAGCTCCCCAAACCGGCTGTCTCTCACATTCCCGCAATCTCCACGTTGAAACCCGCGGCTGCGGATTGCCTTTTCCGGCAAAGTCGTTATGAAGTCGAACCGCATTCCGGAGCGCATTCGCCAACGATACCGGGAAAAGTTCGCCACCCCCGAATTCATTTTCGGCCACATCCGCCGCGGAAACCGAATCTTTGTTGGCACCGGCTGCGGCGAGCCGCAGCACCTGGTCAGGTCCCTGGTCGACTACGTTGACGCCCATCCAAAAGCTTTTTTCGGTGCGGAAATCTTTCACGTATGGTCGCTCGGGGTGGCACCCTACGCCGACACGCGATTCAAGGACAATTTTCGCCATAACTCCTTCTTTATAGCGGATGCGACGCGTCACGCCGTCAACGAAGGAACCGCCGACTATACTCCTGTCTTTCTCTCCAATATCCCCCAACTCTTCCAGAATCGACTCGTGTCGATCGATGTTGCGCTCATTCAAGTGTCCCTGCCCGATCCCCACGGCTTCATGAGCCTGGGCATCAGTGTCGATATCGTAAAAGCGGCCGTCGAGAATGCGGCGCTCGTAATAGCTCAAATCAACCGGGAAATGCCCCGTGTGCTCGGCGACACTTTCGTGCATTTCGACGATATCGATTTTGCGGTACCCTTTGACGAACCTTTGTTCGAAATCGAAGAACCGGCCCAAACATCCGTCTCCCGCCGAATCGGCGAATACTGCGCCCGCTTGATACAGGATGGCGACACGATCCAGGTTGGCTACGGGAATATCCCGAATGCGCTCCTCCGCAACCTTGAGTCCAAGAACGACCTCGGCGTTCACAGCGAATTGCTGACCTCGGGAATTGTGAATCTGATGAAAAAGGGAGTCATCAACAACTCCAGGAAGTCCCTCAATCGCGGCAAAACCGTCGCTTCATTCTGCATGGCCGATCGAAAAACCTATCGAGTCCTTCACGATAATCCTTCCATTGAGTTTCGCCGGGTCGACTACACCAACGCCCCTCTCATCATTGCCAGACAGAATAACATGACCGCAATCAACAGCGCTCTTGAAATTGACCTTTCAGGCCAGGCCACGGCAGAGTCGATCAAGGGCGCCTTTTTCAGCGGAGTCGGCGGGCAGACGGACTTCATGCGGGGAGCCTATTTGGCCCCGGGGGGCAAAACAATTCTGGCCATACCCTCCACAGCGGAGAACGGAAAGGTCTCCCGAATCGTACCCGCCCTGGAAAGCGGATCCGGAGTCACATTGCATCGGGGCGATGTTCATTATGTGGTAAGCGAATTCGGAATCGCCTATCTGCATGGAAAGAATATCAGGGACCGGGCGATGGAACTGATTTCCATCGCGCACCCCGACTTCCGTGCTGAATTGATACGCGAAGCGAAGCAACGGAACCTCATCTACCAGGACCAGGCCTATATCGCCGGAAAGAAAGGGCGGTACCCGGAAGAACTCGAACATTACCGTCACCTCAAGAAAGGGGGACTGGATATACGCCTTCGGCCTGTAAGAATAAACGATGAGTCCCTGGTCAAAGATTTTTTCTATTCACTTTCCGACACCAGCCTCTACCGGCGTTTCATATCGGTTCGCAAGGATATTCCTCACGAACGTCTTCAGGACTTTGTCGTCATCGACTATACCCGCGAAATGATCGTACTTGCGACAGTAGGAGGGGAAGAAAACGAGCGAATACTGGGAATGGGGCAATATGGTGTGGAGGAGGCCACTCATACAGCCGAAGTTGCGCTCGCTGTACGCGATGATTATCAGAATATGGGAATCGGAACGGCCTTGCTTCAATATCTTTACGAACTGGCAAGAAAGCGGGGTTTGCACGGCTTCACCGCCGAAGTCCTAATAGAAAACGATCCGATGATGCACGTCTTTGAAAATATGGGGTTCGATATACAGAAACGTAAAGACGAAGGCGTTTACGAAATGAAGATGGCTTTCAGGGGTCGAGAAACCAAATGACGGCTGAAAAAATTGATATCGAAACCCTTTTTCACCCGAATTCGATTGCGCTGGTGGGCGCCAGTTCGGATCCCGGAAAGATAGGTTACAAGATTCTTCACAACATAATCGAAGGCGGTTTCCCGGGTTCGGTCTACCCGGTAAATCCCAAAGGTGGAAAGATTCGCACCCTGCCTGTCCATACGAGTGTCGCGGCCATCTCCGGGGCGGTTGATATTGCGGTCATCGCGGTGCCGGCCCGCCACGTCATGTCGGCGGTCAGGGACTGTTGTAAAGCGGGCGTGAAATACTGCCTGATCATTGCATCCGGTTTCTCGGAGATCGGGAAACGGGAGGAGGAGAAGGAAATTGTCGCCTATGCGCGAAAGCGCGGAATGCGGGTTTTGGGACCCAATATGTTCGGGATTTACAGCTCGGCCGTTTCCCTCAACGCCACGTTCGGGCCCGACCGGATTCAAGCCGGCGGGGTCGCCATCGTCTCTCAGAGCGGAGCTCTCGGCCTGTCCATGATCGGACGCACGGCCCTGGAGAATCTCGGCCTGTCAACGATCGTATCGCTCGGCAACAAGGCGGACCTGACCGAGGTCGAGCTTCTGGATTACCTGGGTAATGATTCCAATACGGAGGTTATATTGATTTATCTGGAAGGGGTCAGGGATGGCGAATCCTTCCTGCAGGCATTGCGGCGGGCGACTGGAAAGAAGCCGGTGGTAATCATAAAGTCGGGACGCTCCGACCGCGGTGCGGCTGCCGCAGCCTCCCACACCGGATCTCTGGCTGGAGCGGACCGCGTTTTCGATGACCTTATAAGGCAATGCGGGGCGCTCAGGGCCGAGAGTATCGCCGAAGCATTCGATCTCTGCCGTTTTCTTTCCGCCGTCCCGCTGAAGCCCTGTCATAATACATTGATCGTCACTAACGGCGGAGGTATCGGGGTGCTCGCAACCGACGCCGCCGAAAAACACCGATTGCCGTTGTTCGACGATCCCAATGCGCTGAAAGAGCATTTTGGTGGGATAATACCGGCGTACGGATCGGCTCGAAATCCCCTTGATCTGACCGGAGAGGCCGGACCTGAAGACTACGAGAAGGCTTTGAAAACGGCTCGTAATCTTTCGGAGGTCGGGGCTGTGATCGCGTTGTATTGCGAGACAGCGGTATTCAACGCAGAGAGCCTTGCGGCCATCTTTACCCGCCATTTCGAGGATTACCGAAAAATCGGCCGGCCGCTCGTCTTTTCAACCATGGGGGGACAGGAAACGGAAGCCGCGGGCGCGCGCCTGCGCAAGGCCCGGATACCGGTTTTTTCCGACGTTTACGCTGCAGTCCGGTGTATGGGGGCGTTGCACCGCTATGCCACGGCTCATCCCTCTCCAGCCGAAGCCTTGCGGCAATCCCGGTTGCCTCTTGAAAAGATCGAGGACATTGCCGCAGGGGCTCGCGGTCATGAGCGCTACTTCCTTTTGGCGGACGAAGCGGCCGGTGTTCTGGAATCAGCGGCTATTCCACTGCCCGGCCGAGCCGTGGTACGGACGGCCGCGGAAGCTGTTTCCGCCGCGGGTATTACGGGATATCCGGTCGCGCTCAAGATTGTATCCAGGGACATCCTCCATAAATCGGATGTCGGCGGGGTTGCGCTCAGCCTTCAGAATGAAGAGGAACTGATTAACGGCTACGAAGGCATCATTGGAAACGTACGTCGCCGGCATCCCGGCGCCGATATCGCCGGAGTCGAAGTTTCCGCCATGGCTCCGCCCGGCCTGGAACTCATTGTTGGCGCGCGCCGGGATCCCGTTTTTGGCCCGGTCGTCATGGCGGGTCTGGGAGGAGTGTACGTTGAGGTCCTCAAGGATGTCGCCTTCGCGGCGGCTCCCTTGACCAGAGACGAAGTGTTTGCCATGCTTCAGCAACTCCGCGGGTTTCCATTGCTTCTAGGGGTTCGCGGCGAAGAGCCGAAGGAAATCGAGATGCTGGTGGATGTGATCGAGAAGCTGGGGGAGATTGTGACGTTCTCTCGCAGCATCGCGGACATCGAAATCAATCCCCTGTTCGTCTATGACCAGGGAGAAGGAATTCTGGCCGTGGACGCCCGGATATTACTGTCATCGGAAACTGTGAAGAAATAACCCATGAAAAGAATTGTGATCGGTTCCATTCGCCCCGATTCGGGCAAAACCAGCCTGATTGTCGGATACGGGAAAACTATCGACGGGAAGCTGGGGTACCTCAAGCCTCTTGGGGATCGACCCGTTTATAAAAAGAAACGCATCTGGGATACCGATGTTTCGTTGATGACCCGGATTTTCCGGCTCCAGGAATCGCCGGAGCTGATGACCCTGGGATTCGACCATTCGAAACTGCGCTTCAGATACGAGAAGAACGGGATGGAGCAACGTCTCGACGAGATGGCTGAGGCCGCCGAAACCGGCAAGGATGCATTGCTCATCGAGGCGGGATCCCAGCTTTTCTCGGGCGCTTCTCTCGGACTGGACTTGTTCTCCCTGACTCTCGTATTGCAGGCCAGGTGTTACATCGTCGTTTCCGGAACGAACGAAGATGCTGTCGATCAAGCCTGCTACCTGGCACGGGACTCCTATCTTCCGAAATCTTCGTTCGGCGGAATCATTTTCAACAAAATTCCGGATCCGCAAGAGTTTCGAGCGGAGTTCCTACCTATAGTCGAGCAGACCGGGGTTCGCGTTGCAGGCGTCCTGCCGGATAAGCCGATGCTTCGCTCCCTGACGATACCATTCCTTGCCGAGAATCTGTTTCTCAAACCTCTGGGCAACGAACCCGCTTCCGATACACCGGTTGACACTATTTTTTTGGGAGCGATGTCGGTCAGCGAAGCGAGAAAACATCCCACATTCCAATCCGGGTCAAAACTGGTCATAACCAGCGGCGACCGCTCCGACCTTATCCTGGCGGCTATTGAAAGCGGAGCAGCGGGAGTGCTGGTGGCCGACGGCATCTCTCCCGGCGCTGATATCACCGCCCGCGCCAACGAAAAGAAGATCCCCCTGTTCTCATCCACCTGTGACCTCTTCGAACTGGCACACCAGGTTGAAAACCTGGCGCCTTTGACTGGTCCGGATGATCAATCCAGACTGAAGGTTCTCCAGGAAATGGTTTCGCAATGCAGCGAATTCGGGAATCAGGAAGAAAGCTGTAAGACCACTTCCTGATGAGCACTACTTTCAGCCGGTGACTCGGTGACGACCGGTAAGAACTCATCCGCAACCGAATGGCACTCCCGCTCCTCCGAGTGGCTTTCGCACCTGACGGCTTTTCTCCGACAAACATCCGGGAGAATCAGGGACGCGCGCGTTCGAGGCGAAATCGACTCCAGGCCAGGAGCGCCGCGATCCAAAGGCCGGCCAGAATAAAATTCCACACCAGCAGGTTGTCGATCCAGAAGGCCACAACAGCGGCGTCGCCGGGAACCTGAAAAGGAATGTCCTCGAGTTGAAACAGGGCCGAAATCCTGACGGCGTCGACGGGATTAAAGAGAAGAATGGCAAGCCAGAGAACGGGCGCTTCACGAAAGAACGCGGTCTGCGCGCCGGCGAAGGCGAGAAGATCGAAGCCGACCAGAAAGAAGAGCCAGAGAAGAAGCGCGTAGATGAGGCCCCGGACGCGTTCGCGGGTGGAGAACCCGACGGCGAGACCCATCACTACAAACACAGCCGCGAGAGATGCCCCCTGGGCCCACAGACCCAGAAGGCGAAAGAAGGAAGTTCCCGCAAACAAAGCCGGAATAAAAACCAGCGAAAGCACGGCGCCGAACACCAGGGCAAGCGCGGCCGCCTTTCCCGACGCCCAGGCCAGGCGCGAAACGGGCTGGCTGAGGAGGAGGGACTGTTCCTCCAGCTCCCCATGCGCGGAACTGATTCCGATCAGGGAACCGAAGAGCGGAAACAGGTAAAGGATCGCCTGCAGGTGCAGGAAGGGAATGGAACCTGCCGAGGGCGAAAAAAAAACGATTCCGAGTCCGCACAACAGGCCGAGAACCGCAAATACGTGCAGAAACCGGTTCCGGAAACAGGTGCGCAACTCTCGTCGGAAGAAAGCGGTGAACGTGGACATGCGGGACGTCATGAAATGCGGCCGGGGTTGGCGTGGACGGATTTGCCGGTTTGCCGTTCGTCCGGAAGAAAACGCCCCTGGCGACAGAACAACACCTTGTCCCGGTCGTCGCCCCACTCCTCGAGGAAATGCGTGGCGACAAGGATCGTTTTCCCGTTCGCGGCCTCCCGGCGCAGCAGAACCTGAAGGCGATCGCGCCAATCGGGATCGAGGCTGGCCACCGGTTCGTCGGCGAGCAAAACGGAAGCATCGGGAAGGAACAGAACCGCCAGGGCGATACGCTGCACCATACCGCCCGAGAGCTCGCGTACGGGTTGGCCCGCAAACGCGCCGAGCTCGAATGTGTTCAACAGATTCTCAATTCGCTCCGCGGAGACATCGCGAAGGCGTCCGTAAAAGCCCAGGATTTGTGCGAGGGTCATGGCAGGATGGAACGAGGCTCCCTGCGGAAGGTAGGCCATCCGGGTCTGGGCTTGCCGGCGCTGCCGCACATCGATTCCGTCCACCCGAAGACGCTCCGCCGAGGTCGGGCGAATCAATCCCGCCAGGATCTTCAGGGTTGTCGATTTTCCCGCCCCATTATCGCCCGCCAGCAGTGTGATCTCCCCGGGCTCGGCCGAAAGATCGGCCTCGTCCAGAACGGTCGCGCGACCGTAACTTTTGCTGAGCTTGCGGACGTCGATCATCGATTGCGGCGCGCTTCGAGCGTATCGGAAACGGAATGGCGCGATCCGGGCGCAAGGGGCCGGGAGTCGGTGATGAAGTGGGTATCGGGGACGGGCGACCGCTGCAGGGCGAACCGCAGGGCCTTGATACCGGGACTTTCCGAAAGGAAGGCAACAAACGGAAAATCATCCCGAGTGCCGCCGAAAACGTCGACTTCCCGGTGAGGGAGCGCGCTTACCCCGTCGCCGTCGAGGTCGAGCGTCGGGGAATCAAGCCAGCGGTTGCCGACACCGTTTTCAGCCCATTCATTGCTGTTGTCGCGCCCGGCCAGGGAAATGTTGTGCAGGTTGCGTCCAATCTCGTTGTAACTGAAAAGGTTGCTGGTTGAACTGGATGTGAGGCGGAGGCCGATGTAGTTCAACACAAAATGGTTGCGGCGGGCCGTGTTGGCGTGACTGTTCTGCATGTAATAACCGACGCGGTTGCGCTTCATCCGGTTGTTCTCGATCGTCGAAGAATCGACGTTGTGCAGGAGAAGGCCGTAAGCGCGGGATCCGCGGTTGTCGACAAAGTCGTTGTCACGTACCACCACCTCCTTCGAAAACATGAGAGCGGCTCCGGCGACGTTCTCCGTGAAACGGTTCCGGGAAAAGTAATTTCGATCCGAATACATGTAGTGCAGCCCGTACCGTGCGTCCCGGACCAGATTCCGTTCCACCCGGCTCTCACGGGTGAACGAGAAGTAGATTCCGTCACGAACCCCCGAAATTTCGTTTCCGACAATTGAATTTCCGCTGGAGTTCCAGAAGTGGACACCGTTGCCGCGCCGGTCGCGCGAGACTGAGCAGAGATCTCCGGACCCGAGCGAGGCGGGAGCAGCCGCCCCGATATTGCCGGCCTCGGTAACTTCGATGCCCCGGATACGATTCCCCTCGACGCGAACTCCTCCGACTCCGTGCACGTAGATGCCGTGGAGCGCCTCGGATATATCATTGTCCCGGATACGGGCATTTGCGGCTTTCACATGGACCGCGGCGTGATCGGCGGAAAGATTCAGGCCGGAATCCGTGATCCTGAACCCCTGCAGGGTTACTCCCTCGGAACGAATCGCCACGGTGTGCCCGTCGCCGTCCCCTTTGATGTGCGGCCGGTCGATTCCCGTAAGCGTAAGCGGCCGATCAACGAGCAGGTTCCCCTGGTGGACACCGCCGTCAACCACGATCTCGTCGCCCGGGGAGGCCGCGTCGATGCGTTCCTGAAGAGAAGGCTCGCCGGCCGACACCGAAACGGCAAGCAGCCCGGCGAAGACTGTCGCCGCCTTGAGGCGGCAGCGGTTGTTGACTCTCTTGTTCACGGTACAATCGGTATATGAAAGTTATTGCAGCCATCCCGGCCAGGTTCGAGTTCCGGCTTCAGGCGGTTGTGTGCGATTCCGGAACGATCGGCTTTTCGCGAACGGAAAGGACCGCCGCAACCACCAGAAGCACCCCGAAGGCGATCAGAAAATAACTGGCAACATCGGGGTAGCTGTACTGTATGAAATTGGCGATCCGGTTCTTCCCCATCAATACCGGGGTAAACGGTTCGATGGTCATGGGCGCGGTCGGATCGAGATTGTGCCCGTAACTGTATAGACGGTAGTAGAAGTTGGCCATGGAGAAGATGCCGAAGTACAGAAAAAGCACGAACAGATCGACGATGTTGCCCATGCGGCCGAACACAACGCCTCTCAACGACAGGAGGATGAAGATGCCGAAAGCAAACGGGATCCAGGTCATTTCAACAAAATCGGCTTCGCGGATCGGCTGCATGCCGATATAGTGGTTGAGCAGGTTGATTTCGTCGAGATGCTGGCCGTCGTTGCCGGCCTGAAGTTGATACGAATATATGTAGAGCTCCAGGCCGTCACGATACTGCGGAGCCACCAGCCGGATCTCCCAGAGGGGAAAAAAGAAAGTGGCTCCCATGCAGATCGCGGCAAGGACCAGACAGAGGCGCGACCACAGATTGAGCGGTTTGCTCAGAAAAATTTCCTGTTTCTTAAGGAATGCTTGCAAGGTGAATGATTCGATTACGGGTGATTATTGATTGAAAACAATAAGGGCAACTACCTGCAGGCATGCCGTCGCCCGCCCTGTCAGACAGGGCGGGCGACGACGACAGGCGGAAGCTTCTATTCCGTGTCCTCTGCCGCGGGAGCAACCGACAGGTAACCCTGCATCTCCTGGTGGAGCGCCGAACAGAAGACGGTACAGTAAAACGGAAACACCCCGGGTTTATCCAATTCCACCTTGTAGGTCTTGGTCTCGCCCGGATCAATGTTGCCGCTTATGTCCATTTCCCCGATACCGAAACCGTGGGTCATGCCCGGAGTCTGCTCGGTATTGGTAATGTGGAAGGTGATCGTGTCGCCAACCCGGGCGTCGATCACATCCGGAACAAAGCGACTGCGTATGGAGATCATCCGGACCTCCACCTCGTCTCCGTTGCGGGTCACTTCGGCATCGTCAAAATCCCAGATGGCCTGGGGGTGATCGTTTTCGGCCCTCGGATAAACTTCGATGGGATCGATCGCATCGGCACGCAGGATCTGGGCAAAATGCGGTTCCTTGTCGGTAAACGCTTCTTTGACCATATGCATCTCTTCGCCGGAAATGTCGATGAGCTGGCTGGTTTCCGGGATTCCGGGCCCGACCTTGATGTGACGCCCCACCGCGTGTTTGTTCATCGCCACCAGCCAGTCCCCGTAGGGTTCCTTTGTATCGCTGCCGCCGACGACCAAGTGACCGATATTGTAGTGAACATCAATTTTGTCCACCACAACACTCTCGAGATCCTCCTTCTCCTCGTCGCTCCAGGGCGGAAGCCGCCACTTGGCGACCTGGGAATCGATAAACATCGAGGTGTAGGCGTTGCCCCGGCCGTCGAATTGCGTGTGAAGCGGTCCCAGCCCCACGGGCACTTCCCCTTCGACGACGCTGTTGTAATTGAGAACCGGCACTCCCCTCTTCTCGTCCTCGAAATCCTCGGCTTCGATGGCCGCCATCATTCTTTCAAAACTGTATACGGTGGCCGATGGCTGCAGCTTTCCTCCCGCGACAATCCATTCACCGGAAGGCGTGGTGTCCATTCCGTGAGGGGATTTCCCGATCGGGATAAAGTACATCACACCGGGCACCTCGGCCGGATCGATTACCGGAACCCCGTCGATCTCCGTGTAATTGCCATCGGCTACGGCCTGTTCCGCGGCGCGCCAGTTGACCGCCGCCCCCAGGTCCCGGTCGAGCTGACTGGCGTTGACTTCGAGCACCGTGTGGGCCATCTCCGTGTTGTAGGAGGTGAAAAACGCCCAGTCCTGGCTCGGCCCTTTGCCGGTTGAGGAGAGGTCCCAATTGAACGGCGGCGTGAGCACCTGCCAGCCGACCTCCATTTCCCCGGTCTCCTGATCGACACTGATCCCGGTGATCACCCCGTTGAATTCGTCTTCATAGTCGCTCGGATGCGCGTAGGTCCCCTTGGGGAGCGGCACGGAAAATCGCGTGCCACCCATGACATACTCGTTGTTCTCGGTCACGAACGAGGAGCCGTGGTTGCCGCTGGTGTTGGGAATCGGCCCGAGGACCTGTTTCACTTTGAAGTCCCGCAGGTCGATTCGCGCGATCCGGTTGTGAGCGTTGTCGTTGACAAAGAGCCAGCGGCCGTCGTACATGCCGTCCGTCTTGGACAAGGCCGGGTGATGAATATCCCCCCAGGTGAAGTCGCCCAAATGTTCCTTCGTGACTTCATCATAGCCGTATCCCTTGCCCGGGTACTTGGTGAACACAGGGATCGTCACGATATGCCGCATAGAAGGAATTCCGGCGACAAAAACGTTGCCTGAGTGTCCCCCCGAGTAAAACAGGTAGTAATCGTCGAAGTCGCCGGGAGCCACGTAGGATTGTTCGGCGGGAGACTCCCCGTCGGCACGTCGGACCTCGTCGTCCGGGGCACAGGCCGCCAGAATGCCGAAGAGGGGCAGCGCCGCCAGAAAAGCGGGCCACTTGAGGGTTCGTTCTTGGTTAGCAGGTTTCATAGGGTCTATTTCTTTCAGTTAGTCAGGTTTTTTGGTGAAAGCACGGCACGCACGACGCTTGACGTCGCGAACCGCACTCGCTATTTCTGCGTTAAAGTGTAGGAAAATCGAAAAGCCCGGCCTTGACCTGGATCAAATTAGTGAAGAATTCTCCAAGGAATGGTTTGAACGGACGGCTAAAAGAATGAGTGATAACCGGATCACAGGATCTGCGGATCGGGACTCCCTACCTCCCTGTCATGGCACTCCTTCCGCATTTACGGAACTTTTATCCGCAAAATTGATCTGACTCAAGGAATTTCGCAGCATGACGCATAAAACTGGAACATTCAAAATGAAAGCATTCCTCGCAAAGAGCATTCTGCCGCTTGCGGCAATTTTTGCGGCCCTCTTGTCTGGCTGTGGCGATGTGGAGCGGGAATCCACCGGGGAGGCGATCGAGCCGGACGAACAGGTCTTCGAAGTCAAGGGCCGGGTCCGAAGCATTCCCGACGACGGGGAAACCATCAACATCGAGCATGAGGAAATTCCCGGATTCATGCCGGCAATGACCATGCCCTTCCACCTGAAGGAAGCGGGGCTGGTCGAGGGGTTGGAACCGGGCGACGCCGTGGGATTCCGCTACGTGGTCCGGGGTCGGGAGTCTTTTATCGACCGGATGGAGAAACTTGAGGACGACGCCGTATCCCCTTCCCCCGCCGGCGAGGGACGACGCCGCCCGGCGGACCCGCGGATTCCCCGGCTTGAGGAGGGAGACACTATTCCGAGTTTCAGATTGGTCAACCAGGACGATGAGCCGTTTTATTTTCATGAGTTTGAGGGACGCGCGATCGCCATGACCTTTATTTTCACGCGGTGCCCGGTTCCGGATTTCTGCCCGCTAATGTCCGAGCGTTTCCAGACTATCCAGGAGCGGGCCGCCGAGCACCCGGATCTCCACGGCAACATTCAGTTGGTCAGCGTGACCATCGACCCGGAGTACGACACGCCCGAAGTGCTTAATGACTACGCGGCCCGTTACACCGACAACACGGAAAACTGGACTTTCGCCACCGGCGGACGCGACCGGATCGACGAGCTTACCACGCGGTTTTCCGTTTACATTGAAGATGACGCGGAATCCGCGAATATCGACCACGCCCTGGCCACGGTTCTGATCGGCCCGGACGGTCGGCTGGAAAAAATCTGGCGCGGGAACACCTGGTCGGCCGATGATGTCATCGGAGCGGCGGAAAGCCTTCTGCAGGAACAATAAAACCCTGCATTAACGAAAAGTAACCGATTTTATGAATACACCAAACCCAATGAAACTCCTCACTCTCATCGCAATGGGAGCGATCCTGTCCGCTTGCGGACCCGAAGCACCGGAGGCACCGGAAGAAGACGAAGCTGCCGCCCCCGACACACCTGAAGTGGAACCGCTTGCCGAGGGCGAAGAAGGCTTTTCGATCGAGATCGGCGGCGACGACCGCATGCGTTTCGACGTGACCGAGTTTACCGTGGAGCCCGGCCAGCACGTCACCATCACCTTCAACAACGTCGGGAGCATGCCGAAAGAATCGATGGGACACAATCTGGTCGTGCTCAAACAAGGGGTGGACAAACTTGAATTTGCGCGCGACGCGCAACGGCACGTTAGAAACGAATACGTGGCACCCGAACGCGAGGGGGACGTTATCGCTTCCACCCGCGTCCTCGGACCCGGAGAAAGTGCCACGCTTGTATTTCGCGCTCCCGAGGAAACCGGGGATTACGACTACGTTTGTTCCTTCCCGGGACACACCGAAGCCGGCATGGTCGGAGTGATGACCGTCGAGTAGCCACCGGCAGCAGGAGAATCCGGAACGAAACCGGATACCCCTGCTTCGCGCGCCGTACCACCGGCGCTTGTGCGGAAATGAATTTCCGATCACCAGGGCAACAAAACCGATATGAAGAAGATTCGCGTGGGAATAATCGGGGCGGGTGGAATCGCCGCCAAAATGCATCTGCCGGAACTGGCGGCCGAACGCGATCGTTGTGAAGTTGTCCTTCTTAGCGGAAGACGCGAGTCGCGCCTTCAAGTGTTGAGCGAAAAGTTCGGCGTGCCGGGTTATACGACTGATTACGGAGCGGTGATTGGCGATCCGGACATCGATGCCGTCTGCATCGCCACCCCTCATCCAAAGCATGTCGAGTGGGGTCTTGAGGCGCTTCGTGGGGGGAAACACGTTTTTATGCAAAAACCCTTGTGCGGTGACATGGCGGAGGCGGACGCCTTCGTGGAAGCCGCGGCCTCAACCGATCGTACGGTCCTCTGCCTGCCGCATTTCGACTCATTGGTTTGGAGCATTCGCCGCCTGATCAACAACGACGGCCTCGGGAAGGTTTCCAGCGCACGCGCCAGGACGAGTCATGGAGGCCCGGAGGTTTATTACCGCGAGGTGCTGTCGATTTTCGGGGAGGAGGCTTCCGACGAACTCTGGTTTTTTGACTCGAAACAAGCGGGTGTGGGAGCGCTTTTTGATATGGGGGTTTACGCGGTCGCGCAAGTGGTGGCGTTACTGGGATCGGCCAGTCAGGTTACGGCCTTCACGTCCACTTGTGAAAAACCCACGGACCTGGAGGACACGGCCAGCCTGATCTTGCGAATGGCCAACGGGGCCTTGGCCACGGTCGAAACCGGTTGGTGCGACCCTGCCCGAACCTGGTCTCTCAGCGTCAACGGTACGCGGGCGAAGGTCGAGGCTCCGCAGAAAAAAGGCGAGGATGCCCGGGTTCTGACGCCGACGGCACTGAACAGGGATAATGCACCTATCGACTCCAAACCCCTTGAACTGACGGACGACCCGGGCAGTGCCCACCAACATTTCCTGGACTGCATCAGTAAAGGCATTACACCGCCCCTCTCGCATGCCTGGGCGGCCCGGCACGTAACCGAGATCCTGTTGGCGGCGCTGGAATCGGCCAATAGTAAACGGGCAGTCAATATCCGGACAACGAGCGACCGGCCATAAACAGGGTGACTTTACTGTCGAACCACGGAATATTCCTGTTGTCCGTTCGATGTTCGGAAAAATAACCCGCCGGGCTCCGATCGCCTCAAATCCCGTTTCAACTGGTGGAAACTCTTTGCCGCAACCCGATGCATTCGCCGGCCTTTCCTCCGTTTCCTCTGCCTGTAGGTTACAAGTGATAAGAAGCATTCCATGCCAGAAAAGAGAACTTATGTAATGATCGGTGCCCATCCCGACGATCCGGATATCCTTTTCGGAGGTTGTGCAGTCAAACTCCGTCGTGCCGGACACAGGGTTGTGTTCATATCAATGTGCGACGGTTCCGGCGGACACCATGAGATGACCCGGGAGCAGACCGCTGAGAGGCGGGCCGAGGAAGCACGCCGGGCGGCGGCGACCTGCGATCTTGAGTACCGGGTGCTCTCCTACACGGATTGCCAACTGGAGCCGCATCTGGAAATCCGTCAGGCCCTGATTCGGTTGATCCGGTCATTGGGGCCTGATGTTGTCATCACGCACCGGTTATGCGACTACCATGCGGATCACCGGGCAACGGCACAACTGGTGCAGGATGCTTCGTTTCTGCTTGCGGTGCCTCTGGAGTGTCCGGATAGCGCGGTTCCCGAGAAGGAGCCGGTATTTTTATTCTCGTGGGACAAGTTCATGAAACCGCTTCCGCATGATCCGGCGGTCGCCGTGGCAATCGACGATGTATTGGATGAGAAACTGGAAATGCTCGGTTGTCACGAATCGCAATTCTTCGAATGGCTGCCTTATCTGCAAAAGCGTTTGAACGAGGTACCCGAGGATCCCGCCGGACGCCGTCAATGGTTGAAGGACGGTTGGCTGGTGCGCAATCGTATCCAGGCGGAGCGGTTCAGGAATCTTCTCCACGCACGTTATGGTGACCGGGCCGCGGAGGTTGAGTTCGCCGAAACGTTTGAATTATCGGAATACGGGAGACAGCTTACTGACGACGAGCTCGCAGGGTTGTTCCCGCTGTGATATACTTCCCTTCATCAAGTTTTCGGAAAACACACCCCACCATGCTGGCGCATGGTCCCCCCTCTCCAGAGGGGAATGATCTTGCATTTGAAGGGGGAGCAGAATCCAAAAACTTGATGCCGCGCGGTATAATAACAATTCACGGATTCACAATGATTCTCCGGATCGGTCATCGCTTCTTCGCCTCGGGGGGCGGGGATCCTCGCCGCCGAACTGACGGGCTCGCTCCAGACCCTCTTCGCCAGGGCAAAAAATTTTTATTCCGTCAAAACCCCAGTGCGCCCATCAGTTACCGGAATCCTCATCGCCAGAAGCGGTTTCCCGGTCGGGCCGCACATCATCGAAGCTCGATGTCGCGTCTCCCGCCCGGAACTCGTCTGAGTAGATGGTCCTTGCAGCCACCGATCCGTGGGCATAAGGCCCCGCACTGAAAAAAGGGCCCTGATCTTCGGGCTGCTTTTTCCACATTGTCGGGCCGGATCGATCGACAACAAGCTCGTACTCCGAATCGTCCTCCTGGTGCCACAATTTCAGAAAGCCGCTTTCATCCGCACTCCACCTAACGTGCATCACAAAGTCGTGCCATACGCCAAGTTCCGGCTCCGCTTTGATAAGGAACGATTCGTACCTGATATCGCGCTCACCCGCAACATCGCTGTCGATATCCTCCCAGTGATGCACCATTCTGAGGGTCGGCGTGCCTGGGTGCCCCACCCTCTCCCCACGCCTTGAGCTCGCTAAATACAAATGCGTACCAAGCCCTCCGCTGGGCAGACTCTCTCCGTCGATTCCCGTTCTCGGCCAGAATTTGAACTGGGTGAATATTGTTCCCCAATGATCTTCGTCGACCGGCATGTCTTCAGGAAAAAAGACACTCCATCCGTACCAATAATCGTTGTCCGGGATGACTCGACGGGCATTGTACTCGGCCCGGTAACTGTCCTCGCCTTGACCGATAACACCGCGAATCGAACGGGTGCCGCCACGTACGGCATGATCGGGGCCGGTGACAGTTTCCACGCCGTCGGTAAACGTCCAGACATCTCCGTTCAGTCCCTCCGAGATCTCCTGAATAATTCCCTTGCGTTCATCGGAAGCAGGGTCCCCAACCAAGCTTGGGCTGAAAGCCGCCAGTGCGGCGACCATCAATCCCACCGCCGCCATTTTCATTCTTATATTCCGGTTGAACATAGGTTCCAAAAAAATCAGTCATTCGACCCCGAAACCAGCACCGACCGGACCTCCCATACCGGATCCGCGTAGAGGCGGTTGGTTCCGGTGGTGGCCGTATTGGAACTGCGGATGCCCACGGCGTTGACATTGAGATCGGGGACCGAATCGTTCGTCACGCTCCATTCCACGGTCTCAAAGTCGTCCTTGGAAACCTCGATCCCCACCTCGCCCTCCCGGCGATAAGTCATCCGGATCAACAAGGGCTCATCGTGGAGAAAGTCACCGGACCCAACTTCCCCGAGCGTAAGGGTGTCCGAACCATCGCGAAGCCTCCAAAGCCCCCTATCCCAACTCCGAAAACGAATTTTGGCAACAATCTCGTCCCCGTAAAATGCCGTATCGGTCGTGTTCTGCAACAGGTAGAAAGCGGGAACCCACTGCAATTCGTCGCCCAAGTGATTATTGTAGGCCCTTCCAGTCTTGCGGTACCACTCAAAGGTTACAGAGACGGTATCCGCTCCCTCTGTATCAAAGGACCGAACCAGTTGGGCCAGGGAATCCTGGTTGACATCGGTCATGGTAAGATAACGATTTCCGGCATCCCCTTCCACGAACACCGCCGTATCATCGGGAATGTCCACCAACCACTCGCCGGAAGGCGTTTCTCCCTCCGAGTAAGATTCGAAATCCTCGTAAAAAATGGCATCCTCGGGCCCGCCGGGCAACCCGGCACGGACCCGGAAGAATCGGCGGTCGAATCCGTCCGCGGAAACGCCAATCCGGACCTCTTCGCGCCCGTCGTTCAGCGAGAAGGTTTCCTTCACCAGCTCTTCCCCTGAGTGCGCCTCCCATGGGCCCTCTGGTTCCTCAGCCGATTCCACAGTATAGGTTACATCCTCGATGCCCTCGTAGCGCTGAAAACGGGTGCCGAACAGCTTGTCTTCAGGCACCCAATAGGCTTCACGCAGGGGTGACTCGAACGGCCGCAGCGGATCGAGAGCAAAAGCGTAGCGCGCGAAGTTCGAAACTCCATAGCCGCCCGGATCATCGGATCGATCCGCCTCCTCCGGGTGCTCTGAGAGAAAGGCCCCCGCCCAATCGGAATAACTCGTTATCAGAGGCGCTCCTGAAGCATAAAAGCCGATTTCTCCGATCTGGGAGAAATTCTCGCTGTGCCCTCGGTTTCCCGAAGTGCTGCTGGCGCTGGCAATCGACACGGCGTTGAACTCCATCCCCGTCTGCGCATCCCAATCCACCGTATAATCCGGGAAGTCGTAGTCGGTTTCGGCCGTTCCGGACAAAGTAGTCAGGCCGGTGGATCGATTGTAAGTGAGAGTCAATTCGACAAACTCGTCGAACCGGTTCGTTCCGATGTAATTAGCAACACCATCGTCCCGATCACTATCCAGGTTAAAGTCGGTCAGCTCCCCTGTTTCAGAATCAAGGGTGAATACCCTGATGCGCCCCCAACTCTGCATGGCCAGCCGGATATCACCCGTGTCGCCGTGCATGCGAACCATCGGCACAAACTGGCTGTTCATTTCGTCATTGTCGGAGGTCGAGGAGGGAAAGCGAATGGTGAACCTCATAGCGACCTCATCGCCCGACGCTGAGAAGCTAAAGGCGCGCTCCACCGTGGTACGCTCTTCAGAAGGCGTATCAAAGGTCAGCCCCCGGGTGCCTTCAAAGTCCGTGATCAAAGTACGGCCGGGATTCTCCACTTCTTCCCAGTTTTCATCGGCTCCAGGAAAGGCCCCGGACTCGAACGTCGAGAAATCGTCGAAGAAAACCGTCACGTCGCCTGGCTCCCCGGCGGCGAGAGGCGCGCTGACCGAAGAGGCCAGGAAAACGGAAAGGAGCGTTCCGCAAAACCGGAACCCTCGTTTTTTACTGGTAAAATCAGTATTCATGCCAAGTGTAGGGTTGGTTGGGTGTCTGAGATTGGTTATGTGCCTGAAACAGTGCTGCCTGGAAACCTCACTAATCGACTTCATTCCATTCACCGTACAGGAGCGCTTCAATTTCCGAACGTTCGGAGCGAAGGTCTTCGTGTTCCTGGCGGCTGATCGAACGTACCGAGCCTCCGGCTGTCACATAATTGGCCCGGTCATTATGCCGGAAGTTCAGATTACTGCCCAGCCATCCAAGATGCCAGGTGGATGTGCCATCTCCAATGACCAGCATATGGGACTCCAGCTCTCCCAAACTGAGCCGATTGAAGCGGCTTG
>PWMU01000183.1 GCA_003558065.1 Opitutia bacterium | reverse complement strand
CGAACAGGGAAACTTCCAGGTGCTCCTCCAGCGCCTTGATCTGATGCGAAACGGCCGGCTGCGACAGGTTCAGGCTGCGCGCCGCCTTGGAAAGATTCCCCTTTTCCACCAGAGCGGCAAGGGTCTGCAAGTGACGAAACTGGATCATGGGATCATAACTATCATGAATGATCATCCTAAAACAATTGCGTTTTGAGAATAATCGCGCCCGGGTTAAACTGGAGGTGTGATGCAAAAGCTACGAACGAATTCCCTCGGTTACCCGCGAATCGGCGACAAGCGCCAACTGAAGAAGGCCGTCGAAGCCTACTGGAAAGGCGAACTCTCGCGGGAAGCGCTCCTGAAGACCGGTGCCGACCTGCGAGAACGCAACTGGCGGCGGCAACGGGAGGCCGGCATCGACTTGATTCCCTCCAACGACTTCTCCTTCTACGATCAGGTCCTGGACATGAGCTGTCTGCTCGGCAACGTCCCGCCTCGATTCGAGCGGCCGCACGGGAATGTCGATCTCGATACGATGTTCCGGGTGGCTCGCGGAGTATCTCGTGAAAACGGAGTCGAGACCGGCGCGCAGGCGTCCGAGATGACCAAATGGTTCGACACGAACTACCATTACATCGTCCCGGAATTTACGGAAAACACGACCTTCGCACTGTCCGGGACCAAGGTGTTCGACGAGTTTTCGGAAGCGAAAGCCCTCGGCATTCTCACCAAGCCCGTCCTGCTCGGGCCGGTTTCTTACCTGCTTCTGGGCAAAATGACCGGAGAGGCCCGGGCGGGCTTCGATCGCTTCGAACATCTCGAAGCGATTCTCCAAGTATACGAAACGATTCTGCACCGCCTCAACGAGCTCGGCGCCGAATGGGTGCAGATCGACGAACCGGTGCTGGCGACGGACCTGGAGGAAATACACAGGGAAGCCCTGATCCGGTCGCACGCCCGCCTGTCGGCGGCGGCGAAGGGCACAAGGATCCTGGCGGCAACCTATTTCGGCGAGTTGCGGGGAAACCTCGACACCTTTCTCGCCCTGGCCGCCGACGCCCTGCACATTGACGCCGTTCGCGGCCAAAACGAAGTCAATACGGTAATCGGGCGATATCACGAAGACAAAACGCTCTCGCTGGGTGTGGTTGACGGCCGGAACGTATGGAAAAACAATTACGAAGCGTCGCTCCGACTCATCGACGAGGCGAAAAACGCGCTGGGCGAGGACCGTCTCATTCTGGCCGGCTCCTGTTCCTTCCTCCATGTCCCCGTCTCCCTGCAAAACGAGAACCGGTTGGAATCCGATCTCAAAAACTGGCTGGCGTTCGCCGACGAAAAACTGGACGAGCTTGCGGAGCTGCGCGATCTCGCCTCCGGCCGGACCTCAAACGGAGCCTTGAAACAAAATCGCGAGGCCCACCGGAGCCGGCGCAAGGATGCCCGCACCCGCGATGGGAACGTCAGGAAGCGCGCGGCCGCCGTCTCCGAACGCGATTGCCGGCGCCCCGACCAATACGCCGTCCGTCATGAAGTCCAGCGTCAACGCCTGAACCTGCCGGATTGGCCGACCACCACCATCGGATCCTTCCCGCAGACCAAAGAGGTGCGCGCCCAACGCGCCCGCTACCGCAAGGGACGGCTGGATGCCTTCGCGGCGTTCGAGTACCCGAACGAAATCGGGCCGGGTGTTTACGACATCCATTCTCCGCGGCTTCCCTCGGTCGCCGAGATGGAAACCCTTTTGGAAAAGGCGATGGCAGTCATCGAACCCGGTCGCCTCTGGGTGAATCCCGACTGCGGTCTCAAGACCCGGAGTTGGGACGAGGTCAAACCCGCCTTGGAAAACATGGTGGCGGCTGCGGAACACCTGCGGCACAGGAAGCCGGTTCCCGCGGCCAGCCAATAAACAATTTCCCAGACTGTGACCTGGGGAAGGAAGAAAAAGACCCGCCGCCGGGAGATTTCGTTGGCATAGTCTCCCGGCGGCGCTTCCCCGGTGGAGGTCTTCGGCGCACGAGCGCGGGCATCCCTGCCCGCCTGAAGTTAGAAGGATAAAGGTACAAGTGAAAAGTGGGGGCCGCTTTTGGGGGAAGACTTGCGCGGAGAAAAAATAGGATGGCGGGCAAGGATGCCCGCGTTCCCGGCGCATACGAATGCCGTTCGGACGGGACGGAGAAGAAATCCGCCTCCTTCCTTGAAGAACGCATTTTTTTCTATAGTATTTTAGGTTACAAACTAAAGTTAAACGCGCGAATATGGTTTTCCCAGTTCCAAGAAGACTCTCAAGTATCTGTAATTTGAAATTTTACAAAATTCACTCACTTCTATGAATAATTCAAACCTCATACCGGAAACCGCGCCCTTCCGCGAGGAGGACCGACGCTGGCTGAAGGGTTTTCTGCCATCGCTCTCCCCCGAACAAACCGCGTGGGTCGAAGGCTTCCTCGCCCGGCATCGGGCGGGGTTCGGGAACGAAGGAGATCCCCCGGCCGAGCCGGCGCAGAGCGAGCGTCCGGCCGGACCCCGCGCCGTTCCTCTGACGGTCCTCTACGGAACCGAATCGGGCAATTCCGAGGGATTGGCCGACGAGACCGCCAAGCGCGCCAAGCAAGCCGGATTTCACGCTTCCCCGGTCGATATGGCCGATCTCCAGCCGTCCGCATTGCGGGAGAAGGAAAACCTGCTGGTCATTGTCAGCACCTGGGGCGACGGGGACCCGCCGGAAGGGGCGGAAGGCTTTTACGAGAAACTGATGAGCGACGGGATGCCGCGATTGGACGGGCTCCGTTTTTCGGTCTGCGGCCTCGGCGACACGGCCTACGACGCGTTCTGCAAGATGGGCAAGGATTTCGACGGCAGGCTGGAGGCGTTGGGCGCCACCCGCATCGCGCCCCGGGTCGATTGCGACATCGACTTCCGCGAAAGCTACGAAAGCTGGGCGCAAACCGCGCTGGCCGAACTCGAACGCCGCGCGACCGAAACCAACGGCACCGCCCGTGGAACCGTCGTGGAAGAAAAAGGTGCGTCCGTTGCACCGATAACCGAACCCACCGTGGACTACACCGCCCGGAACCCATTTCCGGCCGAAGTCGTGGAAAAGGTTTCCCTCAGCCCGACCGATTCGGCCAAGGAAAATCTTCACCTCGAACTCTCCCTAGCCGGTTCCGGTCTGCGCTACGAACCCGGCGATTCCCTGGGTCTGGTGGCGGCCAACGATCCGGAACTGGTGGACCGGATCCTCGCAACCGCGGGCTTTTCCGGAGACGAAGAGGCGACGATCAAGGAAGAGACACTCCCCCTGCGGGAGGCCTTGAGCACCCGGCTCGAGATCGCCGCTCTGACGCCGCCGGTGCTCGCCTCCCACGCAAGCACAACCGGCGACGAGAACCTTCGTGACCTGCTGCAAGACGAACGGAAAGCGGACCTGCGGGAATACCTCCGCGGCCGTGATGTCTTGGATCTGTTGCAGGATTTCCCCGCGAAGTCCCTGACCCCGGCGCAACTGACCGGCGCCCTGCGTCCGCTGCAACCCCGACTTTATTCCCTTGCGTCGAGCCTCCGCGCCCATCCCGACCAGGCCCATCTGACCGTGGGCGTGGTGCGTTATTCGGCGCACGGCCGCGAGCGCGGCGGCGTTTGCACGACCGACCTGGCCGATCGTCTAAACAAGGGCGACAAGGTGGGAATCTATCTTTCCCGCAACAAGACCTTCAAACTCCCGCGCGATCCGGACACTCCGATCCTCATGATCGGCCCCGGCACGGGCGTGGCGCCCTTCCGGGCCTTCGTCGAAGAACGGGCGGCCGCGGGAGCGCGGGGCCGGTCGTGGCTGTTTTTCGGCGAGCAGCATTACCTGCACGACTTTCTTTACCAACTGGAATGGCAGGAACACCTGAAGACGGGAGCGCTGACCAAACTCAACGTCGCCTTTTCCCGCGACCAGCCCGAGAAAGTGTACGTGCAACACCGGATGCACGAACACGGACGGGAGGTCTTCGCCTGGCTGGAGGAAGGCGCGCACCTCTACGTGTGCGGCGACGCCCAGCGCATGGCGGCGGACGTCCACGCAGCGCTGGAGGAAATCGTCGCCCGGGAAGGCGCCATGACCGGCGAGCAATCCGCCGAATACGTCAAGCGGCTCAAGGCGGAGAAACGTTACCTGCGCGATGTGTATTAAGAAACCAAAGACACGATCAATTCCCTAACGAGTCAGGAAAACCATACCGAAGCAAAGAGAAATGGAATGAACGGGAACGAGGAGAAGCGTCCGCACGTGGTGGTCCTGGGGGCCGGCTTCGGCGGACTTGCCTTTTGCCGGAAAATGAGCGGAGCACCGGTGGATATCACCCTGGTGGACCGGCAGAATCACCACCTCTTTCAACCGCTGCTTTACCAGGTGGCGACCGCCGGCCTGGCCTCCACCGAAATCGCGTATCCGATCCGCAACATCTTCAAACGCCGGTCGAATCTGCGCGTGGTCATGGGCACGGTGATCGATTTCGATCTGTCGAACCGGCGGGTGATGCTGCGCCGCCAGAAGTTGCCATACGATTACCTGGTGGTGGCCCTGGGCGGCGTGACCAGTTACTTCGGCAACGACGCGTGGGCGGCACACGCGCCCGGCCTCAAGAACGTAACCGATGCCCTGCGGATTCGTCACCGGCTCCTCATGGCCTACGAACGCGCTGAGACCGAGGCCGACCCGGACCGCCGTCGCAAGCACCTGACCGCCGTCGTGGTCGGCGGGGGCCCCACCGGCGTGGAATTGGCGGGATCGTTCGCCGAGTTGGCCCGGCGCGTTCTGCGACCGGAATACCGGCACGCCGCCGGAATGGAACCGCGGATTCTTTTGCTGGAAGCGGGCCCGCGCGTCCTGCCGACGTTTTCCGAGCGACTGTCGGCAAGCGCGGAGAAACAACTGCGCGCCCTCGGGGTCGAGGTCAGGACCGGCGCCCCGGTGACGCATATCGAGGACGGAACCGTCACCTTCAAAGGCGGCCGGGCCGAAGCCGACACCGTAGTCTGGGCGGCGGGCGTACAAGCCTCCCCGATCACCCGCAAACTCGGGGTGGCGTTGGACCGCGCCGGACGTATCCCCGTCGAGCCGGATCTCCGCGTCCCCGGTCATCCCGAAGTCTTCGCGATCGGCGACATCGTTCAACTGGACGACGCCCATGGCCGCCGCGTGCCCGGCGTGGCTCCGGCGGCCATGCAAATGGGACACCACGTGGCGACCGTCCTGCGGGAAGACCTGCGGGCCGGAAAACCGTCGTCGGGAAAACCCTTCGCCTACTTCGACAAAGGTTCGATGGCGACCATCGGCCGCTCGCGGGCCGTGGCGCAGGTCGGCAAATTCGAGATGTCCGGCTTCCCCGCCTGGCTGGCCTGGTTGTTCATCCACCTCATGTTCCTGGTGGGCTTTCACAACAAGCTGTTTGTCTTTCTCGACTGGCTCTACGCCTACGCCAGCTTCAACCGCGGCGCCCGCCTGATCATCCGGTCGGACATCGACGAGGCTCCCGGCGACCGCGAACCGCCGGGAGACAAGCAGTCACCCTTGATTCAGAGCGACTGACACATCCGACGCGATTCGGCCTGCTCATCCCAAGCACTGTATCAATCCAACGCCGGCCGCTCCCCCAGCCATACGCGCCGGACGCTTGAAAGCCTTCGACCGGGCCCCCGACTTCATGAGAATTGTCGCGTCACCGCGATGGGATCCGCCAATGACCGTATTGAACAACATCCTCGAAATTGCCCTCGAAGTGGCGCCCTGGCTGCTTGGGAGTCTGGTTTCCGTGATCAAGAATACTCCGGCGGACAACGAGTGAATTACCCCGGTTTTTTCCGGGAATAGATCGTCCGCCGGCACGTCTCACTGTCAATGAGTCAGGAGTCGGAATTCGCGAATCTCGTGCGGAAATGGTATGACCCGCTTTATCGTTTCGCGTACTCTCTGTGCGGGAGCCGGGAGGACGCGCTCGACCTGACTCAGAACGCTTTTCTGAAATGGGCCCGGAAAGGACACCTCCTCAAGAAGCGTCACCGCGTCAAGACCTGGTTGTTTACCGTCCTTTATCGGGAGTTCCTGGATCAGGCGCGGCGACGGAAAAAATTCCCCAACCTCGAACTCAAGGAGGAAATTCTGCCGGATTCCGGAACGGGACAGGCCCGCGAGCGGGTCGACTCCCGGGTGGCGGTTGCCGCCCTGGCCCGCCTGGAGGAGGACTTTCGGGCGCCTCTGGCGCTTTTTTACTTTGAACATCATTCCTATGCCGAAATCGCCGAGGTCCTGGACATTCCGATCGGAACGGTTATGTCACGGATCCGGCGCGGCAAGGACCGCTTGCGCCGGCATCTGCAGGGGAGTCGCGAGAACAGCCTGGGCGAAGTGGTCCCCTTTCCCAGGGAGCAGTCACAGTCATGAACAATGAAGAAGCACGTCAAATCCTGAGCGCCTACCGCCCCGGCGGCGGCGATGCGGGGGATCCTTACATCCGTGAGGCCCTGGAACAGGCGCGCCGCGATCCGGAACTCGGTCGTTGGTTTGAGGAGCAAAGGCGTTTCGACGCAGAAATGGCCCAAGCACTTCGGGATATTCCCGTTCCCGCCGAGGGCCGCACGAATACACTGAATGCCGCACGGCTCGAGGCCCGTGGCAGTAAGCGGTTTCCGGCCTGGCTCAGCGGCCTCGCGGCCGCGTTGGTACTCCTTGCCGGGATCGGTGTCATTTACTGGGCGGGCCTGCACGACCGAAGTGCGGCACGGGTGGTGGAAAACACCGGGATGGACGGCTTTATCGAAATGGCTTCTTCGGCCATGCCCTTTTCTTATCGGGCGGACTCGTTCGCCGACCTGCACACCTGGCTTCAGCAGCGCGGTTCTCCCGTCCCGGAGACGATTCCCGAAACTCTTGCCGGGGCTGGGGCTCTCGGCTGCACCGTTTTCCAGGAGCCGGACGGCAGCGAAATCAGTCTTTTGTGCCTGCTGCGCGACGGGGAGGCGGTCCACTTGTTTGTTATGCGGGCCGATACGCCGCTGCTGGCTACGTTTCCCCGCGGGGAATGGCAGGCAAGGGAAGGATGGAATGCCTTTGCGTGGGGAGAACAGGATCGGAGGTACCTGCTCATGAGCCGCGCTCCCCGTGAAGAGATGGAAAAATGGATCGATGAAGCCTGAAGTGAATACACAGGGAAAGGAAACATGTCCAAGTCCAAACACAGGAAGGAGGATCCGTGCCGGTGGTCCTCCCCTTCTGGTTTGCCTGGCAGGCGTTTTATCCCGAGACTGAACTCTTTGAACAATAGAATATGAATAGAACGAAAATACATACCGTAACCTGCCGCCCGATAGCTCTCGTGAAAGCGCTGGTCCTGGGGAGCCTGCTGGCCGGAGTCCCGGCCTTGGGCGACGTCGAGAACGAATGGAAGCAGGCGGGCGATCAGGTCCCTGACGCGGTGCTCAAAACCGCCGACAACGAACCGTTTCCCCTTCGCGAGGCGGTGTCCGAACAGCCGGCCCTGCTCATCTTTTATCGCGGCGGCTGGTGCCCGTTCTGCACCACTCACCTGAGCGAGGTGGCTAGCGTGGAACAGGAGATCCGGGAGATGGGGTTGCGGATTATCGGAATAAGTCCCGACCGCCCCGGAAAGATCAAAGAGACCGAGCGATCGGGCGACTTCGAGTATCTGCTGTTGTCCGACAGCGACATGGACGCGGCCCAGGGCTTCCGGATCGCCTTTCAGGTGGAGCCGGATCTGGTGCGGGTCTATAGGGAAAACCATGGCATTGATTTGGAAGCCGACTCCGGCAGGGACCATCACCTGCTCCCCCATCCCGCCGTGTTTATCATCGATACCGAGGGGGTCATCCGCTACGCTGATGTCAACCCCGACTACCGGGAGCGGTTGTCCGGAGAAGAACTCAT
Organism: Opitutia bacterium; assembly: GCA_003558065.1. Classification (GTDB taxonomy): domain Bacteria; phylum Verrucomicrobiota; class Verrucomicrobiia; order Opitutales; family T3Sed10-336; genus PXDC01. The sequence continues at coordinate 4,181 of PWMU01000183.1, read as the reverse complement.
CGAGGCCGCGAAATCCGTCGTGGAAACGGCTCGGTAATAGTTATGCCATTACAAACCGAACAAGCATTCGCCGCCAGGTCCCGCCTGGACACGTTTCAGGCGACCTTGGCGGAGCATGGCAAAGAATTGACCCGCTCCGCACCGCGCGTCCTGCAGATCAACGTGGGAAAAATTTGCAACCTCACGTGCATCCACTGCCACGTAAACGCAGGTCCCAAACGCAAAGAAATCATGTCCGGCGAGACCGTCGATCGCATCCTTGCGTGGCTGGAGGCGAACCCGGTGGGCACCGTTGACCTGACCGGCGGCGCTCCCGAGATGATCCCGGATTTCCGGCGTCTGGTGGACCGGGTTCACGCCATGGGCCTGCATGTGATCGACCGCTCGAATCTGACCATTCTTCTCGAGCCGGGTTACGAGGATTTGCCGGAGTTCTTCGCCACGCGCGGGATCGAAATAACCGCCTCCATGCCGTGTTACAGTCCCGACAACGTGACCAAACAGCGCGGCGAAGGCGTATTCGACGCCAGCATACAGACTCTTCAACGGTTGAACGCTCTCGGGTACGGCCGGGAGAAAAGGCTCCCCTTGAACCTGGTATATAATCCCCTGGGTGCCACTCTCCCGCCGGAACAGGAGGAGCTGGAAGGGGATTACAAACGGGAGCTGAAACAGCACTTCGATATCGATTTCCACCGTCTTTACACCATCACCAACATCCCCATCGCCCGCTTCGCCGCCTACCTCAAACACAATGGACAGCTCGAAAGCTACATGCGCTTGCTCGTGGAAAACTTCAACCCGGCTTCGGTGGACGGCCTGATGTGCCGGGACACCATCAACGTCGATTGGCTGGGCAACGTTTACGATTGCGATTTCAATCAGCAGATCGGGCTCACACCCGGCAACCGGGCCGGTCCCTACAAGCTCTGGGATCTCGATCTCGACACGTTTCACAACTTGCCCATCCGCACCGGCTCCCACTGTTTCGGCTGCACCGCCGGCCACGGCTCCAGTTGCGGCGGCGCCCTGGTGTAATCGGTGCGACATGACGGAAACCCAAGCCCGTGGCGAAACAGCCGATCCGCGACTTTCGATCGTCATTCCCGCACTGAACGAAGAGGCGCTGCTGGGAAAAACCCTCAATAGCATCGACTCGGATCCGGAAACGGAAATCCTTTTAGTGGACGGAGGCAGTACCGACGCAACCCGTCAAATCGCCGAAGCAACCGGAGCGTGCATCCTGCCCACGAAATCGGGGCGCGCGGCGCAAATGAACGCCGGTGCGGCCGCCGCGCGCGGAGAAATCCTGCTCTTTCTGCACGCGGACACGTGCTTGCCCCGCGGATACCGTGAACAGATCGAAGCGGCCCTGAACCGGCCCGGAATCGTGGCCGGTGCGTTTCGCCTGGGATTCGATGACCCCCGTACCAGCCTGCGCCTGGTGGCCGCCGGCGCGAACCTCCGGTCGCGATTCCGACAGTTGCCCTACGGCGACCAGGCGCTTTTCGTACGCAAAACCGTCTTTGCCGAAACCGGCGGCTTTCGCGAACTTCCGGTCATGGAGGACTGCGAGTGGGTGCGGCGCCTCCGGCGCAGGGGACGAATTGCCCTGGTACCGGGACACGTGACCTCATCCGCCCGCCGGTGGCATCTCCACGGCATTTTCCGAACCACCCTCACCCACCAATTCATGCTGTGGGGATGGAAGCTCGGCCTGTCCCCCGAACGCCTGGTCCGCTGGCGGGCCAGGCGACAACAGAAAGAGATCTGATCTCGCATCGGCGGCTAAAGCACGCCGCTACGTCTTCGCAGACCCATCATACGGCACACAAGACGGACCATCCGGAAACACCGGTAGCGATGGCCGCCAAGTCATCGACCCGAGGAACCCATGCAATGGTTGCCGATCCGATTCAATTCGTATAAATAGAATCCAAAGCCGGTCAATTCGCCACGCTCGCCCGGTGAAATAAATCCGACGCCCGCACGTCGAATCTTGTATATGACAACTGAAGCCGCCGTGCAAAACACCAAGCGAAGCAACCTCATCAAGCTGGCCGCCCTGGCACTGGTGCTCGTGGGACTCTTTTTGTTGAGCCGGTGCCTGCCGATCGGCGAGTGGCTGCAAGGCTTCAACAGCTGGGTCGGAGACCTCGGAGTGGCCGGGGTGGCCCTGTTCGCGGTAATATACGCTTTGGCCACGGTGCTGATGCTTCCGGGCGCGATCGTCTCACTCGGGGCGGGATTTGCTTTCGGGCTTGGTGGGGGATTAGCGCCCCCGGGAAGGCAAATCCTGCCCGCGCCGGCTTCTATGTCGCGTTCGCAATGCGTTGGTCAAAACGGGTAGGCAGCGCACTTTCGCCGTTATTTTGCCCATATCATGCCCCCCCACAACGGATTAACCTCCACACCGACCACTTCATCGTTTTCGTCGAATTTCTTCCGCATTCCGCCCGGTCCCGCGAACCCTGCATACCATTCCCCTTTCGCGGGTTTTGCGCCAGCCCTCGCCATGCTGAGCCCGATATGCGGTTTGTCTGATGAATTTACGAAGGTTGAACCCTCATGTTCCGATTCCAATTGCGGGGTGACGTGAAGCTCATGCGGTGAATTGTCATCAATTTGAACCATCCCTTCTTCTCGGACCGGTTTCCAGGCTCCGATCCAGCATTCTCCGGGCATCCGCTTCGTCGAAGTCGGGGTGTTCCATGAGGGTTTCCGTGGCAGACTCTTGAAATTGGCTGTAGTTATCAAGCAGTGCTTCAAGCTTCCCGCTCAACTCCACGAACTCCTCAGAACCCCGTTCGGCCTCGCTCATAGCATTGCCCAAAGTTCGCATTTCCTCCCGATACGCGCTGAAACGCTCACTGATTGCTGCGATTTCGGGCGATTCTTCGCCGACTGTTCTCAACCGCTCCCGTAAATCCCGCCATTGATCTCTTGCGTCCTGGCGATCCTCCCGCTCACTTTGACGTTCCACTCTTTCACTCTGGCGCCGTTGTTGTTCACTTCCTTGTCCTTCCCCATCCGGCGCACCTTCGCCCGAAATCACATAACTCCTGGCCAATCCGACATGTCGATCATACTCGCCATGTCTGAGATGGAGGCGGTTTGTTTCCGGATCGAATGCAAGCGCTTGGATTCCGTGACGGGTTTGGCCGACTTGGATCCAGAATCCTTGATTGTTTTCCGGATCGTGAAGGCTGAACATACGCGTGCCGGGAAGAGCGACTATGGAACGAAGCTCGATCTGCTCCAGGTACTCGGAAACCTCGACTTCGGTTTCTTCGATGCCATTCTCACCTGCAACGGCAAAGGAAGCTGTCAATAAGGCCGTTGCCGCCAATGGAGCGGCGACAAGTTGGAATATTGAGTATTTCATAACACCCTACCCACTCCCGCCCGCAGGGAAATCTTACAGAGTTTCTCAAAAAAATATCATAGGGTATGCCGTCGCGATTCAGGTCGGCAACGAGTTGCCGAATCCGCCGGGCGCCGGCCACGAACCTCAATTGCGATCTTCCCGTCAACCGGCATCATCCCGCTCCCTTCCTGTTTCCGCCGGACCCGGTTGTCGGATCCAGCAGTTTTCCTATATGCTTGTGCCACCCGGCGAGAGCCTTTGCGTTCAAGCGGTAATGGACGAAGCAGCCGCGCTTTTCGTCTACCACGAGTCCCGCATCCCGCATGATCCGCAAATGCTGCGAAACCGCGCGGATTTTTCCGGACAGGGCGAAAATTCTCTTTCCCGAACCTTCGGGAAGTGGGATCTTGTGCCGATGCCTTCCGCTTCGCAGCAAGCTCCCTCCCGTGAACTTTCCGTGCTCGGACTCAGTCCCTCCGGTCGGGTGAAGTCCGTGCTCCTGAAACTGCTCGAGCCCCGCAACGGGCCATGGAGGCGGTCGGCGAGCTGATTCGGTCGGATGCCGCCGTGATGGAACGGGTGGACGATTCTTCCGGGGGAATGGGAATGGTTTTCCGGGAAGCCTGCGAGCTTTTCGCCATTGCGGCCGAAGCGGCCGGTAAACCGGCGGAGGCGGAGGCGTGGTTTTTTCGCTTGGCGAAAGAGAATAACTACGGGGTCCGCGACGCACTCTTCGACTACGTTCCACGCATTCTTGCACAGGAAAGCCTGGACCGCTTAATCGCCGATTGGCGCGAGGCGATTGCCGGAAAGG